>NZ_VYQA01000059.1:0-2771 GCF_008710165.1 Sphingobium limneticum | reverse complement strand
CGGATGCGGATGCGGATGCGGATGCGGATGCGGATGCGGATGCGGATGCGGATGCGGATGCGGATGCGGATGCGGATGCGGATGCGGATGCGGATGCGGATGCGGATGCGGATGCGGATGCGGATGCGGATGCGGATGCGGATGCAGATGCAGATGCAGATGCAGATGCAGATGCAGATGCAGATGCAGATGCAGATGCAGATGCAGATGCAGATGCAGATGCCGACGCCGATGCTGACGCTGACACTGATGCGCCGGCGCCGCCCACTGCTCGGCTGAATGCGACGGGGACGGTGTGTTCTGGCACCGCAGAAACCAATGCCACGGTACAGATCCGCAATGCGGCGGGCGTTTTGATCGGCAGCGGGGTTGCCGATGCGGACGGCAACTATGCCATCGACCTCGATACGCCCCTCGAAAATGGCGAGACGGTGACGGTTACGCAGGTTGACGCGGCCGGGAATGTTTCACCGCCCGCTGTGGCGATCGCGCCCGACCTGACGGCGCCTGATGCGCCTTCGGTTGCGCTGGAAACCGCGACGAGCCTGACAGGCACCGGTGAGCCTGGCGCCATTATCAACGTCTATGACTCGGCTGGAACGGTGCTGGGCACCGGTCATGTCGGCGGGGATGGTAGCTTTACGATCGCACTCAGCCCGCCGCAGAATAATGGCGAGCGCCTGACCGTCAGCCAGACAGATGGGGCCGGCAATGTGTCGGATCCCGTATTCGTGACCGCCGCCGACGGCACCGCGCCCCAGGCGCCGATCGCTGTCATCGGCAACGACGGGCTTTCCGTTACCGGTACGGGCGAACCGGGCGCCACCATCCGCATTTATAATGCTGCCCGCCTGTTGGTCGGTACGGCTGTGGTGCAGGGCAACGGCACCTACGCCGCCACGCTGGACATACCCCAGACCAATGGCGAAGCGCTGACCGTGACGCAGGCCGATGCGGCCGGCAATGAATCGACGCCCACCGCCATAGTTGCGCCCGATCTGGATGCACCCGCTGCACCGGGGGCCAGCATCTCGGGCAATGGTGCGACGGTGAGCGGGTCCGGAGAGCCGGGCGCGATCGTTGAGGTGCGCGATGCGCTGGGCACGTTGCTCGGCAGCGACATTGTGCGGCCCGATGGCAGCTATAGCGTGACCTTGTCACCGCCTCTGGTCGAAGGCGAACCGCTGTCGGTCACGCAGATCGATGCGGCTGGCAATGTGTCCGATCCGACGGCCATCAGCGCGCCTGACCTGACGGCGCCGGCAGCACCGAGCGCGACCATCGCAACCGATGGGTCGTCGATCAGCGGCACGGGCGAGGTCGGCGCGACCATCATCGTTCGCGACGCGTCGGGTGCGATCATCGGCACGACGAGAGTGGGCGATGATGGCAATTATAGTGTCGATCTCGATCCGGCGCGGGTCGATGGCGAAGTGCTCGACGTCACGCAAAGCGATGCGGCGGGCAATGAATCGGCCGTCATTCCGGTCACCGCGCCCGACCTGACGGCGCCACCTGCGCCTGTCGCGACCATCGACGGCACCGGCACGGTGGTAACCGGTACGGGTGTGGCCGGATCGACGGTCGAGGTGCGCGCGGCCGATGGCACGTTGCTGGGCAATGGCGTGGTGGACGCGCAGGGCAATTACACCGTCACGCTGACCACGCCGCAGGTGGACAGCGAGCCATTGAACGTGACGCAGGCGGACCCGGCTGGCAACATATCCAACCCGACCGGCATCACGGCGCCCGACCTCACCCCGCCGGCCGCACCGGTCGCGACCATAGCGGCGGACGGATCGTCGATCAGCGGCACGGGCGAAGTTGGCGCGACCATCACCGTTCGGGACGCATCGGGTGCGATCATCGGCACGACGGTCGTGGACGATGATGGCAATTATCTCTTCCCGCTCAGCCCGGCACGGGTCGATGGCGAGGTACTGAGCATCACCCAGAGCGACGTGGCCGGCAATGTGTCGACCGGTGTGACGGTGACGGCGGACGATACGACGCCGCCGCCTGCGCCCAGCGCCACGATCGACGGCACCGGCACGGTGGTGACGGGATCGGTGGTGACCGGTTCGGGCGTGGCTGGATCGACGATCGAAGTGCGCGCGGCCGATGGTACGTTGCTGGGCAGCGGCGTGGTCGATGCGCAGGGCAATTATACAGTGACGCTCAATGCGCCGCAGGTGGATGGCGAACCCCTTGCCGTCACGCAGGTCGATCCTTCGGGCAACATATCCAACCCGACCGGCATCACGGCGCCCGATCTCACGCCGCCGGCCGCGCCAGTCGCGACCATAGCGGCGGACGGATCGTCGATCAGCGGCACGGGCGAAGTTGGCGCGACCATCACCGTTCGCGACGCGTCGGGTGCGATCGTCGGCACGACGGTTGTCGACGATGATGGCAATTATCTCTTCCCGCTCAGCCCGGCACGGGTCGATGGCGAGGTACTGAGCATCACCCAGAGCGACGTGGCCGGCAACGTGTCGACCGGTGTGACGGTGACGGCGGACGATACGACGCCGCCGCCTGCGCCCAGCGCCACGATCGACGGCACCGGCACGGTGGTGACGGGATCGGTAGTGACCGGTTCGGGTGTGGCTGGATCGACGATCGAAGTGCGCGCGGCCGATGGTACGCTGCTGGGCAGCGGCGTGGTCGATGCGCAGGGCAATTATACCGTGACGCTCAACGCGCCGCAGGTGGATGGCGAATCCCTTGCCGTCACGCAGGTCGATCCTTCGGGCAACATATCCAACCCG
>NZ_VYQA01000058.1:0-2872 GCF_008710165.1 Sphingobium limneticum | reverse complement strand
GCATTGGTCACGCTGATCGTCGCGCCAGCCTCACCGCTGCCGCTCACCACCGCGCCGTCGCCGCTGATCGTGCCGGTCGGCGCGACCGGCGCCGTGACGTCGGGCGCGATCGTCGGCACCCGGACCGACACATTGCCGGCGCCATCCGCCTGCGTAATGCCCAGCGTCTCGCCATTCAGCTGCGGCGTCGCAAGCGTGGCGGCATAGCTGCCATTGGCGGCCACCGTCGCCGTGCCGATGACGGTCCCGGCCGCATTGGTGATGCTGATCGTGGCGCCGGCTTCACCGGTACCGGTCACGAGCGTGCCATCGGTCGAAACCGTGCCGGTCGGCGCATTGGGTGCCGTAATGTCCGGCGCGGTGATCGGCACCTGCGGCGACACATTGCCTGCGCCGTCCGTCTGCACCAATGTCAGCGCCTGACCATTGGCCTGTGGCTCGGTCAATGTGACGCTATAATTGCCGTCGGTCGCCACGGTCGCCGTGCCCAGCACGGTCCCGGCCGCATTGGTGATGCTGATGATCGCACCCGCCTCACCCGTACCCGTAACTTCCGTACCATCGGGCGCGATCGTGCCCGTCGGCGCGGTCGGCGCGGTAACGTCCGGTGCAATGGCATCGGCCTGCGCCGAGTCATTGCCCGCCGCATCGGTCTGAACGATGCCCAGCGTCTCGCCATTCAACTGCGGCGTGGGAAGGATGACGATATAGGCGCCATTGGCCCCCACCGTCGTCGTGCCCAGCAGCGTGCCATCGGCATCGGTGATGCGGATCGTCGCCCCGGCCTCACCAGTACCGGTCACGGCCGAACCATCGGATGTGACGGTGCCGGTCGGTGCATCGGGCGCCGTAATGTCGGGCGCGGCGATGTCGACGGTGCTCGACGCATTGCCGGCCGCATCGGTCTGAACCAACGTCAACGGCTCGCCATTGGTGAGCGCCGGGTTCAACGGCACACTGAAATTGCCGTCATTGTCGACCGTGACGCTACCCAGCGACACACCATTGGCATCCGTGACGGTGATCGTCGCCCCCGCCTCGCCAGTGCCGGTCACCGCACTCCCGTCAAGCTCGACCGTGCCAGTCGGCGCAGCGGGCGCTTCCAGATCGGGCGTCGCGATCGCGGTCGGGCCGGACTCATTGCCTGCCGCGTCGGTCTGGGTGACGTTCAGGGGCGATCCGTCGGTCTGCGGCGTGGTCAATGCTGCCGCATAATGACCCTGACCATCGACGGTCGCGGTGCCGATCACTGTACCGCCGGCATCGCGCACCGTTATGGTCGCGCCCTTCTCGCCCGATCCGGTCACGACGGCACCGGTCGCATCGATCTGCGCGGTCGGCGCAAGAGGTGGGGTGATATCGGGCGCGGTCAGGATCACAGGGACGGAGCTGTTTCCATCCGTATCGGTCTGTATCACGACCAGCTTCTCGCCATTGGCCTGCGGGGTGCCCAGGGTGATGCTGTAATTGCCATCCCCATCGACGATCGTCGATCCCAATGCCAGCCCGCCAGGCCCGGTCACGGTCACGGTCGCGCCGATCTCGCCAGTGCCAGACACCGTCTCACCAGTGGGGGAGATGGTCGCCGTCACAGGATCGGGCGCGTCGGGTCCATTCAGATTGGGGGCAGTCACCGGCAGTTCGTCCGACACATTGCCTGCCGCGTCGCTCTGCACCACGGTCAGCGGCTCGCCATGTACTTGTGGCGACGTAAGCAGCGCGCTCCAGAAGCCGAAGCCATCAACTATCGCCGTGCCGATCTCCCGACCGGTTGGATCGGTGATGATGATCGTGGCACCGATGTCACCCGTACCGCTCATCGACGCGCCATCGCCGGCAATAGTGGCAGTTGGCGGTTCTGGTGCGGTGAGGTCGGGCGCCGTCACATTGGCCGGGTCGGATATGTTGCCGGAGCCATCCGCCTGGGTGACGCGCAGCGGCTCGCTATCCAGTTGCGGCGGGGTCAGCACGACACTGTAATTGCCCTGTGCATTGACGATACCGGTGCCCAGCAGGGTGCCACCTGCCGTCCGCACCTCGACTGCCGATCCGGCGACACCCGTGCCGGTCACGATCCCGCCGGTATCGTCGATAGCCGCGGTCGGCGCGGGTGGCGGCGTCGTATCGTCCGCTGTAACCGTCACACCGGTCGATACATTGCCGGCCACGTCGCTTTGTGTGATGCTCAGCACCTCTCCATCGACGCGTGCCGGGATGAGCGGGAAGAGATAATTGCCGTCATCGTCGACAACCGTCGTGCCGATGATCACACCCGACGCGTCGCGAACGGTGATGGTCGCGCCAACCTCGCCCGTGCCGCTGATCGACGATCCGTCCGCCGCTATGGTCGCGACTGGCGCGGCCGGCGGGGTGAGGTCGGGCGCCGTGATGCCGGTCGGGTTGGATATGTTGCCCGAAGGATCGACCTGCGTGACGGCAAGGGATTCGCCATCCACCTGCGGCGCGTTGAGCGTCACGGTATAATTGCCCTGCGCATCGACCACGCCGCTGCCCAGCAGCGTACCATCGGCCGCGCGTACTTCGATCGTCGATCCAGCCACGCCCGAACCGGTCACTACCGATCCCGTCACCACCGTGCCGGTGCCGTCGATCGTGGCGCTGGGCGCAGGCGGCGGCGTCGTATCGTCCGCCGTAACCGTCACACCGGTCGACACGTTGCCGGCCACATCGCTTTGGGTGATGCTCAGCACCTCGCCATCGACGCGCGCCGGGCTGAGCGGGAAGAGATAATTGCCGTCATCGTCGACAACCGTCGTGCCGATGATCACACCCGACGCGTCGCGAACGGTGATGGTCGCGCCAACCTCGCCCGTGCCGCTGATCGACGATCCGTCCGCCGCTATGGTCGCGA
>NZ_VYQA01000057.1:0-3649 GCF_008710165.1 Sphingobium limneticum | reverse complement strand
GGAGTTGGATTCACTCGAAGGCGTTGAGCTAACCGCAAGGAGGCAGGCGACCACAGTGGGTTTAGCGACTGGGGTGAAGTCGTAACAAGGTAGCCGTAGGGGAACCTGCGGCTGGATCACCTCCTTTCTAAGGATCGTGACGAAAGCGCTGATGCTAGACATCAGAAGAGCTTCGTCATTTCCAAAGAACATTGCCGCCGTCCTCATGTCCCTTCATCACTGGAAAATACGCTCTGGCAGCAGAGCGTATCTGCCTGGCAGGCTTTCGAGCGCCTCGCGCTGCTGTAAAAAGCAGCCTGCGGGCACCGGGCCGGTAGCTCAGGTGGTTAGAGCGCACGCCTGATAAGCGTGAGGTCGGAGGTTCAACTCCTCCCCGGCCCACCAATTGCTTGGCTGGGGGCTTTAGCTCAGCTGGGAGAGCGGTTGCTTTGCAAGCATCAGGTCATCGGTTCGATCCCGATAAGCTCCACCAAGCAACTGCGCAGCGATCTATCGCGGAGCAGCACTGAAAACTGCGCAGCGATTGCGCGCAGCGGACAATTTCCAGAGATGAAGAGTAGCGGTTTACCGGATACGTCCGGTGATATGGCGCACGTTGTGCGCCTCTTTGACATTGTGAATGGGTTTTTTAATCGATGCCGTGGCGACATGGGATTGGTTTTTGTGCGTTTGCCGCAAGGCAGACGGATGAAGGTCAGTTCGGTGTTGTACACACAAGATTATCTGGCTGAGTTTAATAACCACACCGATACAAGCCGCTTCAGTGCTTCTCCAGTGCTGATGTTGGTGGTGTGGACTCTCAAGCGTGAGGTAAGGGCATCTGGTGAATGCCTTGGCATGTACAGGCGATGAAGGACGTGGCACGCTGCGATAAGCGTGGGGGAGCTGTGAGCAAGCTTTGATCCCGCGATTTCCGAATGGGATAACCCACCTTCACCATTTAAGACTGGCCCAGTAAGTTCCTTTCGGGGAATTTGGCTGGTCCCGTGTTAAATGGGAGAGGTATCACTAAGCTGAATAAAATAGGCTTTGGTGAAGCGAACCCGGAGAACTGAAACATCTCAGTACCCGGAGGAAAAGACATCAACCGAGATTCCGTTAGTAGTGGCGAGCGAACGCGGACCAGGCCAGCGCCTGGGATATAGTTAGCAGAACAGTCTGGAAAGTCTGGCCATAGCGGGTGACAGCCCCGTATGCGAAAATGATATCTCAGGACTTGAGTAGGGCGGAGCACGTGAAACTCTGTCTGAACATGGGGGGACCACCCTCCAAGCCTAAATACTCGTACATGACCGATAGTGAACCAGTACCGTGAGGGAAAGGTGAAAAGCACCCCGATGAGGGGAGTGAAACAGTACCTGAAACCGGATGCCTACAAGCAGTGGGAGGGTCCTTGAGACCTGACCGCGTACCTCTTGCATAATGGGTCTGTGACTTAGTGTATCAAGCAAGCTTAAGCCGTTAGGTGTAGGCGCAGCGAAAGCGAGTCTGAATAGGGCGACCATAGTTTGATGCATTAGACCCGAAACCCGGCGATCTATGCATGACCAGGTTGAAGGTGCGGTAACACGCACTGGAGGACCGAACCGTTCAATGTTGAAAAATTGTCGGATGAGTTGTGCTTAGGGGTGAAAGGCCAATCAAGCCGGGAAATAGCTGGTTCTCCGCGAAATCTATTGAGGTAGAGCGTCGGATATTTGCCGTTGGGGGTAGAGCACTGGATGGTTGCGGGGGTCGCGAGATCTACCAATACTAACCAAACTCCGAATACCAACGAGTCTAGTCCGGCAGACAGACGGCGGGTGCTAAGGTCCGTCGTCAAAAGGGAAACAGCCCTAACCTACAGCTAAGGTCCCCAAGTCACGTCTAAGTGGGAAAGCATGTGGGATTTCCAAAACAACCAGGAGGTTGGCTTAGAAGCAGCCATCCTTTAAAGAAAGCGTAACAGCTCACTGGTCTAAATAAGAGATCCTGCGGCGAAGATGTAACGGGGCTCAAGACGTGCACCGAAGCTTAGGGTTCAGCACTTAGTGCTGAGCGGTAGCGGAGCGTTCCGTAGGCCGTTGAAGCGATCTGGTAATGGGTCGTGGAGGTATCGGAAGTGCGAATGCAGACATGAGTAGCGATTAACAGTGTGAGATGCACTGTCGCCGAAATTCCAAGGGTTCCTGCTTAAAGCTAATCTGAGCAGGGTAAGCCGGCCCCTAAGACGAGCCCGAAGGGGGTAGTCGATGGGAACCACGTTAATATTCGTGGGCCTGGAGGTGTGTGACGGATGGCGTAAATTGTCAGGGCTTATTGGATTGCTCCTGGCAGTGAAGTTGTCCCAGGAAATAGCCCCTCCGTATAGACCGTACCCTAAACCGACACAGGTGGAATGGTAGAGTATACCAAGGCGTTTGAGAGAAGTATCCTGAAGGAACTCGGCAAATTGCCTCCGTACCTTCGGAAGAAGGAGGCCCCACATATGCGCAAGCACTTGTGGGGGGCACAGGCCAGGGGGTAGCGACTGTTTAGCAAAAACACAGGGCTCTGCTAAGTCGGCTTCAAGACGACGTATAGGGCCTGACGCCTGCCCGGTGCCTGAAGGTTAAGAGGAGGTGTGCAAGCACTGAATTGAAGCCCAGGTAAACGGCGGCCGTAACTATAACGGTCCTAAGGTAGCGAAATTCCTTGTCGGGTAAGTTCCGACCTGCACGAATGGCGTAACGACTTCCCCACTGTCTCCAGGATATGCTCAGCGAAATTGAATTCTCCGTGAAGATGCGGAGTACCCGCGGTTAGACGGAAAGACCCCGTGCACCTTTACTGCAACTTCAGAGTGGCATTAGGAAAGAGCTGTGTAGCATAGGTGGGAGGCTTTGAAGCATCGACGCCAGTTGATGTGGAGCCATAGGTGAAATACCACCCTGCTGTTTTCTGATGTCTAACCTCGTACCGTTATCCGGTACAGGGACCCTCTGTGGTGGGTAGTTTGACTGGGGCGGTCGCCTCCTAAAGAGTAACGGAGGCGCGCGATGGTGGGCTCAGGACGGTTGGAAACCGTCTGTTAGAGTGCAATGGCATAAGCCCGCCTGACTGCGAGACTGACAAGTCGAGCAGAGACGAAAGTCGGTCATAGTGATCCGGTGGTCCCTCGTGGAAGGGCCATCGCTCAACGGATAAAAGGTACGCCGGGGATAACAGGCTGATGATTCCCAAGAGCTCATATCGACGGAATCGTTTGGCACCTCGATGTCGGCTCATCACATCCTGGGGCTGGAGCAGGTCCCAAGGGTTTGGCTGTTCGCCAATTAAAGTGGTACGTGAGCTGGGTTCAGAACGTCGCGAGACAGTTTGGTCCCTATCTGCCGTGGGCGTCGAAATTTGAGAGGAGTTGACCCTAGTACGAGAGGACCGGGTTGAACATACCTCTGGTGTACCTGTCGTCACGCCAGTGGCGCAGCAGGGTAGCTATGTATGGACGGGATAACCGCTGAAAGCATCTAAGCGGGAAGCCTCCCTCAAGATAAGATTTCTTCGAGCCGTCGTAGACCACGACGTTGATAGGCTGGATGTGGAAGTGCGGTAACGCATGGAGCTAACCAGTCCTAATTGCTCTTATCGCGCTTAAGAGTCCCACCATCAACATCAGCACTGGCAACAGTGA
>NZ_VYQA01000056.1:0-3676 GCF_008710165.1 Sphingobium limneticum | reverse complement strand
ACACGTCTGGCTTGTATGCCAATGATTATAACGACAGCTTCGCCGATGGATATTCGTCGCAAAGCTCCTATATCGCCGCAAGCTCGGGCGCAGGCACATATACCATAGATACTGTTTATGTGTACGATAAAGCAGGAAATTATTCTTCTTACAGCATGTGGCAACTCGCCAACATGGGGATCGCCACAAGCTTCGAGATCGTCGACAAGAAGCTAGGCGCGACTGCCTATACGAACATCAGCGGGACAATCAGCGAAGGATCCGGCAATTCGCTCGTCACTACGCTGACGTTGCAGAATATCAGCAGCTATTCCGGAACGGTCACGCTGGCATTCGATGCGGCGAATTCGATCATGACGGCAAGCGAAGTCAACGTACCTAGCTACAACGGATTCTACAGCGTTTCGAAATCCCCGGCCGGCGATTATGTTATCAGCCTGCCGAACATCGGCGTGGTTGATGACCTGTCGATCGAAGGCGACGAAACCTTGGCATTTAAGGTCACTGCCAGCGGCCAAATATTCTCTTCCGGTTCGGACAGCAGTATCGTGACCGTGACCGTCAAGGATAATGACTGGGCCGGCACCGTAGGCGACGACCGCATGGAAGGCGACACGGGCAATAATTATCTGCTTGGCCTTGCGGGCAATGACATAATCAATGGCTATGCTGGGAATGACTGGCTGGTCGGCAGCGAAGGGCATGACCAGTTGAACGGCGGTGCCGGTGACGACAGGCTGGAGCCAGGCGCCGGCAACAACATTGTGGATGGCGGGGCAGGGATCGACACTTTGATCCTGACGGGCGCCCGGTCAACTTACAATTTCATCGCCGCAAACGGATGGACCTATCTGGTGGGAGAAGAGGGCGCGAGCCGGATCGCCAATGTCGAGCGGATATCCTTTGCAGGAGAAAATCTCGCTTTCGACACCTTAGCAACTAGCCTGTCGGCATTTGACGGTTTGCGTTACGCGGCGTCGCATGCGGATTTGCTGACTGCGTTCGGCACGAATCCGCAGGCAGCCATGCTCCATTATGTCGGTAGCGGCTTTGCCGAAGGGCGTGACGCCAAGGGTTTCAACGGGCTGCAATATATCGCATCCCATGCCGACCTGTCGGCCGCCTTTGGCACGGATGCTCACGCCGCGACGCGTCATTATATCGAAACCGGCTTTGCCGAGGGACGGTCGGCCGACAGCTTCGACGGCCTGCGCTACATCGCTTCAAATATCGATTTGATTACAGCCTTTGGCAATGACGACGACTTGGCCGCCTGGCATTATATTGCGGCAGGCAAGGTCGAAGGACGAAGCATCGACAGTTTCGACGGTCTGCAATATGCTGCATCCCATGCGGATCTGGCGGCTGCATTTGGCGTCGATGCGCAGGCCGCAACACGCCATTATATCGAGGCCGGCTTGGCTGAAGGACGGTCGGCCGACAGCTTCGACGGCCTACGATATATCGCGTCCAATGCCGACCTGATCACAGCGTTCGGCAATGACGACGGCATGGCGGCTTGGCATTATGTGGCGACCGGTCGAACCGAAGGACGTAGCATCGACAATTTCGATGGTTTGCAATATGCTGCATCCTATTCGGACCTGTCGGCCGCCTTTGGCACGGATATTCAGGCCGCGACGCGCCATTATATCGAAACCGGCTTTGCCGAGGGGCGTTCGGCCGACAGTTTCGACGGCCTGCGCTATATTGCTTCCAATGCCGATCTGATTACAGCCTTTGGCAATGATGATGACATGGCAGCCTGGCATTATGTGGCGGCCGGTCGAACCGAGGGAAGGCAGCTTTATGCCTTCGATGCACTCGCTTATGCATCAGTCAATCCTGACCTGAGCGCAGCTTTCGGCACGGATATCGATGCATTGACCGAACATTATATCAACACTGGATATTTCGAGCATCGCAATACCGGTAGCTCTGAACTATTTATAGTATAATTTGATATGTCATCAAATATCATTTATAAAAATTATACTATTCGAACAATTCTATGATGATATATTCAATAAATAAATATTTTTTCAAAGCCGCAATTTTTAGTGCACTTGTTAATATCCTCTACATCATCCCAACAATCTATATGTTGCAGGTTTATGATCGTGTCGTCCCGACACGCGGATTACAAACGCTTCTGTTTCTGACGCTGATATTACTTTTCGCGCTGGCCACGCTTGCATTTCTGGACAGAACGCGGATGCGGTTGCTCGCCCGGGCCGGCGTCAGACTCGACATGATGGTTGCTCCGGTCTTGCTCGATACCAGTTTCGGGCGACCGGACTGGCCGGGCCTACGCCAAGCGCTTCGCGATTTCGATGCGCTCCGCGCGACCTTGACAGGCCCGGCAACTCTTGCCCTGTTTGACGCGCCATGGATCCCCATCTATCTGCTAATCTGCTTTTTGGTCCATCCATGGATCGGCATTTTAGCCTTTACCGGATGCTGCCTCCTGCCTCTGGTCGCCTTTGCAACCGCACGATCGACGCGGGGCAAGGTCGAACAGGCTCAGCTGGCTGCGAATATATCCTATACCAACCAGGATGCCTTGCTGGGTGCAAGCGAGACCATAAGGGCGCTGGGGATGCGCCGTGCGCTGGTAACCCGCCAGTTGCGCCAGCGCGAGGCGATGATAGCGACGCAGGCGCAAGCTGGCCTGTCCGCCGGCAGCTTTCTGGCGCTCAGCAAGTTTATCAGATTGGCGCTGCAATCCCTGGCTCTTGGCTTAGGGGCCTTGCTGGTCATCGACAACCTCATATCGGCAGGTGCGATTTTCGCGGCATCCTTTTTAATCGCACGCGCACTCCAGCCCATCGAACAGCTTATCGGTACATGGAAGCCCCTGATTCAGGCCCGGCAGCAATATCGTGATATTCAGGCCTTGCTGGCAACCCATGCCACCGGAAGCGTGAAAACCGCACTGCCCGCACCACTGGGGCACATCAGCGTCGAAAATGTCAGCGTGATGAGCGACGGGCAGGATGGCGCGCTGCTTCAAAATGTCAGTTTCTGCATAGCAGCAGGTGAGATCATTGCAGTGATCGGCCCCAGCGGGGCAGGCAAATCCACACTGGTCCGCGCGATGGCCGGCGCGCTTCTGCCTGATCGCGGCAAAATAAGTTTCGATGGCTCCCACGCGCAGGATTGGGATCCGGAACTGCTCGCCCGTCATATCGGCTACCTCCCCCAGGATTCCGCGCTGCTGGCAGGTTCCATCGCCGACAATATCGCCCGTTTTTCTATCGAACTGGAACAGGACAAGCCCGCACTGGATGCAGCCGTGATCGTCGCCGCATCCAAGGTCGGCGCCGACATGCTGATCCGCCGGCTATCCGATGGATATGACCATCAGCTGAAACCGGGCGGCAAAGGCATCTCCGCCGGCCAGGCTCAGCGCATCGCCTTAGCGCGTGCGGTTTTTGGCGATCCCGCCATCCTCATTCTCGATGAACCCAATGCGCATCTGGATACCGAAGGGGACGCCGCGCTGATCATGACGATCGGCACATTGAAGGGCTCTGTTGCAAAGATTGGCGGCAGTCAGAGGTAGGCTGTCGCTCTGCGCCGATCAGGCGGCTGCTGCGAAATGGTGGTTGAGCATGCCCATGGCCTCCGTCAGCGCCGAGGGCCCAATGCCAAAAGCTCTCTCCACAAGGCGCAC
>NZ_VYQA01000055.1:0-4104 GCF_008710165.1 Sphingobium limneticum | reverse complement strand
GGCCCAGTCGGCCCGAAGCTGCGATTTTGGCCATGTTGAAGAACAAAGATTGAACATGGCGATCTACCAGGCTCGCTCTTGTCCTCCAATCTCGTAAACATCGGTCTCGATCGAGCACCTGTAGCTCTCTGCGATGTTGAACATCTCTGTCTGGAGAGATGCGATCTCATCATCGAGGCTGACGCCATCGGCACCCTGATCATAGGCGACGGTCAGCGTGTAATCGCAGTTCCCGGTCTTTTGCATCTGGTAATCCCGCTCCAGCATCGCCTCAATGCGCTCGCGAGCGGGCTTTCTGCCACGACCATGCTTGTTGAAGTTCTCGATGGTCAGATGCAGGGCGATGGTGACAGAAGGCGGCTTTTCCGGCAGCCCGATCCTTGAAGGAATGACGTCAAGCGCCCGATAGACGGTCATTCTTGAGATCTTGAGGTCGCGCGCGACGCTGGCCTTGCTCGCGCCGGCGGTGATCCGGCGTCGGATTTCATCGTCATCGATGTTTTTCTTCCGGCCTTTGTAGACGCCTTCGGCGCGCGCCGCCTCGATCCCGGCGCGCTGCCGGTCCTTGATGAACGTCAGTTCCATGTCCGCGACCATGCCCAGAATGGTGATCACCATCCGCCCCATGCTTCCGGCCGTCGTCACCTCCGGCTCAAGCACCCGCAATGAGGCTCCCTTCTGGTCGAGTTCATGAACCAGATTGAGAACATCGCGTGTGGAGCGACCGAGCCGATCGAGACGCAGGACGACGAGTTCGTCATCGGCGCGCAGGAACTGCATGATCGTCTCAAGCTCCGTGCGTCCAGTGCGCGATGCGCCCGAGCCTGTTTCGGAGCGGAGGATTTCACAGCCCGCTGCCTTCAACCGGGCAACCTGGATGTCGAGATCCTGGTCGATGGTGCTGACGCGGGCGTAGCCGACGCGGGTCATGGGCAAATCCGTCACATTAGGGTGGCTTTGCCCTCGTACAGTAACATTGGTGACGGAACCACCCTTTTGTGACATGTCGTATATGTCACTTCCGATCGTCACGTTCGGGTGCACCCAAATGGTGCGAGCGGAAAGGCCCCGGTCAGGCAGCAAGCCGCCCAAAATCGATCCGGCTATTCAGATCGAGGTCGAAGCGGCCATAAGGATTGACGTGGCTGTAAATCAGCGGTGTGAGGCCGCGATAATCATCCGGCGTCATCCGGCCCGTCCATTTCGGTTCCACCAGCACGCTCTGAAGCATTCGGGTGTTCACATAGACAAGCGACGCTTGCAGCAAATGTAGCGCCAGGACCGAGAGCTGCTGCTCATCGATGCGGTTAGTGGCGATCTCGCCGCCCTTGCCGAAGAAAACGAACCCATTGGCACTGTTCCAGTTTTCAACGACATTCAGGCCTTCATGAATTTCGCGGCGGAAGGACTCCTCGCGCAGATACCGGCACAGGAAGATCGTCTTGACCGCGCGGCCCAGCTCACTCAACGCCTTGTAGGTCGGGTGCATCACCTCGGAGCGGCTAAACCGGCGCAGGATCGCCTCCGGGTCGGCGGTTTTTGTCTGCATCGCGGCTGCATATTTGACCATCTCGTCATATTGCTGCTCGATCTCATCCCAGTTGATCGGACTGGAGAGGATCGGCTGCAAGTGGGGAAGCCGCGTTCGCATGCCGACATCGGGAAGAGCCAGCTTCTGGCGAGCGATCGCTTTCAGGCGGGGTGCAAGCTCAAATCCGAGAAGCCGGCAAAATGCAAAGCCAACCGCGCTTTGGCCATGACTATCAACATATTGTCGCTGGATTTCCATGTCGGTGCAATGGCGCAGCACGCCCTCGATCATGGAGGCGACCTCGGAGGAAGAGCAGCGCTTGAGCTGGGAATAGACGCATGTCGCGCGTCGTTCGACATGCCAGTAGATCATGACGCCCCGTCCACCATAACGCGCATGCCATTCCGTCATCAGGTTGCGATCCCAGGCTCCGAACTTTGTGGAATCTGACGCACAGGCCGTGCCGGCGTCCCCCCAGACTGCAGCATTGCGGATTGCCAGGGTCGCATTCGCAACCCTGGCACACGCCTCCTTGAGCGCCGCGGCATGAACGAAGCGGCGATGGACATGCAGCAGCTCTTCATAGCTGACATCGGGGGTGGCGCCGGCGATCCGCTTGAGCCCGGCATTCGTTCCCAGGCCGTAGAGGCATAGCAGGAGACGTTGATCCAGCGCGGTTTTCGGCAGTGCAACACGCGAGGCCGATGTTTCGAACGCTTCGAGAAGTCCCGTATCAAGGGCAGCCTCCTTCAGTACGTCGAGCAGCCCGGTCATCGGCCAGCGTTGGCCGATCTCGGTCTTGATCGAGGCGAGACCCCTGGGTTCGGGCAAGGGTTTGAACGGGGTGAGAGATATACGGTTCTCGCCGCGCCACAGCAGCCGAACCTTGTCGTTCCGGGGAATATTGGCATTGAGGAGCAACAGTTCCTGAGCAAGCTCTTCCCGGATGGCGCTTGAAAATGCACGCGCATCCGCCGTCAGGTTCAATCCTGTGTAATATGCTTCTCGCCGCGCATCGAAGTCCTTGGGAAGATCGTCATCGGGATTGCGGTATCGGTCCGCCCCGACAACCCAGATTTCCTTAGAACGGATGCGATCGCGCAGTTGCGCGAGGACACAAAGCTCATAACTGATCCGGTTTACGCGCCCCTCTTCATCAATGACGGAACTGCGCCATCTCGCCGGAATGACCTCGTCGACCGGCACTGCGTGCGGCGGCACGTAGCGGCATCCATCATCCACTTTGCTTCTGATCCAGTCCAGGGCCGCCAGCACCGGACGCCACACGGCGTTGTTCGACCGGAACTCCAGTGCCGAAAGCAGGCTTGGCAGCATACGGCGATAATGATTGGCCCATGACCTCCGCATCACCTTGTAGATCCGCCGATCCAAGGCGCCCTTTGCCTGGCTTTCCTTGATGATCGCCGCCAGTTTGTCCTTGCCGGCGATTGGGAAAATGACATCGCAGATGCGCCCGGATGGATCGTCGATCGAAGCGCTGGCAATCTCGACCAGGAGTCGCTCCTTGCCATAGACCCGCTCGATGTCTTTCGCGATATCGCCCACCACCTTGCGTTTCGAGCGCGATCCGATCTTATGGACCGTCTCGATCAGCAGGTCGACCATCGCATCCGTAAGCTGAGCTTCCCGCGCCATCAGATAAACGGCATAGAGCCCGAGCTGGCGCGCCGGTACATGCCGGCGCATCTCCGAGGCTTTCTCGCCGGCAACCCGGCGAACGATCTGATCGACCCATGCCTTGCCCGTGACCGATAGGAAATCTCGGGGAAGAGCAAGCCGTTGGATAAAGGCGAGTTTGGCGGTCACGCCAAGAATGTTTTCGAGCGTCGCCTGACCTGCATCCCCCTTCATCGTGTTGAAGCCGGTCGGGCCATCGGGATCGGCGAGCGAGGCTTCCAGCAAGGCGACCGCATCCGGCGCAAGCCGATCGCGGACTCGGGCCAACAGGGCCTCCAGATAGAGGTGTCGTTGCGAACGGACGAGGCGTTCCAGCTCCTTGCGCGACGGCCCATAGATACGGCGGTCGCGGCACCACAGGAAAACATGCTCGAGCATGGCATTGATCGGCTGCCCGCCCGCACAAAGATCGTCGGAAATCCACCTCGACAACGCCCTGCGATCCGTCTGCGTCATACGGCGGAACCCGAGATGCCGCAAAATCTCCGCGCAATGCCGGCGGGCGGTGCGCCCGGAAAAATCATAGTGGTTCACGGATTTGGCATCGAGACCAAGTTGCTCCGCCAGATACAAGACACCGTCGGAGGGTATCGACGCATGATCCGGCACAAAGAAGCCATGCCCGGCGAAAAATCTAAGCTGAACCGCCAATCCCAGTCGTGCCGTCTCCGCTTTGCCGGTCACGAACGCGATGTCCGAAAAACTCAGGCTCCAGGAGCCGATCAGATCCCCACTCGAAACGCCAAGGCTCATAACGCCGCTCCCTTATCGGAGCGGAACGTCGTTCCTCGCATGGGCGATCGTCAACAACAACCAGCCCGTTCCCGACGTGTTCTCCAAGATGACCAAAATCGCAGCTTCGGGCCGACTGGGCC
>NZ_VYQA01000054.1:0-4129 GCF_008710165.1 Sphingobium limneticum | reverse complement strand
ACCCGAGCTTCGCAGCTCACGTAGGAAAACAACCCTTCGCTCCGGTAATCGCCGCCCCGCATCTCAAATCCTTCAACCTCAGTTGAAGGCGTCTGAATCACCTCAAGCGGCTCAAGGAAAGAGCCTTTTTCCGCAACCTGTTAAAGCCGCTTCGCGACAGCTGATCCTGCAGGACCAGCCACTTCCCCTTTCCGGTGAGATTGACGATCAGATCGACGTCATCGGTCATCCGCACATCCTCGATCGTGTACGGATCGGTGATAAGCAATGCGCTCGAGCAACCGCCGACGAAAACAAGTTGTTCGCGAAGCTCGTCCCCGATCGCCGTCGCGACCGCCGCAAGCATCTCCAAAAGCTGGCCCCGAACCGTCATTGCTTCAGCAGCCCTCCTCGAAGCCTATCAATCGCAAGGTTGGATTCACGCTGCCTACCAAGCCTCACGGCGTCGACAAGCGCGAGATATTCATATAGCCGCTCATCCTGTTGCGAAGCCGCCGGCACCGATTTGAACAAAGGTTCGACTGCGGGGCCTCGCGCATTGCCATGTGCATAGGGCCAGACATAGATTTCCTGTCCGGCGCTGATGAGTTGCCCTTGGAGCATCGGTGCAGCAAAACCGGTCGCAATACCCCGCTCCGGAGCGGCCGGCACCGCCGGGAATACGAACTTGAGACCATGAGCAATGAATTCGCAGAGATCCCGGCGGTTCGGTTTCACGCGTCGGTATGAGCGGTCCTTGACCGCCAGACCGGATTGAAGGCTTCGATTGAGCGAAGCGCTTACCTCGGTCTTGCTTATGCCCAATGCATTGCCCAAGCCCCGAACGGAATATAGCTCTGCGGGATCAAACTGATCATCGCCAGACCCAAGACGCCCGGATTCTTCCTGATCCCGGAGGGCGGCGAGTTTGAGCAATATGACGATATCCTGGCTTTTCATGTCGCCCTTAGCCTCTCGTCCTCCGTCCGCGGACTGAGGACAGTTAAGGGCAAAGAGGAACTTTTGTCAAACCCAAGAGGCATCGCCACCGCCTCTTATGATTGGAGCTTATGTCCTGCGGGACATATGCATTGCTCACAGGCAGCGCCATGGGAATGGCTATCCTTCGGCTCCGGGCCGGCTCAGGCCCTAAGGTCCCAATCCGCACTTCGATCATGAAATCGACGGCCCGCTGCGCTGTCGTCCGATCGCCCAGTTGATGCTGTCACCGCGAATGATACCGGACACCTGCTTGTCGATATGGCGATCCAGCACCGGCCGCCATGGAACGAGCGTGAAGTCCCGGCTCTTTTCGATCAGGGCATAGCGGCCTGAAGCAAGCTCGACGGGGCGACGATAAATGCCCTCGATCCGCTCGCCGGGCCTTGCCTCCAAATAGGCAAGCCCAAGCTGCTGGGACAATTGCCCGGCGATGCGGTTCATTTCCCGGCGGCGTAGCGTCGCGAGCAGGTTCGCCTGCAGAACCACGCGCCCTTGTTCCTCCTGGGCTAATCCTTCTGCAATCAGCCACTGGCGCCGCCGGTCCATGGCCTCCCGGATCTCGCGCCCAAACCCAGCCTCGCGCAGCGGCGTCCTATCGGACGAGACCAACTCGCGATCGAGCCAGGTCGCGCCATCAGCACCAACCTGCCGATCCAGCGGCATGGCCGACAGGGTTTCAACGATCACGGGTGCCATCCTCGCCCTGTGCGCCTCGAACGTCGCCGCGCGCTCGACATGGTCGGGCGCGATGACCCAGGTTCCATCCGCCTCGCGCGCCACGCTGCTTCCGGCTTTGCGCATGGCTTCCAGCCTGCGGACATGGGCTTGGGCAAAGCTCTCGGTAGCGGCGGGATCGTGACGCAGATGCAGGTCGATGGAATAGCGCCCATCATGAGCAGCAGCGACTTCCGCGATCGTCCGGTCAACGGCCCTTGCGCCGGCCATTTTTGCCTCTATCCGCACCATCGCGCCGACTGGGATCGGCTCCACGGTTTCGCCCTTGCCGATGTCGACATAGTGGCTGCGTCCATCGACACCGTCTACAATGAGATAGTGGCGGTCTTCCAGTTCCTCAGACAGACCTCGCTCAACCACCCGCCCGACGACAGGGGACAAGACCACCGGATCGGCAATGACATAATCGCCCGGCGCCCGTTCCAGACCATGCTCCCTAAAGGTCCGCTGCATGGTGCGGATGATATCGCCGCGCTCCCCCATGCGACGCAATATGTCGTCCATGCCTGCCACCAATCTCCAACGCCCTGGCTCGACCTCGTCGGCCAGGCCCAATCGCCCCAGCGTCTGAAGCCGGCCGGCGCGCAGGCTCTGCTGGAACGGATCGGTCGAGCCAATGCTCACTACGCGGTCATTATTCATGTCGCGCAGCAGCCGGCGATCAATGCCTGTCAATCGCTCCTGATTCATCTCGCGGCGGAGCCGGTTCTCGATCTCGACATCGACGCGCGGACCAAGATCGAGCGATACGAGTTCGGCGGCCCGCTCGCGAATGCCTTGCGTAATGTAATCGCGCGCGATTACGAGATCCTGCCCGCGCTCGTCCTTACCCCGCAGGATGACGTGCGTGTGGGGATGGCCGGTGTTGAAATGATCGGCAGCGACCCAATCCAGCCTGGTGCCGAGATCCTGCTCCATCTGCAGCATCAGACGCCGGGTGAGAGATTTGAGATCTTCATATTGTTCACCGTCCTCGGGGGAAACGATGAAGCGAAACTGATGCCGATCGCCGTCCGCCCGATCAAGAAAGGCCCGGCCATCGGCCTCATCCTCAATCGATGCGTAAAGCCGCCCGGATGCGCCGTCGCGGGTCACGCCATCACGCTGGATATAGCGAAGGTGAGCCCGGGCAGCATTCATGCCGTTGGCGCGATCGAGACGAACGATGCGCGATTTGACGAGAACACGGCGCTGTCGATAGGCCGCCAAGCGGTCGCGCGAAGCGAGCACCCGACCGACGCCGCCTCCCACGCCGGATCGGTTGCCGTGAAAGCGACTGTGCTTGCCCGCTGATCGCGCCATCCCACCGGCAAGATTTGCAGCCCGAAGCACCTGGCTCATATAGCTTCTGCCGCGCCTGATCGGCGTGCTGCGTATTCTCCCGAGGCGGGGTTCAATATCATCCTCATCCATCAGGGCGCGCCCGACGAAGCGACCAGCACCAAAGCGGCAATGGCACCATTAAATGTCGACTAAATTCAATATGTTGCAGCTGGCTCAGCGCCATGCGCCCAAGGGTGACGCCATGGCAAGTTTGAGGAAAAACGATGTGCAGACAAAGGGTTATGGCGTGATGGCCGAAGGGCATGGCGCCATTTCTTTTATCTTGCCTTAGTCCCATCCCCGCAATCCCATCTCCTGCTCCCGGTACGGCCCATCCTTTGTGAGCCAGAGAAAGGTGGAGCGGCGAGCGATGCCGCTCCCAAATCCTCCCTAGCCACCGGGCCGATCCCGTGCCGCCAGGGCGGCCTCCAGTTCGGCCTTGATCTGCCGAATTTCGGCTGGATCTTCGTTCCATTCGAGTTCGGCCCGAAGCTCGTCGATATGCTGCTGAAGTGTCATTTTGACCTCCTGATCCTGAAAGACAGGAGGCTGCGCCCGGCAGGAAGCGGGCCGGGTCAAGGACCGCGAAGCGGCCGCGCCAGCGGCGATGGGGGTGCCGATTTTGCGTCAGCAAAATTGGGGGAACCATCGTCCTTGAGGCGGCCTGCTGCCTGTCGGATACTGGGAATGACTGAGCGGATTTTTTCCTCTCGTCAGGGCACAGCGTTTTCATCTGGAACCCTCCGTGCCCTGTGCTGACGGTGCGATAATGAGAGACCGGTGCGCGGTCGCGTCATCCTTGGAGGCGGGGCTGGCCGCGGGCTTCGCGACGATATTGAGGGTGAAGAAAAGCTGCGTGCCCGACAGGATTGGAGGGGGCATGGAGGCCTTTGCGGAGGTAGCTTCGATATAAAGGCGCGTCTCGGCGGGCAGCGCCCGGCCTGTTAGCGTCCGCGCTCGTGGTGTAATTTCCGGTGTAGATTGAGGCGATCGCATGGGTGGGGCATGCCCCACCCATGCGAATTCGATCTCGGTGGCCACCGGGCTCATCGGTAAGGTGGAGTTACCACACTTCACACGCCCACCGAGG
>NZ_VYQA01000053.1:0-4256 GCF_008710165.1 Sphingobium limneticum | reverse complement strand
AGGGGGCGTTTGCGGGAGGGGGCGGAATCCTACGCCAAGCTCGCCCAGATAGCCGGCGCGAGATCTTACTTGTTGCTGCCTTCTACGGTCGCGCCAGAAAGGCGACGGCTCAGTTCTATCCGGCGATGGCTACGCATTTTGAAGGTGTCTGGCCCAACGCGCCGATACTCAATGAAGCCGAGAGAACGCCAAAATCGCTCTGCCGCTTCATTCGCTTCCAGCACGGCCAACCGAATCTCTGTGGCACCTCTCGCAGCGGCCCAGCTTTCGACCGTCGAGTAAATTGAGCGTCCGACGCCACGACCACGCTGTGCGGCATCTACGATCATGAAGCCGAGATACCATGTGCCATCACGCGGATAATCGCGGAGGATGGCCGCGATTGCATATAGGCCGCCAGGCCCCTTCCATCCCAGGACAGCTTGATTGTGGGCGCTCTTTTCGGGCGGCACATCGGAGAAAAGCTCGCGAGCATCGTCCAGCGTGGGCGCGGCCCCGTCCTGCAACAGGAAATAGTCGCTGCAACGGTTGTACAGGTCTGCAACGTCTGCGGCGTCCGCTTGGGTAAGTTTGATCGGGGCTCCCGTCATCATCATCGCGTTTTGGCAGCAAGCACGCGCTGACCGTAATCCCGGAGTTCCCCGTTGGGACCGACATAGCGGTAGAGAGTGACGCGCTCGATCCCGAGTTCCTTGCAGAGGTCGGAAACGGACGTGTCGCGTTGGGCCATAGCAGCCTGAGCGAGCCGCACCTGGGCCTTGGAGAGGGCGAACTTGCGGCCACCCTTGCGTCCCCGCGCGCGGGCAGCGGCCAGGCCAGCCATGGTGCGCTCGCGGATCATATCCCGCTCAAACTCCGCCAGTGTGGCAAAAATGCCGAACACCATCCGGCCCGATGGCGTCGTGGTGTCGATCTGCGCGCCCTTGCCGGTGAGCACCCGCAGACCGATACCGCGATCCGACAGATTCTGCACCGTGCTGACCAGGTGGGTGAGCGTTCGGCCGAGCCGGTCGAGCTTCCAAACGATGAGGACATCGCCGTCGCGCAACGATTTCAGGCAGGCGGCAAGACCGGGGCGATCATCACGGCTACCGGATGCACGATCATCATAGATATTGCCTGGCTCGACACCGGCAGCGCGAAGGGCATCGTGCTGCAGGTCGAGCGACTGCGAGCCGTCGGCTTTGGACACGCGGGCGTAGCCGATCAGCATGGATCACAAACGAAGGTTTGAGGCGGTGACGAACATGAGCACATAAGATTGGGCTATTGTGTATCTTAACCAGCATCTCAATCAAGCTATCTCAAACCGTAGCTCGGAAAGAATAAGGAGCATGTATGCCGCGTCGCGTGACCCTGACCGATCGACAGCGCGAGGCGCTGCTTCACTTGCCGGTCGATCAAGGTGAGCTGCTGCGGCACTATACCCTCAGCGATGAGGATCTCGGGCATATCCGCCAGCGCCGGCGCGCCCACAATCGTTTTGGCTTCGCGCTGCAACTGTGCGTCCTGCGCTACCCGGGCCGGGTGCTCGCTCCTGGCGAGTTGATCCCGGCGCAGGTATCGGATTTCGTCGCGGCCCAGCTCGGCCTGACCAGCGACGATCTACTCCTCTATGCCGCGCGCGAGGAGACCCGGCACGAGCATCTGGCGGACCTTCGCCGAATCTACGGCTATCGCTCCTTTTCGGGGCGGGGCGCACGGGATTTGCGCGAATGGATCGCTCGGGAAGCCGAGGCGGCGACATCGAATGAGGATCTTGCCCGTCGCTTCGTTGCGGAGTGTCGCCGCACCCGCACGATCCTTCCCGGCTCCTCGACGATCGAGCGCCTTTGCGCCGATGCGCTGGTTGAGGCCGAGCGCCGGATCGAGGATCTTATCGCCCATCGCATCACGCCAACCCTGAGCGAGAATTTGGCTCACCTGTTGGAGGATACGGTGGATGGTCGCGTCACGCGCTTCGTATGGCTGCGACAGTTCGAGGTTGGCGCAAATTCAGCAGCCGCTAACCGGCTGATGGATCGACTGGAATATCTTCAAAGGTTCGATCTTCCGGCGGATTTGCTGGACGGCGTGCCGGCGCATCGTGTGACCCGGCTTCGCCGGCAGGGCGAGCGCTATTACGCCGACGGCATGCGTGATCTGCCCGAAGACAGGCGGCTTGCGATCCTCGCTGTCTGCACCCTGGAATGGCGGTCATCGCTGGCCGATGTCATCGTGGAGACCCACGATCGCATCGTAGGCCGTCTCTATCGGGCCTCCGAACGCCTTTGCAACACCAGGATCGCCGACGCAAAGGCGGCCGTTCGGGACACGCTGAAGTCCTTTGCCGATCGGTGGTGCTTTGCTTGGAGCGCAGGACGATGGCACGGCCCTGGACGGGATAATCGCCACCGGGCCTGGCTGGGAACGGTTCAGAACCCTTGTCGCCACGGCCTCCGCGCTGACCAACGTGCTCGCGGCCGACCCGCTCAGCCGTGTGCTGGACGGCTATCACCGTTTCCGCCTCTACGCGCCCAGGATGCTGCGCCTGCTCGACATGCAGGCGGCGCCGATCGCCACGCCTCTTCTGGCGGCCGTTGCGATGCTGCGTAACGGGATCAAGGTCGATCCGCCGGTGGATTTTCTACGTCCCAACTCGAAATGGCATCGTCATCTTCGCGCTGAGCCCAGCGGCGACCACCGGCTTTGGGAAATCGCGGTGCTGTTCCACATCCGCGACGCCTTCCGGTCCGGTGACATATGGTTGGCGGGATCGCGCCGCTATGGCGACCTCAAGCAGCTTCTGGTCCCGCCACAGGCGATAGAGCAGACCGCGCGGCTCGCCGTGCCGCTGCGACCCGGCGAATGGCTGGCCGAGCGCAGGGCTCGACTGGATACACGGCTGAAGGAGTTTGGCCGCGCGGCGCGAACCGGCACGATCCCAGGCGGCATCATCGAGAACGGCAAGCTGCACATCGACAAGCTGAGGGCCGACACGCCCGAAGGGGCCGAGGATCTCGTGCTCGATCTCTATCAACAGCTCCCGCCCGCGAGGATCACCGATCTGTTGCTGGAAGTCGATGAGCGAACCGGATTTTCCGAGGCGTTCACGCATCTGCGCACCGGCGCGCCCTGCAGCGACCGGATCGGCCTGATGAACGTGTTGCTGGCGGAAGGCGTCAATCTCGGTTTGCGCAAGATGGCGGCGGCGACCAACACGCACAGCTTCTGGGAATTGCTGCGGATCGCGCGCTGGCATGTCGAAGGCAGCGCCTATGATCGGGCGCTCGCCATGATCGTGGAGGCCCACGCCGCCCTGCCCATGGCCGCCTTCTGGGGACAAGGGCAATCGGCATCCAGCGACGGGCAGTTCTTCCTTGCTACCGAGCAGGGCGAGGCGATGAATCTGATCAACGCGAAATATGGCAACGTCCCGGGCCTCAAGGGATACAGCCATGTGTCCGATCAATATGCGCCGTTCGCAACCCAGGTGATCCCGGCAACGGTCAGCGAGGCTCCCTATATCCTGGACGGGCTGCTCATGAATGACGCGGGCCGCCGCGTTCGCCAGCATTTTGCCGACACGGGCGGCTTCACCGATCATGTGTTCGCCGCCTGCGCCTTGCTCGGCTACAGGTTCGCCCCCCGTATCCGCGATCTCCCTCAGAAAAGACTCTATGCCTTCACGCCCAACGCGACGCCGGCCAATGTGCGAGCGCTGGTCGGAGGTAAGATCAATGAACCGCTCATCGAGCGCAACTGGCCCGACATCCTGCGCATCATGGCGACGATCGCAGCGGGGATCGTCGCCCCCAGCCAGATTCTTCGCAAGCTCGCCTCTTACCCGCGCCAGAATGAGCTGGCCCTCGCATTGCGAGAGGTGGGCCGCATCGAGCGAACCCTGTTCATGATCGACTGGATTCTTGATGCCGGCCTCCAGCGCCAGGCTCAGATCGGCCTCAACAAGGGTGAGGCCCACCACGCCCTAAAGCGCGCCATCAGCTTCCACCGCCGAGGTGAAATCCGGGATCGATCCGGCGAAGGCCAGCACTATCGCATCGCCGGAATGAACCTGCTCGCCGCCATCATCATATTCTGGAACACCATGAAGCTCGGCGAGGTCGTCAATACCCGGGCCGCCAGCGGTACCCATATCGCGCCTGATCTACTCGCCCACGTCTCGCCGTTGGGATGGGAACACATCAATCTAACCGGGGAATATCGCTGGCCCAAATCCTTAGCGTAGGATTCCGCCCCCTCCCGCAAACGCCCCC
>NZ_VYQA01000052.1:0-4517 GCF_008710165.1 Sphingobium limneticum | reverse complement strand
GCGATAGCTGATCGGATAGCGACAATACCAGCGCACCGCCCACAGGATCACATCACCCTGGAAATGGCGCCACTTGAAATCCGTCATCGTTCCGTCCGTCCAATCTCCGCCAAGCATGCTCAAGCTTCACGATTTTTGCAACAGAGCCGCACGCAGCCAACGATCACATCGTCCAGATCTGCGGGGTTGACGCCGGAGCGCTCGACCAGTTGGCGTAGCGTCTCGCCCAGCAGATCGACGGGGTGCCATTTCTGCAGGCGCCCACCGCGTTTGCCCACCGGGGTGCGCAGAGCACCGACGATGACGGGTTCATGGTCATTCATGTTGTTCTCCTGTAGAAAAAGGTTGGCTCACTCTGCGTAGCGGCCCGCATGCTCGGCGCGTATGCGCTTCTTGTCGAGCTTGCCGACGCTGGTCTTGGGGATGGCTTCGACAAACAGGACCTGATCGGGCAACTGCCACTTTGCGAAGGCGCTGGATAGGTGTTCCTGCAGTTGTTCCTGGGTTGCCTGCTGGCCGGGCTTCAGCACCACCAGGGCCAGCGGCCTTTCCTGCCACTTCGCATGAGGAATGCCGACCACCGCGGCATCACGCACGGCGGAATGGCCCATGAGCAGGTTTTCCATGTCGATGGAAGAAATCCATTCGCCGCCGCTCTTGATCACGTCCTTGATGCGGTCAGTGACCTTGAGGTAGCCGTTCTCGTCCACCGTGCCGACATCGCCCGAGCGCCACCACCCGCCCACCAAGAAGCGATCACCAGAATCGGGCATGTCGTGGTAGCTGGTCGTGATCCAGGGGCCGCGCAGGCAAATCTCTCCGGCCGACTGGCCGTCGTGCGGCAGGTCCTGGTCGTTGGCATTTAGGATGCGGATGTCCACGCCAGTCAGGACCAGGCCCTGCTTGCGCTTGAGATTCCACCGCTCCTCCTGGGTCAAGCGGTTACTCAGCGTGGGCTTGAGACGGTTGACGGTCACCAGCGTAGTGGCTTCGGTGGCGCCGTAGGCGTGCACCACCTCAGCGCCCGTGAGGTTGTAGAAACCGATCATCATCGACAGCGGTGGCTCGGAGGCACCAGACAGCATGCGCATGCGGCCAAAGTCCGGCTTGACCGGCATCGTCTCGATGTACTGCAGCATCGGTTGGAAGATGGCCGGCGCGCCATTGGTGATGGTCACACCCTCGGCGATCATGGCGTCAACCAGCGGCTTGGTGTCTTCGGCAGCGTAGCGGCCAGGCAGCACGATCTTGTCGGCCAGCAGCGTGGCGGCCTGTGGCAGGCCCCAGCACTGCCCGTGGAACATGGGCGTGATGAGCATGACGCAGTCGTCCAGCGTCATGCCCAAATTAGTGGCCATGGCCGTGGAGTGCAAGTAGATGCCGCGGTGCGAGTAGTACACGCCCTTGGGCTTGCCTGTGGTGCCGGTGGTATAGCAGGCGCTGTAAGCCGAGGTTTCGTCAATCTCGGGCCAGTCGATCTTCGTGTCGGCAGCGGCCAGCAGGTCTTCATAGTGCAGCAGCGGCTTCAGCGTGGTCTTGATCTGGTCCAGCGGCTTGTCGGTCATGACGATCCAGCCCTTGATCTGGGGGGAGTTCGCTGCAACGGATTCGGCGATCGGCAGCAAGGACTCGTCCACGCAGACGTAAGACACCTTGCTGTGGCCAACCACATAGCCCAAGTCCTCAGCGCCTAGGCGCAGGTTCATCTGCAGCATGACCGCGCCCAGGCCGGGGATGGACCAGTACAGCTCGAAGTGGCGCCGACTATTCCAGTCTAGGATGCCGACCCGGTCGCCCGGCTCGACGCCTAGTGCGCGCAGTGCATTGGCACTGCGGCAGACGCGCGCGTAGCACTCGGCATAGGTGTAGCGATCCCAGCCACCATCGGGTGTGCGGTAGACGATCTCCTGGTCCCCGTGGGTGCGCGCGGCGTGCCGGATCAGCGTCGTAGTGTTGAGCTGGCGCTCGTTACCCGTGGTGGACGGGCATCCGCGAACGAGCTGGGTGGTAGCTGTCATTTCTTTGTCTCCTGAGTGGTTGCGTTGAGAGCCTGGAACCGTGGGGCCGGAGCCGCTTCGATGGCGCCGGAGGGGGTGGATTGGTAGATGCCCCTTGCCGCGTTGTGCGGATGCCGAACTGACTCGGCCAAGCTGAGCACAGGCGCAAAGCAGGCGTCGCTGCCTTCGAGCAATTCGCACCAGTGCGCCCGGGGCCTGCTGCGGATAAGGGCCACGATGCGCTCCTTCAGCGCTGGCCACTTCGCAGTTTCGTACTGCTCGGCAGGGTTGACGTCCGTCAGGCCCAGCTTTGACAGCAGCAGTGCGTGGAATGCGGGCTCTACCGCCGCGAGGCTGATGAAGCCGCCGTCGGCGCAGGCATACACGTCATAGAATGGCGAATCGTGAAACGGACTCGGCTGCGCGCCATCGATCTGCCCATTGGCGCGAATCCAGTGCACCAGCGTGCCCAGCATGGCCACGATGTCGACTATTGCCGCGTCCACGACCCTGCCTTGACCGGTGGCGCGCGAATCGACCAACGCACAGGCGACGCCAAAGGCAAGGCCCAGCGCCCCCGTCGCGTCCCCGAGTACCGAGGGCGGCACGATAGGCGCCTGCCCCCTCCGCGCAGACAGCGACAGCAAGCCCGTCAACGCGACATAGTTCAGGTCATGGCCAGCGGCCTGGGCGAGCGGGCCGTCCTGGCCCCAGCCCGTCATCCGGCCGTAGACCAACCGGGGGTTGCGCGCAGCGCATTCGGCGGGACCGAGGCCCAGCCGCTCCATCACACCTGGGCGATAGCCCTCGATCAGGGCGTCGGCCTGGGCGATCAGCGCCAGAGCGCGCACCTTGCCGTCGGCCGACTTCAGGTCTATGACCTCGACTGTCTTGCCGCGGTGTAGCGGATTCCTCGCCGCTCCGCCCAGCAGCTGCGCTCCAGCAGCCTGCTCGGCCCGTGTCAGCACGATCACCTCGGCGCCCATGTCGGCCAGCATCATGGCGGCCAGCGGGCCCGGCCCGAGGCCCTCGAACTCCACCACGCGGATGCCGTTTAGCGGCGTCCGCAGCGTGTGCGGCGCGTTCACAGCTTCCTCGCGATCAGTTCCTTCATGACCTCGTTCGCGCCGCCGTAGATCTTCTGCACGCGCGAGGCGGCGTACATGCGCGCGATCGGGTACTCGGCCATGAAGCCATAGCCGCCGAACAACTGCAAGCATTCGTCGGTCACACGGCACTGCTGTTCTGTGCACCACCACTTAGCCATGTACGCAGCCTCGTCGTCGAGCGTTCTGTCCAGCAGCCGCTGCGTGCAGTCGTTGACGAAGGTGCGCACCACGTGGGCGATGGTGGCCAGCTCGGCCAGCTTGTGGCGCGTGGTCTGCATGTCGAACAACGGCGCGCCGAAGATCTTGCGCTCCTTTGTGTATTCGATGGTCAGCTCCAGGGCTCGGTCGATGACGGCCGCCGCTGGCACCGCGATGGACATCCGCTCGTAGGGCAGCTGGCTCATCAACTGCTTGAATCCATGGCCTTCGACGCCCCCCAGCAACTGGTCAACCGGCACACGCACCTCGTCGAAGAAGAGTTCGGCCGTGTCCGACGCCGGCATGCCGATCTTTTCGAGTAGGCGGCCCACGCGAAACCCGGGTAGGTTTTCGGTCTCCACCACGATCAGCGACAAGCCCCGGCTCCCCGCTTCGCCGGTGCGCGCAACCACGATCAGCAGGTTGCAGGTGAAGCCATTGGTGATGAAGGTCTTGGCGCCGTCGATCACGTAGTGGTCGCCATCGCGACGCGCGCGGGTGGCGATGGCCTTGAGATCCGTTCCACAGCTTGGCTCGGTCATCGCGATGCCGGCCAGCATCTCGCCGTTGTTCAGCTTGGGCAGCCAGCGCTGCTTCTGTGCCTCGGTGCCGAAGTCCATGATGTAATGCGAGGCGATGCTGTGCACCGTGACGTTGTTGGGCATTTCGGCCTTGGTCAGCTCGTCCTGCACCACCAGTTGGTAGGCGATGCTGGCACTGGCGCCGCCGTAAGCCTCTGGCATTTCGGGCAGCAGAAAGCCCATTTCGCCGAAGGGCCGCCAGGTTTCGCGCGGGATGTAGCCCTGCTCGCGCCAGCCAGGCAACTTCGGCGCCATTTCGGCGGCGATGTAGCGGCGAACCTGGTCGCGAAAGGTCTCGATGTCGCTGTCCATCCAGGGTTGGCGGTGCAGTTGCGGCAGCATGGAAGCGCTCCTCAGAAAGTTGGTACGGTGAAGGTTTGAAAACTTGGCCAGCAATGTGGCCCCGGGTCATGCCCGCACATCCACAAGGGGGTAGCGAAGCGTCGAATCTCTGCGTTCTCAGGCTGTCTAGGGCATATGGTCGGGGCTCTGTTGCAAAGATTGGCGGCAGTCAGAGGTAGGCTGTCGCTCTGCGCCGATCAGGCGGCTGCTGCGAAATGGTGGTTGAGCATGCCCATGGCCTCCGTCAGCGCCGAGGGCCCAATGCCAAAAGCTCTCTCCACAAGGCGCAC
>NZ_VYQA01000051.1:0-5428 GCF_008710165.1 Sphingobium limneticum | reverse complement strand
GCCTGGGCTACCGGCCACCGGCACCGGAAACGGCGACACCGCCATATCCGGCCTCCGGTTCCGCTTCGCTCCACCTCCGTCCGGATATGGCGGCGATGCGCTTAATGCACTAACAAACCAATCGGTCCACTCGGTGGGGGCAGACCAGGGTTGCTGGGTGCCATAATTGGCTGGCAACGTGAGCACCACGGCAGGGAAGCCGGAATCCGAACCTACATGGCTGCTTCGCTAGGAGCCTGCGCCTTCGGACTTGTGTCGAACGCCATCGGGGACCAAGGTCGCATCTCTGCGGGAATTGTTACTGGAGTAGGATTCATTGGCGCCGGCATCATCCTGCGCGACGCTGGGCGCGTGACGGGGCTCACAACGGCAGCTACGCTCTGGGCGTCTGCAGCGGTCGGGTTAAGCGCCGCGTACGGGATCTATCATCTGGCTGTCATAACCGCTCTGATGCTTCTTTTGATCCTTGAGCTGCCTCGCATGCCTGGGTGGACGCGGGTTTCGCACCGAGCCCGCTTGCATGTACACCATTCGGATTCCGACGACGAACCTACTCGATGAACATCACCTTGCACGCCGAAGCAGGCCAATCGGCTCGGAATCTAGCGCCGTGGAAGTTGGAATTGACGTCCCTTTCTCGGGATTTTCGCTTCGATGCAGCTTTTGAACGGCCAAATGAGCCTGCGGCTCAATCCGTGCTATGATACGCTTGTACTGGGGATGTTCGATGCGCTCGCTAAGCCTCGCTGTTTGCGGCCTGCTTCTCGCTGGGCCTGGCTTTGCTCAATCGCCGAACTGGTTGAATGCCCAGACGATCGAAATCGACATGAAGAACTTCGCTTTCGTTCCAGCCACAATCACGCTTCAACGCGGTGTTCCCTACCGCTTGCGCTTTGTTAATACGGCAGGGGGCGGCCACAATTTTGTCGCCAAGGCCTTTTTCGAGCAAGCCACTATTGACCCTGCCAGCCGGTCGACGATCAACAAGGGTGAAGTCGAGCTGAAAGGCGGAGAAAGCGGGGACGTGCGCCTGGTTGTCAACCGGATCGGAACCTACGACGTGCATTGTTCGCACTTCATGCACTCGATTTTCGGCATGAAAGGCAAGATCGTCGTCCGGTGAGCGTCACTGGCTCGGCTCTCTTCCATGTCATGGCTGAGGACGTTCGGCGTAATGCAACGGCAAAGCCAACTCAGGCTCTGATAAGTGATCTCGTCGGGCTTCGTAACATTGCCGTAGTCCGTTTCGCTGGTCTCATATTTTAGAGAGCAAGCCAACGGGCCCGACAGCGACCACCCCGAAGGGCTATTGCGACGCACTCTCAAATCACCTATTGCGTTGGTTGAGAGAGATTCGCAAAAGGGTCAACGGTGAGAAATCTTGGTATTGGAACTGCACTCGGCTTCGGGCTGCTCACCGTCCCGGCAATGGCTCAAGACCAGTTCCTGCCGGGACCCGGCAGCACCTCGCAAACGATCATCGTGACCGGCGTCCGCGACGGCTATCAGATCGATGCGACCAGCACCGCCACGCGCACACCGACCGAGCTCAACGATGTCCCCCAAGCGGTCTCGATCATCACGGAAACGCAGATCGACGACCAGGCGATGCGCTCTATTGCCGATGTACTACGCTATGTCCCCGGCGCCGTAATCTCCCAAGGTGAGGGCCACCGCGATCAGATCATCCTGCGCGGGAACAGCAGCACCGCGGACTTCTTTGTCGACGGCCTGCGCGACGACGTGCAATATTACCGCGGCCTCTACAACGCAGAGCGGATCGAGGTCCTGAAAGGCCCCAACGCGATGATCTTCGGGCGCGGCGGCGGTGGAGGCGTCATCAACCGCGTCACCAAGCGTCCTGTCGCCAACGCCTTCATCAGCGGCAGCGGTTCGGCGGACACATATGGCGCATGGTATATCGACGCCGACATCAGTCAGCCACTCAGCGAGTCCGTGTCCACTCGGCTGAACGCCGTTTACGAGGAGTTCCGAAACAATCGCGACTTCTATGATGGGCGCAGGGTTGCGATCAACCCGACCGTCGCGCTCTCGCTCGGCGGTGCAACCCGGATCGATCTGGGGTTCGAATATAACAGCGACAGGCGAACGATCGACCGAGGCGTCCCCTCGGCCGTTCAGGGCTCGCTGACGAGCCCGTCACGCCCGCTCACCGGCGCCCGCGACACCTTCTTCGGTGTGCCGGGATTCAACGTCAGCGATTTCGAGGCCAAGGTCCTGAATGGGCGCGTCGAGCACCGCTTCAGCGACAATCTGACCCTGACCAGTCGGGTCCTGTATGGTGATTACGACAAGCTCTATCGGAACGCCTTTCCGGTCACCCCGGTCACGTCGCGCGGCGGCGTCCAGAGCGTCGGCCTCGAAGCGTATAGCGATCCCACGACACGCAAGAACCTGCTCAACCAGAACGACCTTGTTTGGAGGGTCACCACTGGACCCGTCCGCCACGTGCTGCTCGCTGGCTTCGAAATTAGCGACCAGCGCACGCGCAACCAGCGGATCAACGGCTTTTTCGGGGGTGGTGATATCGTCAACGGGGGGCGGCGCGTCTTTGTCGGGTTGGCCGACCCGATCACGGTGCCGCCGGTCACGCTGCGCACCACTCCCAATACCGGCTACCGGTCAATCCGCACGAACGCCGACGCCGCCGCCTTCTATGTGCAGGACCAGATCTCGATCGGCGACCATGTCGATCTGATCGGCGGCGTTCGCCGCGACCGCTTCACGCTTAACGTCGACGACCTGGTTGCCGGGCAGAGCTATCGCCGGACCGACACGCTTTGGTCTCCCCGAGTGGGCGTGGTGCTCAAGCCGGTGCAACCTGTCTCGATATACGCCAGCTATAGCCGGTCCTTCCTGCCGCAGTCGGGGGATCAATTCTCATCGCTCGATGTCACCAGCGCCGCGCTGGAGCCGGAGAGGTTCGACAATTACGAGCTTGGCCTCAAATGGGATATCCGCCCGACGCTGAACCTGACCGCCGCCATCTACCAGCTTGACCGCACCAACACCCGCGCGGCCGACCCCAATGACGCCGCGCGGACGGTGCTGACGGGTGCGCAGCGCAGTAAGGGGCTCGAACTCGGCCTTAGCGGTGCGATCACACCCCAGTGGCAGATCAGCGCGGGCTATGCGCTGCAGGACGCGGAGATTCGCAAAACGACGAGTGCCGCCCCGGCCGGGCGCGAGGTTCCGCTGGTTCCCAAACAGCAGGCTTCGCTGTGGACCCGCTACGACCTCACCCCTCGCCTTGGGGCCGGGGTCGGGGTCTATCACCAGTCGAAGAGCTTCACCTCCATCAGCAACACCGCCATCCTGCCCGCCTTCACGCGCGTCGATGCCGCGGCATTCTTCAAGCTCACCCCCCAGATCGAGGCGCAAATCAACGTCGAGAATCTGCTCAACAGCGATTATTTCTCGTCCGCCTACAACGACAACAACATCATGCCCGGTGCGCCGATGACAGTGCGAGCGACGGTTAGAATGAGCTTTTAGACAAGGCGCCGGAGAGATGGATGTGAACACAGAGCGCGTAATCGAAGGCGCTGTGACGGGCGCGGCGGCGGGGTTGGTGGCCTCGTGGGTAATGTCCGAGTTCCACGAAGCCTGGAAAGCCGCTTCGGGCGATAGGGATGTCGGAGACGAGCCCAACACCGTCAAGGTGGCCGACGCTGTAACGGAAGCTACCGTAGGGAAACCGGTACCGGAGGGATATCGTGAGCCTGCGGGAGCAGCTGTTCATTACGGCTTTGGGGTGTTTCTCGGCGCTCTCTACGGAGCCGCGGTGGAGGTTCGCCCAGAGACCAGCGCTGGGTTCGGAACCGCCTACGGAGCGGCGGTGTCGCTGGTCGCCGACGAGATGGCGATGCCGGCGTTGGGCTTTAGTCCCCCCGCTTCGGAGGTCGCGGCTTCGACGCACCTGCGCGGCTTTGTCTCGCACCTAGTTTTCGGCGTGGCTCTCGAAGTGGCGCGGAGGCTCCTAATTGCGGGTGTCAGAGCAAAGATTGCCTAAAGCCGCACGCCCGCGACCTTCTCCGTACTCTTGCGTGTCAGACGCGTTGTCACTCTTCAGAAGTGACAACGGCACGGTGGCCCGCGCCGTTGTGCATCCTAGTGGTTGTAACCATGCTCGTTGTACCGGCGCGCGTCGCGACGCGCATGACGTACTTCCCGGCGGTAGTCCCGACGGGCGTGCCGGTTCGAGGCGTAGCCATAGTTGCCGTAATTGGAATAACCGTTACCGTAACTGCTATGCCCTTGGCCTTGGTAAGAGCCGTAACTTCGGCCGTGACCCTGCGGTTCAACATAGCCATAGCCTTGGCTGTAGTAGCTCTGGTTCTGATACCCATGGCCGTTGGATTGGCCGGCATGGGCCGGCGGTTCGGCGAGGGCCGGTGCGGCTACGATGAGTGCCAATCCGGCGATCGCGAGCTTGAACATGTTCCTTCTCCACAACTACGCTCGTCGTACCGCGAGTGGCCGATCGGGCTGGAGAGATGTGTGCGCCGAACGTGCTGAACCGGGTTTGAATAGTCTCGGCAGCTCGCGTGAAGACGGGACGGAAGCACCTTACGCCGGGAACTCGTCTCAGCTCGGAAGTCGAAGCTTACCAGGCGCGCGGAGCCGTCCGCGGCACCCTTTTGCCCCTTTCCCCCATATCCTAAGCCGTTTCCCTCTCGCTGTCCTGCGGGCTTAAAGTCGGCTCCGCGGTCCGGCTTATGTACCTGATCCGGTGGCGGGCACCGGACGGGCTTTCCAGAGTCTTCGGGACAAACCCAGGCTGAGCACGACGGCGAATGCCGCCAGAACGCCGGGAAAGACGAACGACGCGACCCTCACCGTCAGGCCGGACTCTAGCTCCAGCTGGAGGAAAAGACGGCGGTCAGGGCATTTGAAATGTGGGGCGTCAAGGATTGCTCGGGCGCTTTTCGCAGGGTAAGTGCCGTCCCCTCAACGAGCTACCAGGCTCGACTCGGTGACGCGCTCATCCGTGCCCGCGCAATTTGAACGCTAACGTCATCGGAAATAGCAAACATCGCGCCGTCGCCCCAGCCCGTTCACTGGCCTCAGGCCGGCCTTGGGGGTGGGTTGATATCAAGGCGTGGCCGCCCGATTGGGCCGCCCTCATCGTTCTGAACGGGGGTTCTGCGACGGCGAGGCCGCGGAACCGCATCGATTGCCGGTCTGCGTGTCATCCGACCGATTTTGACCTCCCATAAAACAGGGAATTCGAACAGCGGGACGCGTGTGCCCGGCCTGTCTAGGGTCAGGACTCATAGCCAGAACAGGACGGTAGCAGCGAGCGCGACAGCGGAGAGGAAAACGTTGGGGCACCTGTCGTAGCGTGTTGCAACGCGCCTCCAGTCCTTGAGGCGGCCAAACATGATCTCGATCCGGTTGCGGCTTT
>NZ_VYQA01000050.1:0-5477 GCF_008710165.1 Sphingobium limneticum | reverse complement strand
TCCTCGGTGGGCGTGTGAAGTGTGGTAACTCCACCTTACCGATGAGCCCGGTGGCCACCGAGATCGAATTCGCATGGGTGGGGCATGCCCCACCCATGCGATCGCCTCAATCTACACCGGAAATTACACCACGAGCGCGGACGCTAACCGCCAAGAGCGAGAGGCCAGTCCGAGCGCAGGAGTGATCGACAGCCAGTCGGTCAAGGCACCATCGGCAGAAAAGCGCGGGTTCGACGCAGGCAAGAAGGTTGTCGGGCGCAAGCGGCATATCGCCGTCGATACCGATGGACGGCTGCTGATGGTCAATCTGACCACTGCGGACATTTCGGACAGCGCGGGCGCCCAGACCATCCTCGATGGCATCCGCAAACGCTGGCCCTGGATCAAACATCTCTTCGCCGATGGCGCCTATGACCGCCTCAAACTCATGGACAAGGCAAGCTATCTGGATTTCGTCGTCGAAGTCATTCGACGCAGCGATCAGCAGCAGGGCCAAGGTTCTGCCCCGACGATGGGTCGTCGAGCGGACCTTTGGCTGGATGATCCGATGGCGCCGATTGGTCCGCGATTACGAGAAGCGCATCGACGTCTCGCAGGCCATGATACTAGTCGCCAACCCATGGGCTTTTATGCACCCGCCCAAATCGTGCGGGACGCGCGCAATCATGGGGTCGACGTCCGGCCGGTGTCGATTAACCACAGCCATTGGGATTGCACGCTCGAGAAGATGCGCGGGCGCTATATGGCGGTGCGTTTGGGGTTCCGCAGCGTGCGTGGTTTAGCCAATGCTCATGGCGCGGCCATCGTCGCCGCGCGTGGTCCAGCACCCTACGAAAGCGTCGAGGATGTCTGGCGCCGCGCCAAGGTGCCCCGCGCCGCGATCGAGCGCCTGGCTGAGGCCGACGCGTTCCATTGCCTGGCGCAGGATCGGCGGCAGGGGCTGTGGAAGGTGAAGGGTCTGGGCGAAGCGCCCCTGCCCCTGTTCGCAGCGGCCGATGCCCGCGCCGGTCACTTCTCGGCCGAGGGACAGGAACCCGATGTCACATTAACGCCGATGAGCGCCGGCCGCGAGGTGGTGGAGGATTATCGCTCGACCCAGCTTTCGCTACGCGGCCATCCGCTGCAATTCCTGCGCGCCGAACTCGACGCCATGCGGATCGTGCGCTGTGGTGACCTTCCTTCGATCCGCGACGGGAGCAATGTTGAGTTGGCGGGCGTCATACTTGTGCGCCAGCGTCCGGGTTCGGCCAAAGGCGTCCTCTTCGTCACCATCGAGGATGAGACCGGCGTCGCACAGGGGATCCTCTGGCCTGATCGGTTCGAGATCTATCGCCGCCAGGTCATGTCGGCCTCGATGATCGCGATGCGGGGGCGGCTGCAAAAGGAGGGCGAGGTCATTCACATCATATGCGATCGCATTGTCGATCATGATGCGATGCTGCGCTCGATCGGACGGATGGAGTTCACCGTTGCACCGGGCCGGGGCGACGGCGCTTCGCATGGCGGTGGTCCTGATCCGCGTGATCCGGCATTCCTGAGCGGCCGCACATTGTCGCCGCCGCCGTTCACGACGCGTGCCCCACAGGATGAGCTCCTGCCCATCCGCAGCCATGACTTTCACTGACATGACGGCAAGCTCCCCAGGCACGATCATGCGCGCGCTCGATGTCCTACGCGAGGCAGCGGCCATGAAAGATCAGGCGCGCACTCGCGGGGGCGCGCTGGCGCTCTGGGTGCTGCGTGGTCATTGCCCCGACGAGTGGCTGGTGGCCTTCTGGGATGCGGCAGGGTCCGATCATGAGATCGGCCGGAGCCAAGGCATGCATGCAGCCTATAACGGGATTGTCCGGCAGATGCGGACCCGAGGCGGCCTGCTGCAAACGGCTGCGCCCCTGCAATCGGTGGCAGTAGACCCTATATGACTAGGAGAGACATGAATCCGATCGCCCCCTGCGCCGCCACGCGATGGCTTGGATGAACGCGATGTTCGATCTGTTCGACACACCTGCCGTTCCTGGGCTCGCGATGCGTGACGACGTGCTGACCAAAGCGGAGGAAGCTGCCCTCATAGCGCACATCGACGGCACCGACCTCACACCCTTCCGTTTTCAGCAATGGACTGGCAAGCGCCTGACCTATTCCTATGGTTGGAATTACGACTTCGAACATGTCCGCTTCGCGCCCGCCGAGCCGATGCCTCGTTGGCTCCTCGACGTGCGAGGGCGCGCGGCTGCCTTTGCGGGACTGGCAGCAGACGATCTCGTCCAGGCACTGCTGATCCGCTACGATCCCGGTGCGGGCATCGGTTGGCATAAGGACAGGCCGGTGTTCGAGCATGTCGTGGGCATCTCGCTCGGCAGTGAGGCCGTTCTGCGCCTCCGCCGTCGGAACGCCGCCGGGTTCGAGCGCGCCAAGGTCATGCTGCCGCCGCGCTCCATCTATCATCTGTCCGGCGACGTGCGCCACGCTTGGGAACATAGCATAGTGCCCTTGGAGATCCCGCGTTGGTCCATTACCTTCCGCAGCCTGTCGGACAAGGGCCACCTATCGTGAGCGGACAATCCTATCCAACCACACCGGACGGGCGCTACTTCGTGGTGCGTGGGCGGCTTTGGCGCGCAAGCAATCCGGCGCTAGAACCGGAAGTGCGCGAACGTCTGGTCAGGGAGCTGATGAATGCACGCCGTGCCGTCGGCGCAGCCAGGCGCAAGGCCGATCACACCGGCAAGACAGTCGCACATGAAGCGGTCAATCGCGCTAAAGTGGCGCTTGGCGAACGCGGCCCGGTCTGGTGGGACGATGGCGCACCTGACCTCAACCGCCATCTCGCGCGCACGGGCCCCTATGCGGAATGGTATGCGAGCCTTCCTGAAGACAAGCGCTAAGCCTTCCGTTTGCGCCGGGGCTTGTCGGCGAGCTCGAAGATGACCGACACATGATCACTGGTTTTCAGCGTCAAAAGAAGATCGTGTAGCTTGACGTACCGTTGCAGCTTGTAGTGGAACTTGGCACCAGGGCGCGGGCTGACGTAAAGGCGGTCGATGCCAGTCGAAATCGATCCATTCAAAAAATAAAGCGGCCAGTTTTGCTCTCCAAGAGCGGACCGTCGGCTAACCGGACAGCAGCCGTCGCATTCTTGAATGCCAAGCATCTGCGACACCGTGGTTGCCATCCCATTCAGTCCACGATTCGCCAAAAGCATTACAAGTTCAAAGACATCAAAAGGCATGCCCCCAAGGGCATTTGAGTGGCGAACTGCCTTGGTGGCGCACCATTAAGAAAAAGTGCTGACCCTGTCTTCATATGAAGCTGCAGACCAGGGAAGCCTGGTTATCGAGATCAGGGATATAATGTCTGACCATGGGGTTGTTGGTAAGACTACCTTTCGGCAGCCCCCTCTAAGTCTGTGAGGCCCAATGACACGCTCGCATCAGACCCATTTTGTGAAGATCCATCCCACCCAATCCAGCGCCCTGAACAATGAACATGACAAGGCCTCACGGAGCGAGCTTGCCCGAAGGATTGCCCGGCTCGGCGAGGCAAAATTTGTCGATCACGACATTTCTATCGACCAACAGCTTTTGGGTGGCCAGCCGGACACGCTGTTCATTCCGACAGGCACGATCGACTTGTCGACGGCAAGAAAACTGGGCATCCAAACTGAGAGCCAAATCTACGGTGGCGTGGTGCCGTTTCCCTTTGTTGGGAGCAAGATCATCACACATTCGGCCTTCGGAGACGACCCTCCAATTCCCGCCGGATGGCACCATGAACTAGGCTTGGCTCTTGCTCCTCACGTTCTTTCGGGCTGGTCGGCCTTCACTCTCGATGCGGTCCGCGCCGCCGCTCTTGATATGCTCGGGCGCACGGCGATCCGTCTGAAGGAGGTCGAGGCCACTGCCGGACTAGGCCAGTTCGTCGCTACGTCCGTCAAGGAACTGGACGAAGCGATGGCCCAGCTCGACGAGCCTGCAATTTCGAAGCACGGCGTGGTGATCGAGGAGAATCTCGATGATGTCGTCACCTACAGCGTCGGTACGACCCGCCTTTTTGGCGAGGCGATTTCCTATTGGGGCACGCAGCGGCTCACCACCAACAACAGTGGCGCGACTGTCTATGGCGGCTCAACCCTTCATGTCGTGAGGGGCAGTCTAGAGCGGCTTGCGAGCCTGGGTCTGGCTGACGAACTACAGCAGGGGATCGATAAAGCGATCGCCTATGACGCTATCGTCTCGCGAATCTATCCGGATTTGCTGGCGTCTCGCCGCAATTACGATGTCGCCGCGGGCGTCACCTCCTACGGGGAATGTCGCATCGGCGTGCTCGAGCAGAGTTGGCGTGCCGGCGGCGCGAGCGGCGCGGAGATCGCGGCGTTCGAAGCCCTGGCGCGTGATCCCGGCCGGTCGGCTGTGACATGCATGTCGATGGAGATTTATGGCGAGGTCGATGCCGCTCCAAACGGCAGCATAATCTATTATAGCGGTGTCGATCCTGTGGCAGGACCGATGACAAAATATGTGATGGAGCTGGAATGACAGGCAGTCAGCTATCCTTTGAGGTCGAGGGCGAAAGCCTGGAAGCAACCTTGTTGTCGCCCGACAAGCTGGTCCCAGGCATTCTTTTCATTCATGGATGGGGCGGCTCGCGCGAACAGGACATGGTAAGAGCAGAAGAGATCGCCCAGTTGGGCTGCATCTGCTTCACGTTCGATCTACGAGGCCATGCCAGACATGCCGAAGAGCGCAATGTCGTCACCCGGTCGCACGGTCTTGCAGATGTGACGGCGGCCTATGACTATCTCGTCAGGCAGGACCAGGTCGATCCGTCGGCGATTGCAGTCGTTGGCACCAGCTATGGTGGCTATCTCGCGGCATTGCTAACTGCGGCTCGACCGGTCAATTGGTTGGCACTTCGCGTTCCTGCGCTCTATCCGGACGAGCACTGGGATGTGCCCAAGGCCAAACTCGACCGCGATCTCATCAATGCCTATAGGGCGCGCTTTAGAACGGGCCGGGAAGACAAGGCTCTGGCCGCTTGCGAGCGGTTTGCCGGCGATGTCCTGATTATTGAATCGGAGCATGACGACTATGTGCCGCACACGACCATCAGCTCTTACATGTCTGCGTTCCACAACAGCAATTCGCTGAGCTATCGTATTCTGAAAGGCGCTGATCATTCGCTGAGGGATGAAGGCGGGAGGCGCGCCTACAACCAATTGTTGCTTACCTGGATCGAGGAGATGGTTCGGGGCGGTCGCCGGCCGTCATTGCCAGACGCCCAAGCAGAGGCACAACTACCATCGCAGGCGCGAAAGCTCGCACAAGGATAACTGAAGCGCCCCGGGTTTCCAGGAGGCTCCAACTTGTGAGAAGGAGCATCCGTTATGAGCAAGACAACCAACAAATTTTCACCTGAAGTCCGCGAGCGGGCGGTTCGTATGGTGGTGGAGCAGCGGGCCGAGTACGGCTCGGAATGGG
>NZ_VYQA01000005.1:0-275488 GCF_008710165.1 Sphingobium limneticum | reverse complement strand
GGTTCTTCGCTTGGGTCAATCGAAACCGCCGTCTGGCCAAGGACGTGGAAGCCACCCTCAAATCCGCCGCAGCCTTCCTCTACGCCGCCGCCGCCATGCTCATGCTACGCCGTTTGGCTCGGTCAGCGTGAGTTTCGAAACCGACTCTCATAGATGGTGCTGCCATTCTTCACGATGCGGACCAGCAATCCGCCGTCGGGGTTATGGTTAGTATAGAACGGCTTGTTGTTGACAGTTGTTGTGTTTCGTCCAACGGTCGTTGTCATGGAGCCGTTAAGTTCAATGAGATACGAACCATGTGCTGACGTTACACCAATGTCCTGAGCATAGAGCAGCAGTGATTGACCGGCATTAGGATTGCCACCTCCGCTTCCCGAAATACGCTTCACAAATCGGTCGAGTGCAAGCGCTTCTGGATTGACTGTTCCACTGATGAGCGCATTGCCTGTGACGCGGAGGTCGCCAACGATGTCAACGCCGCCGCCGCCATTGCTATCGGCTACAACGCGCAACTGAGCGCGGCCACTGCCTGCGACACTTTCTACCTGCCAATATGCTGCTGTTTTGCCATTCAATTGAGTTACCGATTCAGCGAGCGTCGTAACCGATGCCTCGTTGGAATAGGCCGTCATCTGGTTATTCTGCTCTAGCTTAACCTGACGCCAGCCGATTGCGTTGACCGATGCGTTGCCCTTGTAATGGACGAGGCGCGCAACGCAGTGAGTTGCGTTACCCGGCGCTACTGCCGTAAGACGATGGATGTTGCGGTTCACATCACTGTTGGAATAATCGTGGTTGGCGTAATTCACGGTCCCGCTATTTTGAGTGATCCAGTTGCCCGCGCCATCGAACCAGACGATTTCGGTGTAGCAATGGCCGTCGCCCCAATGGAGGTAATACAGGCTGTCAGCAGCCAGCGTATATGTCGCACCGCCGAAGATCGGCAGCTTTGCGCTCTCGATATATGTGTGGTTGCCTTCCCAATCGCCGCCTCGATTAGCGACTTGACCCCAGCCACCCGAAACATGAGGGTTCCATCCGCCGTGCGTCTGCCCCCAGTTAGACATGCCGCTATTGAAGCCGCCGTTCCTCAGCAGATTTGGACTACCAGACTGAACGATGGTTTTCAGGCTTGCGAGTTGGTCAGTAGCAGTAGCAAGAGCGAGGGCGGTCTGAGTGATGCTGGCCTGCTGAGATACAGCCGTTAGGGCGCCGGAACCGGGTGAATATGGACTTGGGCCATTGGCCAGTTCGTTAGACTGGCGCAGCATCGGACGGCAGAACCAAGCGTAGCTGTCCGAATAGCCGCCGAGTGTTGGATCTTTGACGAACACCACATGTGCGCGAGCAGCGTTCCAAGGCGACTGGACTTTGCCCCAATTTCGATACCACGCATTGATATCGCGACCACCCTGAGCAGAGGCGGCATTGGTGTTCGTATAATTCGAGGTAATTCCGCTGCCATTGGCATCGAGCCAATCAACACGGATATATGCGTTACAGCGATGTGCGCCGGTATATGCGCTGAACTCATACCATGTAGAGCCAGTGACCGAGATTTGATCGGAGTGCCATTGGGACCAAGCACCACCATCATTGTTGCGCTGATTGATGCCGATGTTGTGTTCATTGGTGGGTCGCCAATCGTCGCCGGACTGATCGCGGCTAAAAGCAAACCAGTTATTGTCGAATGGGCTGTAGAAGTTCCATCCAACTGAACTTGTAGCAAAAGTCGTCTCAGGAATGAGATTTCCGCCACCAGTCGAGAATGAAGCCGCTGTAATGGCACTGGTGGACGCCGCGCTGGCACTACCTGATGCTTGCGCTGCCGATCCGGCTGCTGCGTTGGCCGACCCCGCTGCATCACCGGCCCTGATGTTTGCGGTGTTCGCGCTTCCCGAAGCGGCTTCTGCGCGCTGACCGGCAAGACCGGCCTCATATAAGGCATTGCTGTAACTGGACGACGCCGCGCTGGCGCTATCGGCTGCGGCCTTCTCGGACGTAATGTCCTCGATGGTCAGGCCGGTCATGTGCCACAGGCCGTTTGGTGTGCCTCCTGTGGTCTGGAACTCGAAAATCGGCTTCCACTTCGACGGCCAACTGCCATCAACGGTGAACTCGATGCCGAATTTGTTAAAACCGGGGGAGTTGATAGCGATGTTGTTGACACAACCGGGCGGCGTATTGTCGCTGCCACGCGACGAGGCGTTTCCATCCCACTGATTGTTGTTAGTCGTCAGCAGCCAAAGCGAAACGATCTGGCAGTTATTGCCGTGTGTGTAGAACCAGCCTGTGACACGGTATCGGCGGCCTACGACCTTATCGACACTCTGCTTGAACCCAATGCGGTTGTATTGGCCGCCCTGACCACCAGCTTGGGCCGTGATGTAGGGCTGTGGCCAATTCTGATCGGGTCCGTTTTCCCAGCTAAAGCCGTTCCCGTTGTCACCCATGTAATCATAGCCAGCCTTTCCGACCGGGCCGACGAAGTTGGGGAAGGTGTTTGCGAATTGTTGTTGTGCGCCAGTGGCCGCGTTGCTGGCCGTGACCTGACTGGACGACGCAGCAGAGGCCGATTGCTGGGCTTCGCTGGCCTTGCTGCTGGCCGTAGATGCAGACCCGGCAGCGGCTTGCGCCGATCCACCAGCCTGACTTGCGCTAGTGCTGGCTAGACCTGCCTGTTGCGATGCCGTCGATGCAGAACCTGCCGCGTCCGAACGGCTCTGGCTGGCCTCGTTGCGATATGTCTGAGCAGCGCTCTCATGACCAGCAGCACCTTGTCGGTGATCCCACGCAGCGCCTTCATGTGCGCCAGCCGCCTGTCGGTTGAGCCAACTATTATACTCGTTCGTTGATGCGTTGGTCTGGCTGGTATTTGCCGACGATGCCGATTGACCAGCTTCACTGGCCTTGATCGAAGCGGTTGATGCGCTTCCGGCTGCTGCGTTGGCCGACCCCGCTGCATTATATTCGCCTGTAATATCGCGAATTTCGATGGACTGGATGCCAAAGACGCCCGGACTATCAATACGAAATAGCGGACGAACCCACGCGCAACCCTGATCCAGAAGCGTATTGGAATGAACGTCGATGTAATGCGTGGCCCAGCCGCCGGAACCCCAACCAGCTTGCCCCGGCGAGACCGATACGCCCATATTGACGTCATTCCAGTCGCTCTGGTCGGGCCTGATACCGATAGCGAAGATCGCAGCGTTCTGTGGGACATCCCCATTCTGCTGGCCGAATAATGCCCACTTTACGGTGATGCGATATACATGGTCGCGAATGAGAGCGACGCGGCCCTTCGGTGCGGTATGCGGGCTGATATGCGGATTGTTCTGGAGTTGGACGATGCTACCAAGGGTGCCGTGATCGTAGGCCCACCAGCGGTTGTCGCCTGAGAGATCGCTCGTCCCGGTGCGGTAATCCCATGTCCAGTCCTTCATGTTTAAGAAGGTGCTGGGCATCATTGCCTGCGCTCTGGTCGTCGCGGAGACTTCTGCCTGTTGCGCGGCACTAGCCGATTGACCTGCCTGTGATGCGCTTGAAGCCGCGCCCGACGCGCTACCGGCTGCGGCGCTGGCCGATCCACCGGCCTGATTTGCCGACCCTGCGGCTAAGTTGGCCTGCTGAGTTGCGGTCGAGGCCGATCCGGCTGCATCGGTCTTGCTCTGGCTGGCTTCGTTACGGAATGTCTCTGCTTGGCTCTTTAGCTGATCGGTAACAACGCGGTGATCCCATGCGTTGCCTTCGCTGGTCGCGGCATTTGTCCTGCTGGTATTTGCAGCACTGGCGCTTTGTTCAGCCTGTCCCTTGTAGATTGCGGCGGCGCTCTCACTGCCAGCAGCGGCATTGGCCGAGCCAGCGGCATGATATTCGCCAGTGATGTCGCGGATTTCGATTGTCTGGACGGCAAAATGGCCCTGACTATCAAGACGGAAAAGCGGGCGCGTCCACTGACAGCCGTTGTCGATCAGTCCATTACTGTGGACTTCAAGGGTATGGGTTGCCCAGAAGCTACCCCAACCAATTTGACCCTCGGAAATCGAAACCGAGACGTTGTTTGAATTCCAGTAGTCGCCGGTCTGCGCGCTATTCGGGCGGATGCCGATCGCGAAGATGGTCGCATTAACGGGGGTTCCAAGCTGATAGCCGGTCAGCGCCCATTTGACGGTGATGCGATAGACTTTATCGCGGACGAGCGAGATACGGCCCTTCGGCACAATATGCGGCGAGAAGTGCGGCGAATTATAGACATCGAGAATGCGACCGTAAGTGCCGTGGTCATAGGCGTTGAACCTGCCGTCAAGAACGCCGTTGGCGTTGCCCCAATCACTCGTCCAGTTGTTGATGTCCCCAAACGTGGAAGGCATCATTGCCTGAGCAGCGGTCGATGCACTGACAGACGATGCCTGTGCTGCACTTGCGGACTGGCTTGCCTCGCCAGCCTTGCTTGTGGCTGTCGATGCCGATCCGGCTGCCGCACCAGCGGACTGGCCTGCCTGATTAGCTGACCCGGCTGCTAAACCGGCTTGCTGAGTTGCCGTCGCGGCTGAACCAGATGCGTTAGTCTCGCTCTGGCTGGCCTGATTACGGAATGTCTCTGCATCGCTGCGATACTGGTTTGCTGCTTCTCGATGCTGCCATGCTCCACCCTCATGAGTGCTGGCGTTGGTCCTGCTGAGTTCTGCTGCCGACGCGCTCTGACCGGCTTTGCCTTCGCTGATCGACGCGGCGCTCTGGCTGGAAGCTGCGGCTTCTGCCGACGACTTCGCGGCCTGTTCGCTAGTTACATCATCAACGCGAACCGAGAGGACATCATAAACGCCAGGACGGGACATGCGGATGAGAACGCGCATGTACGCGGAGCGCGGATCGACATTTATGAAGTCGTCCGTGTTGATGTTGTAGGTAGCAGTCGCCCAGCCGTTGTTATCGCCCCAACCGGGTGCGTTCACGGCAATGTGACCCTGAGTGGCGGCGTTGTTGAACTGACCACCGGAAGTCGGGATGCCGATGCGGAACAACTCGATTTCGGGATCGACACCGGCGCTGTCGATGACGCGCCATTTGACGGTTATGCGGATTTTACGACCAGCGACGACCGGGATGCGGCCCACGTTCGCGAGGTCGCGCATGTAGCCATTATAATTTGTGAGGCGCGCAACGCGGCCCGACGACGTATCGACCAGCGACCATTCAGGAAGCGGTGCGCCTTGTCCGGTCGACCATTCTGCGGCCCAATAGGTCCAGCCTTCTGAGAAGTCGGTTGGCAGAAGAGCAGCAACGGTCGCCTTTGCAGTTACCGCGCTTGCCTGTGCTGCGGTGGCAGAATGACCGGCTTCACCGGCTTTGGTCGTTGCCGTCGAAGCGCTGCCTGCTGCGGCCTGCTGCGACCCATAGGAATTTGATGCAAACTGCTGGGCTTGATCGCGGGCCTGTTCGCTGACAGTCTTTGCGGCGTCGGAAGCAGCACGGGACGCCTCGCTGTTTCCGGCAAATCCCTGAGATTGACCACGCGCCAATTCGGATGCTGTCTGTGCTGCGACGGCGGCAGCGCGGGCAGCTTCACTATCCTGTGCTTTGCCGGCTGCTACATCGCGCGCAGCCTGTGCATCAGATAGCGCGCCCTGTGCGTTTGCGGCTGCGGCTGCGGCAATCTGCTCATGCGCCGCTGCTGAATTAGCGGCTGCTGCGGCCGATACGGTGTCACCGTATGTCGCCTTTAGATTTTCGGCAGTTTCCTGCGCTTCCTCAATTCGGTCATGTAGCGTCTTCGACGGAATGATGACGCCATTGTCGTCGGTGATCGCGTCCACGACCTCATCGGCTGTCTTGTCACCGACAGGCGTTCCCGATGGGGCGCCAACGGTCGCATTGTCTTCCGGCTTGCCGGGACCGTTGATCTTTTCCCACTTGGCGCTTTCGGCCATTGCCTGTGTGAGCGCGATCTTAGCGGAGTACAGACCTTCCCACGCCGCGCGATATCCAGCACGGTCAACTGGCGTATCTTGCGAACCGTCGTTCCATGCCGGGGACAAGCTATTTAGGTAGCTGTTCAGGTCATTGAAGCGGACGTTGTATAGGTAAAGCTGGCTGGAAACGTCCCATTGCGCGGCATCGCTGTTCAGCTTGTTCCAGTCGGCAGTCTCAACCGCGTATTGCTGGACCCAGTATTTCTTTTCGGCTCGATCAAGGACGCCATCAGCGACAATCGCATCAAGGCGCGATAGCTGAACCTCGACTTCGGCCTTCGTTTCGTTGAATTCGTCTAGGGCATCCTGAAATGCCTCGTCGGTTACATAGCCGTCAGCGTCGAAGATCGACGGGCTAATTTCCGATGGCGTATGGACCGACCAGCATCGGTCATGACCAACGGTGACTTTCCAAACCGGGCCAGTGCTGCTCGTTTCCTCATGGTCGATGATGAGGGGGAGGGTGGAGCGATCGCTACGAAGCTGGCCGCGATTTACAGGAGCGTAGAAGTCACCCACCTGCCAACGGCCCATGCCATCGGCGATCAGATAACCACCGGCATCCTTGACCGCTGCATAAGCGATGTTCGCGACCATTTCAGCGCCGGTCGAATAAAAGCACCATTCAGCATCAGCGAAAGCGCCGAACGTCCCGAAGGTCGCACTTGGCTGAACTTCGCGGATAAGCTGCTGAACAATTGTTTTGACGGTGTTGGTGTAAACGCCGTTATGAAGAGCGCCCTGAACATCGCAGGTTAGCTTCTTGTCGGTCGAACCACCGAGACGGAACAGGCCATGCGCGTTGCATGTCGCCCATTGGCCTGGCTGTAGGTCCATCGCGATCAGTTCATTATATGTGGAGACGTTCGCAGACGCCGGGGCAAGTTCCTGCGCGAAGTCATAGACCTTGGGGATGCCCGAAATCGGGCCGTAGCCGTGGACCTGATAGACCAGATACACTGTGTCGATCTGAACCGGCGCGACGTTCCTGCAATAGCCATGTGCGCGGGGCTTGAGATTGCCCTTGATCCCAGCGCCGCCTTCGACGCCGCCTGTGCCAGCATACTCGGCATAGAGGGCAGGGCGCTGTAGGTCGGCTTCACTGCCAAGCAGCGCGACTTTTGCGTAGATGCCCGTGCGATTAAAGCCAGATACGCGACCGGCAAAGACTTGCTGATATTCAGAGAACGGAGCGCCGTCTGTTCCCCACCAGCATGTCGCTAGCGCATTGCTCCAATCATATGTGGACCATTCCTCATTCGCATAGGCGTCGGAGCAAATGAACTCTAGATCACCATAACTGACCTGTGGGATTTGAAGCTGTCCGCTGGACATCAGGTTCAGGCTGAATGTCGGCAGAGTTTCCAACAGAGGAAGCCACTGCTTATTGTCGAGATTAACGCCAGCATTGCTGACACCACGCCTCGACATCCAGATTGTTTTGATCGTGCCGTCTGGCTTGACGGGTGTGACTTCGATGAGGAAATTCTGCATCACCTATTTACCGTGACGCAGAATGTGGAGAAATGGCGGTTTACTGGATCGTCGTAACGGTCAGTTCTAGGCTGTAGATGTCACCAGTGATGAATGTCAGTTTAGGACTGCCAACCATCGACACAAAGGCAGAGCGTTTCTGCATGTGAGGATCATTGTAGATCGGGACAAAGAGGAACCCGCGACGGTCGCTTGCAGCTAGGCAGAAGTCTTCCCAGACGTTGTAATAGGAAGTCGTGTCCATGCCAGACAGATTGATCTTCCATGTCGGCTTCGTGAGGAACTTCCTCAGATAGCTTTGACCCTGATTGTCGTATGAAACCTCTGCCCCTGTATCAATACCGTCCCATTCAACGGCAGTGCCAAGGATCAGATTGCTGACCTGAACGAAGCCCGCTGGATTGTCGGTCGAAACAATGTCGATGCGGACGACAGCATGGGAGACGGCAACGGGTAGACGGAAGATCACCATACTGCCGGTTGCTTTCGCGACGCCGGAATAAGCGACAATCGTCTGGTCCAGCGCCGGGCTGGTCGTGACGGCGGTTGCGTTGGCCGCTGCGCGAATACGGATAGTGTCAGTCGGTCGCAGGTTCGTACCGACGAGCGCAATCGTGTCCCAAGCGCCGGTTTGCGTTACGATCAGATATGTCCCTGTTAGCCCCGTAGAGCGCCACACAAGCGCCCGCTCATCGTGCAGCAAGTTGGATGCGCTCGTAGCGGACCCCGTGCTGCTGGGCGCGATAGACACGCTCTTGGGCAGGACAAATAATGCTCCCTTGTCGATCATCCGCGCACCTCAATGACTGAATAGCCCTCGTTAAAGTCGATTGATGTGCTGATGCCCTTTAGAGGCTCATCAACTGCGTCATGCTCCAGAACGGTATGCCACTGCGGAGGGCCGTCGATGAAGAAGTCCAGCCAGACAAAATCCTCAACATCCATACTGAATATGCGCGGATGCTCGTTCTCTGCGAGTATCTTGTTCGCCAGTGCCTGAGCCGCTGCTTCATTCAATGAGGTGTCGATGCTGATCTCAGCCGCACCATCATTCAGGGCTTGAACACCGGGGTTTTTCGCTGGCGCGTAGCGGTACTCGCTTTGGACGAACAGCGCATGGTCTGTATTTTCCACTGACATAAATCTCTCCCTTTTTGTTATTTACGTCAGTTCGCTTTGAGCAGGACGCCGTTCTGTCCCGTTAGTGACGATGTGATGTTGCGTCCGTTCGTCAATGCGTTCGCAATGATCTCTAGAAACTGGTTGCTTGTGTTGATCGCTGAGGTGACATTCTCATCCATCGTGGACACTGCATCTGTGGTGCCTTCTGCGCCTGTTGCAGCCTTCGCAAACTCACCTGTTGCGTTGCCGATTGCGCTCTGTGTCAGGTTGGTCAGATCACCGACGATGCCCTGATATGCAGAGGTCTGCTTGCCGTAGATGTCGCCAGCTTGCCCAAGGATTTCCTGAACGAGCTTGTTGAAGTCTGCGCTATCCACTGTGCCGCCGCTTGTGAGGGTCTGACGATACTTGTCCAGTGCCGTCATATCCTCCTGCAACAGAGCAAGAGGCGACTTTCCAGAGCCTTCACCCTTCAATAGCTTGAGGGTATCGTTGAAGTCTGCAAGCTGGTCGTCCAGTATCTCTTTCAGCTTAATGCTGCGATACTGCTCGACATTCGCTAAGTCTGCTGCCGATGCGCCAGCGGCTTTCATCTGCGCGGTCAGAGTGTCGATGTCTTTGACTGCCTCTTCAACCGCGCCCTTGATCGGGTTGTTGAACTTAGCGAGGCTATCTAGGATGCTCTCATAGGACTTTGCGAGGCTCAGTGCCTTTTCGTCACCGTTTGCAGCAATGACTTTCTTGGAGAAGTCACTGATGCCGGTCAGGATACCGTCTTGGAGGGCGACCTGAATTGCATAGGCGATTGCTGCCTCTGCATCGTCGCCGAAGTCCTTAACGTCGCCATACTTGCCCTTGAGCTTGCCGGTGCGGCCTGTATCGGAAACGCGCCAGTCCTTTTTATACATGCCGATGGACACGGAAGGGGAGCCGGTGAGCGTTGCGCCGAGTTCAGCAGCGATGCTTTCCAGTCCGCTGATAACGGAGCCTGCTGCGCTGTTGGCACCGTCCTTCCTCGAGGAACTGTTGCCCTTGATGCTGTTGACGCCGAGTTCGCCGCCTGCAAGCTGACCGATAGAAGCCGTGCCATACTTGGTCTTTTTCAGCAGGCCGCCGATAGTGCCGCCGAGCAGGGAGCCGATTGCCGATCCCAATGGACCACCAACGCTACCAAGCGCGCCGCCTAGCTGCGATCCGGTTGTGCTGAACTTGCCCCATAGCTGCTTACCGACACCTGCAATCTGGCTACCCATCTGAGCGCCCTGCATTGCCCCGCCGACTGCGCTGCCGATGCCCTTGACGAAGCTGCCGCCCTTTGCAGGATCGAAAGCATCCTTGAAGGACGAGAACGACGATGACATGGATTTCAGCGGATCGCTGAACACGGACTTGATGCCCTTGCTGCTATTGCCGAAAAGCTGATCGTTGAAGTTGCCTGCGCCAGTCTGCACGGCGTCGCCAAAGGTATTGTTCACCAGCTTGCCATTTTTCATGGTCTTGCCGAGCAGGCCAGCGATGCCGCCAAGGATGCCGCCACGGCTGAAATTGCCGTTGGCCGCGTCAACCATGTCCCTGATCTTGTCGCCCAAGTTCGAGATTGCGGAACCCCATTTGCCGCCGATGTCGTCGCCTAGCTGGCCAATGGTATCGCCCCAATGATCGCGCATGATATTCGCGCTTTCCATTGCCGCCTGACCAATGGCCTTATCCAGACCCTTGATTGCTTCATCGAACTGCGCCTTGCTGAACTTGGCGTTCTGGCCATTGTTGTAGAGCGCCGTGATCGAAGCGCGTTCGTCCGCGAAAGCGGTGTCGCGCTGCTGGGCAGCATATGCCGCCGAGTATTTCGCAGCCGCAGCCGCACCATCAGCTAGGAGCCTGTTCTGCTTGTCCAGTTCAGCGTTGCGCTGCTGGTCCATGCGATATTGGGCTTCTGCGATCTTATAGGCTTCGGACTGGATATTCTCGCCAGTGGCCAGAGCATTATTGCGATAATCGAGGACGGCTTTTTCAACGGTAAGCTGCTCTTCGGTCGCGCCGGTTGCCCTCATGCGATAGAGGTTTTCCTGTGCCGCGATGTCACGGGCAGCGATCAGATGCTCTTCGTTGGCCCTGAGCGTCAGTTCAGCAGCGGCCTTCTGATCCAGCAGACCTTCTAGCTTTTTGCGCTCTTCCTTGTTGATGTCGCGCCCGACGACAGCCTGATAGTCAAATATCTTGGACTGCTTCTCGCGCTCTGCGCCGGTCTGCTTGGACAGGACAAGTTCCTGCTCCATGCCTTCCCAGAATTCCTTTTGGGCCTTTGCGCGGCGTTCAGCGTCCTTCTCGGCGCTGCTCTTTCCTGCCATTTTATCAGGGATAGGGACAGCGCCGCCGCCGCCAGTGGGAACATCGCTCTTGCCGATCGGTGTGCTGGTCAGCGCGTCGATCTGCTTCTGGATCGCGCCTGCGACCCTTCCGCTGTCTGTGGCCAATGCGCGGCCATCACGACCTGTGCGGCCATTCGAGAACACGTTTGCGATGTCCGCTTTCAGGCTCTTCCCAGCCAAGCCCAGACCGGCGAGAATATCACCCTTGCCAAAAGCGTTGAACGCGTTGCGGCTGTTCATGCGCGCACCTTCAAAGGTGGCGTCCTGACCTGTGCCGATACGACCCTGCGCTTCGGTAAGCTGGGTTTGCAGCATTTCGACGCGGGCGGCACGAGCGGCCTTTGCCTGCTCCCATAGCTGTTTGGTCAGGTTGCCCGACGCATTTGCGAAGGACCAGATTTCCGGCTCCGCGCTCGCAGCGCTGGTCCCGACTGCCCTTGTTTCGCCAGATGCTGCCATTGCGGCCTTTGACGCTTCGCTCAACTTCACGCCGAATTTCTCAGCGGCGAGCGCGTTCGCGTCGAACGCAGCGGTCATGTTCTTACTATCGGTGTATAGGCCGACCAGCAGCAAGCTGATGCCGGTGATGGCCAAGCCGATTGGACCGCCAAACGCCCCCAAGAGGGCTGCACCGGCACCGCGCGCAGCGACGGCCATTGCGCCCATTGTCGTTGCAGCGCCGGATGCGGCTACGCTGGCCGCAACAGCACGGGTGACGAAGCCGACACCGAGTGCCAGGCCAAGCGACAACGCGACGGGAACGATGGTGTCGAGATTATTACCAAGCCCACGGATCGCAGCGCCCAAGCTGCCCGTGACGGCGTTGGCCTGATCGGCTTCACCGATATATTTCGTGACCGCGTTGGTTAGAACCTGCCACGACGACGCGACGGTGAAATTGGCCTTGGCAGCGCGAGCCTCAAGGGAATCGCTGCCCTTTAGGAAGTCTTCGAAAAACTGCTTGGATGTGACGTTACCGGCTTTGACGGCGGCAGTCAGCGCGGCGACCGATCCTTTGAACTTGTCCGATCCAGCGGCAACGGCCTGCAAGATCGGGTATGCGCCATCGAGGATGGAGTTATATTCTTCTGCTTGGATCTTATTGCCGGTGATGGCCTGACCCAACTGATGGAGCGCACCAGCAGCGTCATTGACCGATCCACCCTGCACCTTGAGCGCAGCCGCGACACCGTTACTGAATTTCAGGAGATCGCCCTGTGAGGCGTTGAGGCTCTTCTGCGCCTGTGATGCCTTGCCATATAGACCGGACATGGCCTCAAGCTGGACACCGAATTTCTGTGCTGATCCATATAGGCGCTCAATGACGAAGCGCTGCTTCTCGCCCTCGACACCGGCAACGCGCAGGGAGTTGGTAAAGCGGGTATAGCTATCTGCTAGACCGACGATCGCCTTGATCGTCGCAGCGGCAACAAAGCCCTTGATGACCGTATTGAGACGATCCATCGCTTTGGACGATGTATCGACAGCTTTGGCTGCGCTATTGGATGCCTTCTCGATCTTATTGAATGAGCCAGCGACATTATCGTTAGCAGCGGCAGTGGCTTTACCACCCCTTGTGATGCTACTGAGAGCAGCATTGACCTTCTTAGCGCCGTCTTGAGCGCAAGAACTGTCAATGCTTACCCTAATTGTTCTTGCAGTTTGCACCCCTAGACCCCGCCACTATCGTATTTTTATTGATTATTTACCGGCCCTGCCGCGACCTTTGCCGCTGGCTTTTGAGCGTTCGGCTTCGATAGTGAGGAACGTGCCGTCTAATTGTCTGATGATGTGCTTAAAGGCCCACTGCTCGCGTTCACTGAGACGCAGAACAGGCTTTGCAGCGAAGGCTTCAATCTGGCTGACTGGAATGGGCATGTGAGCCATGCCGCCGTGGCGTTCTGAGTGTAATTCCCAGAATGCGTCATAATAGAGGTCATGTTCCTGCTGCGGCGCATCTTTGAGACGGGTTTGGAAGAACTCGTCGTCAGGATTGGCGGCTGCATCCTTTAAAAGCTGCGAGCCGCCTTGAGCCTGAAACCACCTCAGGAACTTACTCAGTTTTTTGCGATTGTGTCCGCTGATAGCATGGGGTCAACCGCGTCTGGGTCTTCCTCTGGAGCCTCTACCAGTTCTTCTTCTGGAACAGCCTTGAAGTTCTCGATGTTGCTGGCCTGATGATACAGTTCAGCGAACACATATAGACCGACTTCCGTCTGGGTCAGATACTCAAAAGCAAGTTCCTTGGTGAACTTCACTGGACCATTCTCATCGTTGATGTCGCTCCAACCAAACATGGCCAAATGCACGAACTGATGAATGGACTTTTCCTGATCCGACTTGAGCAGCTTGATTGCCGCCTTATGGACGCGATCATAGCGTTCGCGAGCGACCTTAAAGAATGGGCTGAAAGCATCATAGCACTTCACATCGAACGTGCCGTAGTAATTGCCAGCTTCCTCAACGGCGATGCTGATGCCCTTGTCTGCAAGCGACTGATCGTAACGGCTTGGGGTAACGAAATTGACCATTATTGTGTTCTCCTTCTAGTCATCGTCACTATTTAGTCAGCTGCTCATGGTGTCGGACGGACCATTTCTGATCCGTCCGACTGCTCCGAGTTTGTGATGAAGGAGAACGTCAGAGCTTAAACTAGCTTCTCGATCATGAGCGCGGTTTCAGCGTCCACGTCGTAAGCGCCAGTCACATTAATGGTCAGCATCATGTCGTCTTCGGTAACGTCCTCTGGGACCGATGCCTGACCAAATACAGTGAACTTGCGGCCATAGCCTGTGATACCAAGATCAACGCTGAATTCCTGCTTCTCACCAGTGAACAGCGCGTCATAGTCAACGCCGCTCTCGCGGTAGATCGTCAGCGATAGGACAGCGGAACGGGTGCCGGAAGCAGCAAGGCCGACTGGCGAGTTGCTGGATAGGACATTGCGCGGATTACGAGCCTGACCGACAGTAAGGGTCAGACTGGTGTATTTGAGAGCGGTCGATCCACCGGCAGTGACGTTCAGAACCTCATGGCCCAGATACTCATAAGCTGCGTTGTCGATAGGGGTGGCAGTGTGGGTGCCGGTGATCGCTGTAGCTGCAACCTGCTTCACGCCTGCATATTCGAACGACATAGTGACAGCTTCGGCAGCGGTCGCGTTCAGGGTGAAGTTAGTCACCATGCAACCTGTGCTGACCTTGTAGTCATTAGCGCCGAATTGCGAAATGTGGCTGAACGAACTCTCTTCTGTTCCGGCCTTGAGGACATTGCCTACGAACTTGCCGCTAGCTGCGCTCGCAATGAACATATCAACTACAGGCGCAGTGATCGCATTGAGTTCAAAGGTGCCGCTAACGGACTGGTTGCCACGGCGGGAGCCGTTCGCGTTGCGACCCGGCATGATTGTGTCGCTATCGACGTTTCCGCCATCCTTTACAGGAAGACTGCCGCCGGACTTGCGGGGCAGATCATAACGCGGGCCGGTGGTTGGAAGCTGACCAAAAACGGTTTCTGGCAGAACTGTCTCTTTAACGTCAGTGGAACTGGTGAATGCCATCTACATCTCTCCATATAATTGTAAATTAGGAGGCTGTATCGGCCTCCTGATATTTACCGAGAGATGGACCGGAAGGCGGTTTGGACGCCTTTATGTAGCGCGCTTAGAGCGCCAGTAGATGAGCAAATTCACTTGCAGATACTTGTCATTTGGAATGCGCTGGACTGAGAATTGGGAAACCTCTGTTGCGAAGTCATCGCTACGCCATCCTTTGAATGCAGACATGCCTAGATCAGCAATGTCCCAAGCGTTCAATTCATCTGCACCGATGACGAGGCTCTTTGGCTGCATGATCTGCAACGTCGCGATGCCGAGTTGCTGCCAGACATTCGAACTACTGATAGTCAGTAGGGTAGATGCATCTGGATTGAACGCGAACACGGCAGAGATTTCATTCTCGTTCAGTTCGTAGTCGTCATCTGCGATGTGGAACGTCAGTGATGGGGCATCTTCTGCCAACGCAAGGCGCATCCTGCGATTAAGTGTTATACGATCTTGACTGAGCATTATTCTCCCCCGGTTTGATTGTAACGCTCGACCACATTCTCAACGAAATTGGCCGGGGCTTGTTTCGATGAGCCGTCATTCAGACTGCTGATATATTCGACATTGTTCTCGATAACGCCTTCTTCATATGGCTTGGATGGAGTGGTCGATACCCAGCCACGACGCGCAGTGCCGTCCCTGATTGGTGTTGCGAGAATGAGGTCGCGTTGTGCGTCTAACGTGGTCTTCTGGACATACTCAAGAAGCTGCGCTTCCGTCAGTTCAATGTCCTCGTCCATGTTGAACTCGATGTCTGAAAAGTCGATCTTCATGACCCTGACCCCACTACAGCTATCCAGCCAATCGGGATGCCGTCAGGCTCGTCAGCTTCAACAGATGCCACGCGATATGATTTACCCGCTAAGGTGATGACATCGCCGGGGAGGGGTTCGAACCAAATGTCGAATGCGGTCGCTTCCGCCTTGCCGCCATCCTTGACGGTGATTTCGACGGTGCGCTTTGCGACATTCACATTATGTGGAGTGATCGTCTTGCTGGATACGTTGCCGCTATCCGGGTCTTTCACGCCGCCAGTCGTTCGCGTCAAAATGGCAGGGACGCCGAATGTCGCCTCAATTTCGCTGCCCGGTCCTACACCGGCCCTCAGATCATCATAAAAGCTCATCGGGTGCTAATCCCGAAAGAGATACCCGACGGGCGCGTGTTGGCGCTGTAAGGGGCAAGAATGCCCGAAATTACAGGGTAGGGATCGGTAGGGGCGTCCGCAAAGTCCTTCTTCACGCTTGCGCCGGATGCCGATTTAATCTCGCTGCTCGTCAGAGGCGCGGTTGCTGCATGGGTGAAGGGTGCCTGAGCCGATAGCAACGCGATACCAAGGATCAGGCGCTCTGCTGGCTCATCCGCGTTAAGGACGGAATAGGGGATGGAGTAATAGCCAAGCGCATAATCCTGCGCTGCGGCTAACTGATGTGCGGTTGCAGTGGGCAATCCGCGAGCCTCTAGGACCGGGTTAATCTGTTCAAGTGTGATTGCCATTGCATACCTCGTCTGTTCGCGAGGTATTTACCGCTCATGGGATAGCCCCAACGCCGTAGCGCCGGGGCTGTCCTGTTTTATGCGCCGGGCTTGATGATGACCAGCGGCAGCTTCTTTGCGTCGGTCGCAAGAGTGTAAGCGTCTGCTACCCTTAGTTCATCGAACGCTGGACCACCTTCGGATTCGAACTCGCCGGTGTACTTGAAGCCCATTGGGTGAACGATGCTCTTCCAGCGGAACCATGCGGTTTCAACGCCCGAACCCTTACCGGCGCTACCCACGCTGTTGACCTCAACGCTCTTGCGCGCCTGTGGAGCCGAGCCGACATGGAACATGCCGGTGCCAAGGCCGACGATGTTATCGCCAAAACGGTCATCAATGGTCAGCTTGAAGCGACCGTTGCCGATTGTGGCGAACGACACGTCCGACTGGCTTGCAGGCACATTGTCGATCACGTTTGCAAGCTGGAGGTCCAGATAGTTTGCGGACGACATACCGAAAGCGGTAACAATGCCTGCATTGTCGCCCTTCTTAGCCTGAACAGCCCTAAGAACCTGCTTGATATCGATGGACTGCGTGTCCATCTGGTAGGTGAACTTCTTGGCCGTTGCGTCGCCAGCGATCAGGCCATCAAGGACCGCGAAAACGTGGGTCAATTCGTCAGTGTTCTTGTAGTTCGCAACGCGAGCGGTCAGAACAGCGAGCGGGTCTTGTGCGGTGAAATCCTGCGTGAGGTTCATACCTGCAACGCCCATCGAGGCGTGGCGACGAACAGCCGACCATAGGGCCGTATCCATCTTCAGCGGAGTTGCATGATCTTCAGGATTGGAGTTAGTGACGTTGCTTTCGACATACTGAAGGTCGTTCCAAGACTGAACCTCAGTACGGATGCCAGTGCCGGTTGTCAGTGAGTTTGAAATTACGGACGAGTTGGTCAGGACGCCTGCGGCACGGAATGGGTTGGTGCCAGCATTATACTGCTCTTCGATTGCACCCCAGACGAGGCCAGTAGGCAGCTTTGCGAAGTCGTCTAGAGTAAGCGTGTTATCGCGGGTGTTCACCATATGTGTTGTCTCCACTTATTGGGTTTTCCGGCCCAACAGTGGAACCGGGCGACAACTGTTTTCCTGTCGCCCAGTATTTATTCACGTCATCTAGACTGCCTCTTTTGAACGCACTTCATCCAATGTCCTTGCCCGCTGCTGTTGCAATTGCTCTTGCCTCTTCTGGATTGTTGAGATGGATTTTCGCTAACTCAGACCAATTCATATTATCAGCCGTCATGCGTGGCGCTTTAGTGCCGTCAAATCCGGTTGAGCCGCCGCCGCTGTTGTCTGGTGCTGCGGTGTATCGCTTGCCTGCTCCCGTGAAGTAGGCCTTCCCAAACGTAGCTGCGTCACTGCCCTCGAAAGTGGGATTGCCGTCGTCATCAATTGCCATCAGGCTTTTGATGTATGCAGTCACCATGGGGGCGTCGTCAGGCTGGACTTTGTGAGAGACAAGCAGCTTGCCGATTTCAGTCTCAGCTTTGTAGGAATGGAGTGCCTTGGTGGCATCGGCGGTTGCGCCATTTGCTGTCGCTAGGTCTTTTGTCAGCTTCTCAATCTGCTTGTTAGCCTTTTCAAGATCACTGCGCTTTTCGTTCGCTGCGTTCTCTTCTGCCTCAGTCTTCTCTCGTTCTGCATCTTCTGCGCGCTTCTGTGCAGCAGCGAGGCGCTTAACTAGGTCAGCGTTCTTAGCTTTCAGACCGGAAGTATCTTCGTCCAAAGCATCAGTGGTGGTAGTAGTTTGTTCTGTCATTGTGTCATCCTCTCCGGCCCGTAGCCGTTGTGGTTGCGGCCGAACCGCGTTCTTGCTGGCCGAACCAGCAATGTATTTACCGGCGGGGTCAGGAGAGGCGTTTGCGTAGCTGCTCTAAGGTCAGGACACTGCCGTCATCACGGATCAGGTCTGCCAGTTTCAGCTTGCCGTCACGAAACATCTGGGCGCGTGTCGGACCAAGTATCTGGTCCTGCATCTTGTCGCCCTTTTTCGTCAGCCAATCGTCAAAGCGCAGATCACCGGCAACTTGGCCGTCCATGCTGGCGCGATCACCGGGAGGCACATCGTCTAGGTCTAAGCCCATCTCACGATAGGATTTGGTGACAGGGAGGGAATGGGATCGGCAGTTTGGATGACGCGGAGGCATCGGACCTTTGCCGATAGGGAAGACCTGGCCCGATAGACCGGCGCAGGTAACAGTCGTGCGGCTGTCGAAGGTCGCAAGGAATTGCCAGCCCTTCACGACATTGGAATTGGCCTCCCATGTCGCTTGCGCGGCGACATTGCTGATATGCCCGGTTGCGGTGCGAACGACCGTTTGCGCGGATCGACGGGACTTTTGCAGGATGCCGTCAGCATAGCCGTTGGCACGGGTTCCCCTTAGGCGCTGCACGATCTTGTCGGTGCTTTCGCCGGCTACCATGCCCATGCGGATTTCCGCCTCGATGCGCTGCATACGCCCGACTTCCATGCCGTCAGTCCAACTCTTGAGCAGATGGCCTTCCATTGGGGAGGTCGTAACAAGGGAGCGCAGCAGGGCAGGGGCAGGAACTGTAGTCGCAATCTGGATCGGGAGAGCCTTCGCCAGCGACGACGCCTGAAACTCTGCTTCCACCCCGGCGAACTCAACCAGCTCGTCGGTCAGGGATGCAGCGACTTTTTTATAAACTGTGCTGTTGATGACGCGCAGATCGGCCAGCATCTGATTGATGCGCTTGGTCGTGGCTGGTCCTGTATCCAGTCCGCGTTCGGTAATGCGGACAAGGCGAACAGCCAGCTTATCGAGCAAATCCTGATCGGCGCTGTTGAGCAGGTCAACGATTTCGGCCGCAAGCCCACGGCTGTAGCGCTGGGCATCATAGGCATGACGGATTGCCATGTCCTGCAAGCGGCCATTGACGCTGGACATTACTCAGCCCCGATGGACGGCAATGCTAGGGGCTGGTCGATCACCTCCGCGTCGATCGCTGCCTTGTGCTTTTCCCATGTCAGGGTGTCGGCGTGCCAACCGCCATCGCGCAGCGCGTAGAATTCCTCTTCGGCGGTATATGCACTGGCGACCCTGAGATTGCGGATTTCGGTAACTTCCTGCGGCGTCAGCTTTGCCGGAACGAGATCGACGTTCAGTGTAAAGCGGGTTGCCGGGTCAGTTTTGTTCGCCGCGCCCATCCACCATGCAAGCCAGCGCAGCACCTCTTCCAAGTCCTTCGCCACGGAGCGGGTTAGGCCGACGATGGTGGCATTTTCGGAGGTGCGACGGATTGCTAGGGCTTCGGCTGCTTCCGGCGCGGCTTTCTCGTCTTGCAAGATGCGGGAACCCAGAGCCGACATTTGGCTCTTCAATTCCTTTAGCTGTTCGCGGATTGCCACAACGCTTGTGCCAGTAAATTCTAGGAAGTGGACACCGGCCTGCTGACCTTCACCACCAGCGCCATGAATTTCCCACACATGGTCAGAACCAGCAGGGTATTCATTCGCAATTGGATTGCCATCGGCGTCGGTCTGCTTCGCAGGATTAACGACGACCTTCTGTGGACCGGCGCAATTGAACAGCGCAGATGCGTGATCGCCTTCTAGAATGTAGTGGTTGCAGTTGACGTTCACAACGTCATCAATGAGCGCCTTCGTCGGCCAGCGGTCCTTCTTCGTCGTGACCAGCTTAAACGGAATGAAATCGAGAGGCTTGCCGTCGCGCTTCGGAATAACGGTAGTGGATTGATATTCGCCCTGACCATCAATGCGTTCGTGAACCGTCACGCTGTAGATGCCTGCGGTGAGACGCAATTCGCGATACTTGTGTTCGCCGTCACTCAGCTTAACGTATGTCCATGCCTGCTTATTGCCGACGCGACCAACGCGATGATCCAAAATGGCTTCGAACGGATAGAGGCTCAGGAAGGGATGGTAGCCAAGATCAACGGCGTTCTGCCCATTGAGGTTTGCTGGGCGCTCATCATCTGAGGGAGCATCGACAAGGACACCAGTATAATTGGTTTGCAGCGTTTCACTGACCAGCTTTTCAGCGAAGAGTTCTAGGCTCTCCATGTCATATGTGATGCTGTCCTTGATCTGCGCGACCGTCTCGCTGACCAGCACCGGGTCTTTCTGGAATACGAGGCTCAAGCATCCATCAAGGACGCGAGCAGCAGCAGGGAAGAATGATGTCCTGCGCAGGAAGTTCTTAAACGACTGACTGAGGGGGTTCATGCCGACTGACGGAACGGGCATATAGAGGTCTAGCGCAGCTTTGACGGCAGTTTCACCGGCTACGAAATCTCGGACCTTCTTAACTTGTGGAGCGTGGCGACTGAGCCTTTCGCACTGGATGTTCTGTTCTGTCATGCGGTCACCTAAAAATGAGTGTCCGCTATTTACCTGTGGCTATTTTAGTGGTTGGCTGGAGGGATAAGTATGTATGCCCGAAGAGCTTAGGGCCTCCTACTATGTGTTAAGAGCCAGTGGACCAGCGTAGGGTCCACTGGCTTTTATCGTTTAAGCTGTGATGTGTCCCTTCTCGCGGGCCAGCGCAGCATATTCACTGAGCGTGTGCTTCGCCGCAAAATGAACGTCCTGTTCAATCATCAGTCCGGCTGCCAGCCTAACGCTGAACACTTCCTCAAGTGAGATATATCCAAGCTCTGGATAGCCCAAATCGGACAGCCCGAAAGCTAACCCGTCATTGTCACATTCTGTGATGAGCCATGTGCCAGCCCCAACCGGATTAAAGAGTTTGATGACCGGCATATAATCCCGTTCACCGCTTGTCCCTTTGAGGGGCAATTGCTCTTCCCAATTTATGATTAGCTGTTGCAGATCATTGGGGCGAATATGCTTTGTCCATTCCATTTTAGGCACGTCCTTTCTGGGTTATGTGCCTCAGGACATACGAAGCCATATGGAGTGGAAATCAAGAAAAGACTTATCGGTAATACCCAGTTTGTGGGACCGCTTTGTAGGTCACCGGACCAGAGGTGTTGCCGATTTCGAAGAGCGCCCAAAGCGCCCATACGAGTGCGTCCATACGGTCAGGGGAACGATCTTTCTTCTCAGGGTCGAAAGCGCACATCTGGGTTTCCAGTTCACTCATATCGCCGCCAACGTGATGGACGCGGCCCTCTCGATATTTGTCTGCGATTGGCTTGGCGCGCATCTGCTTCTTACGGGATGCCCAGACAGGCGTGACGCTCACATTGTTTCGTGCTTGGTAGATGACTTTCTTAACTAGATCACCGCCGTTGTTTCGTTCAGCGACAATCTCGTCCGCCTCGAAATCGTCATAGGCTTGCAGCACATCTTGTTCCCAATCGTGCTTTCGGACTGATCGGTCGGCCAACACATAGGTGTGGCCATCGAAGGTGATGCCTGCGACAACGATACCCGTGTAGTCGCTATTCTCGTGCGCGGTCACGGCAGGGTCAACGCCAACAACGACATGCTTGAAGCGCAGTTCGGATAGATCGCCATAAAAGCGGTGGTCATTGATATGCTTCTTCGGGAACAGGGCATTGGGGTTGCTGGACTGCCAGTTCGCATAGATGAAGCGTTCTTTCCATTCCGGCGACTGGTCAGCGTTTCGCCTGATATATTCCTGATCGTCGGTTATCATCCGATGATAGGCATAGTCCTCAGAGTGCTGTATCCGGTGCTTCGTGAGGGGATGAATACCCAGCACGAACAGCTTATAATCCCAGTCATCGAACGTGTCTGGGTTACAGTCGAAGAGCATTCGATGGCGGAGTGGAATGCCGGTCGTCTTGTGAGGTATCTCTCCATAGAGACGACCTCTTAGAAACTCTACGTCCTGATAATCAAACTCCGAGACTTCGTTCATCCATATGGTCTGATATTCACTTCCAAGTTCGCGATCTCGGTTGTGTTCATCAAGGCCACCGAAGGATATGACTGAGCCGTTGGGGAAGGTCACAGATAGTGCCGACTTGTCGATGCTCTTAGCGAGATAGCCGGATAGCCCAAGGGCGTTCATGGCTTGAAAGAGCGTCAGCTTGAAGAGGTTGCGTTCACATGCGTTTCGATTGCGTCGGAACACCCCATGACGGCTACCCGGATACTCTTCACAGAGCAGCAGGATATAGATCATATAGAGCCAGCTTTTGCCTACACGCGAACTGCCAGCAGCAAGGACGTTCGGGACATTGCTTTGCAGAAGTTCCAGCAAGCCCTCTTGAGGCTTCCTGAGCGTGAATGTGGGTGCTGCCGGGGCTGATGGTGCTGCCGCTTGTGCGGTCTTCTTTGTTCGTGCCATGTCGGTATTTACCGAGGGCAGTAAGCCGTTCTGGTTGCCTCCAATGTCTCGCAGTCTGTCAACGCCAAAGAGTTCACAGAAGAGGTGATAAAGTGGATGATTGGCCTAACAAACGACGCAATACAGTGTGGGACAGCGAGGCGCTGTTGACACATTGGAGTAGATCAAATGACCAACTGGAAGCAGATCGTTAAGTCGGTAGAGGGTTCGGACTTTTCCTCGTCCAGCAAGGCCACACCCCGCGAACGCTTTGTCGGCAATCTGCGCTCACAGCTTGCGCTTTTCAAAGATAACAACAAGGCCGGGAAGCGCCACTTTGAGGTCAAGGGCGAGAAGGTGAAGTTCAGCGCTCGCATGGGTAACATGGCCGTAGAACTGCTGCCCGGTAAGCGCGAGGTCGTGATGGAGAAGAAGGAGTTTGCCGCTGTGATCGAGGCGGTCATTGCCGATGTCGAGAAGGGCGATTTCGACACGCAACTCAACAAGATCGCGGCCAACTACAGCAACAGGCGCAAGCCCGGCAAATAAGCCCGCTACAGCATAAACCTACACAGGGGCGCCAGTGTGCGCCCCTCTTTGTATCAGCGCCACACGGGCGTCTGCGGGTGCGACAGGCTCGGTAAATAGGGCATGACCCAATTATCCAAGCATTTTACTTTGGCCGAAATGACCGTGACGACAAGCGGCCTGGCTAACAATCCCAACCCTCAACAGCTTGCTCGCCTGACCGCCACCGCGCAGGCCATGGAACCCGTCAGGGCGTTGCTGGCCGCGCCGATCCGCGTGAACAGCGGGTTTCGGAGCGCAGCCGTCAATAAGGCAGTCGGTGGCAAACCAACATCGGCACATGCTCAGGGCTACGCCGTCGATTTCGTCTGCCCCGCGTTCGGCGATCCGATGACGATCTGCCGTGCCATCGTGGCATCGGGCATCAAGTTCGATCAGCTTATAATGGAAAAGAACCGCTGGGTTCACCTGTCGTTCGATCCACGCATGAGGCAGCAGGTGCTGTCGTGGTGGGGCGGCCCGTATAAATCTGGGCTGGTGTCGAAATGAGCAGCTATCGCAATTCCTATGAGGCCCGGTGCGCTTCTGATCTTGGACCGGGCTTCGCATACGAGCCGTTGAAGCTGACCTACACCCTCACATGCAGCTACCTCCCAGATTTTGTCGATGTGGCGAATAAGCGGATCGTGGAGGCGAAGGGTTTATTCGACGCGGCGGATCGCCGGAAGATACTCGCCGTCAAATCCGAGCATCCAGATTACAGCATCGAAATCCTTTTCCAGAACCCGAACCTGAAAATCAGCAAGGGCAGCAAGACGACCTATGGGGATTGGTGCGACCGGCACGGTATCGCGTGGCGAAAGGGACCGGCGAAATAGTCGGCGTGGTGTGTGTGTCTTATATGCGCGCGTATGTGCGCGTTCCTTTACACTAGGGCGGCACACGCCAACGGCATGATTTTATTCAATTTAATTACAGATTTCTCTTGCCGTTTTGGCAGGGTGCGGTTATACGGCTGTCACGAAATGAGCCGAAGCCGACGCTTAGTCAGCATTCACTTGCTCAGTTCGGAGATCGACGGCCCTGAGCCATCTGCCAATCGGCATTTGTCCACGGCCTTCGTGCGTCACCGTGACGTATCCGCAACTGACCAAGGAGGCTCTTATGAGCGACATTTCGCACGGCAATTCCCAAATTCAAATTCCTGTTGAGCCGCATATCGTCATTTGTGACGATTTCGAAGGCGGTCCAGACACAGCAGTTCCCCTGTCGGCATATCCAGAGGATTTTGTCGAAGCCTTGAACGATATCTTCGGCGATGCCGAGGGTGAGCTTGAGGCATTGAACCGGATGCCAGCAGAATGCCCAACTGTGGTGTATCGAGAGTGGCATCTCCGGTCGGTTGTTCTGGTCAATGGCCGCATAGCAAAGTCTCACGTCATCGGCACAGTTGATTGCTTGGCAGTGGGCGTCGATCCCCTTGGCGGCTATTTCACAACCGGCCTGCGGGGCGACTACCTTTCTGAAGTCAATGAAGTCATCGACTGGATCGCGGCCAATTGTCGTAACGGCTATTCGATCTGGTGGTCACGTCGCGATACAGGCGACGGCATTTTGCTTGATGAATATGACGTGCTGGCAGCGTTCCAGTCGGAAGCTGATGAAGCCGCGTTTCTCTCGAACCGGGGAGCGGGCGCATGAGCATCGAATGGCGCGACATCATCCAGCCCCGCACTACCCCATGGGTTTCCAAACCCGCGTGGATGGCTCCGATCATAGTCCTCGGCCCTGTGGTCGAATTTCGTCACGCCACGATCAACGGTCAGTTTGTGGCAGCGCAAGCCTATCCCAAGGGAACGGGCAATGTGGTTTCCGACAAGGTGGACTGGATCATGAAATGTAACCGTGGACCTTTCAACTTCGGCGTCGAAACACTTGATACCGGCGATCAATTGCTTGTTCGGATGGCTCTGCCCAGCGACCTCGTGGCGTTCCGAAAGGTGTTCCCATGAACTTCGATCAGTTTCGCGTCCCCGCGCAGCAGGAAGTTCGCCTCGGCCTCGGTCGTCCCATATTCTTTATGGTGCTTGAAGCCGACAAACCGACCTTCGATCAAAAGAATGTGCGGTCACTCGTCCTTGGTCCTTGCAAGAAGGCCACGATCAGGACGGAGGGCGATCAAGCGCAGTTTGATCTCACTGGCGTCGCTGGTGGGGAGATGATGTCGCGGAAGCTGCGCTATCTCTATTCCACCCCGGATAGTCTGGGGCTGATGGTCGATAGGGTGAAAGGCAAATCGTCGCTGGTCGCCTTGCTGCTCACCGACGAGGCGTTTGATGACGCAGTGTCAGCCTTCGAGGAAATGGACGAGGACGACACCGACGAAGATGCCGATGAGGACGTGTCTGCTTATCTGGTTCGTGATCGTGCGACCGGCGAGGAAATCACCATGCTCGATCCGCCAGGAGGGGCTTTCCGCGATCTAGGCAACGATTGGCGTCCAAGCGAGGATACCAGCGCGATGCTGCGCGACCGGCGCAATGGCGTGTGGGTCAATGGCCATAACACAGTCTGGCGACCGGAAGGGCTGCGGCGTCAGGCGATGCTTCAAATCGTTCAAGGCAATCTGCTGGTAGTCAACGTGCCGCCGCTTGGTCGATCGTACCTGTTCCCTGATGGCTACGAGGTCATCGAAGCGGGTTCAGAGGAAGGCTGGGCAATCTGGCGATGGTGCGAGGCGAACGCGACCGGAGATTGGACCTGGATCAATCTCGCACCTGATGGCGGGCCTTGGCTGGAAATGCCGTCCACGGAGGATTTGGCGGATTTGCTTCTGGCCTTTCCCGATCTTGCGGACTTGAACCCAGAACTGCGGGACCGGATCAACGGGGAGGACGAAGCATGAGCGAGATGATTATCATGCCCACGAGCCAACCTGACGATGGCGATCCCATGTGGCTGACGGCTGACGTTCGGGCGCAAGAGAGTGCCAATATGGCAATCATGAGCATCGCGGAGGTTCATTTTCGAGAGCATGGGGCGGATGACTTTAATCTGGCTCACCTCACCGACGTGCTCAACATCGCGCTCATGGAGGTTCAGGCGGAAGAGGCATGGCATCCCAAGTCAGCAGCAGTCGAGAGGGCATTCAATCGGCTCCGCATCAACGGCTATAGGTGCGAGCAGGACTGGCAATGCTGTCGCACTTGCGGTTGGGCCGCAATCCCATGTGAAGATGCCGATCTTTGCGTCTGGTATCATGGTCAGGACTTAGCCGACGCTGTTGCGACCGGCGAGCTGATGCTCATGTGGCAAGGCGATGCCGCGATGATCCGTGACGCCTTGGAAGCCGAGGGTATAACTGTCATTCACGACGGGACGATTGAGCAACGGATCAGGGTTCGTTTCGACAGATTGTGATGTTCTAGGAGCCTGTCTCAGCGACATCATGGCATCGGGGTAACACTGTGCCGTGGTGTCGGGGCGGGCTTACACGGGGCTGTAACGACGCTCTGGTCCTACTTCGTAGGGATACATGGGAAGGCGTGCGTTCTGAGTTGTAGGTCGATCAACTTATCAGCTCAGAACTATCTCATTCGAGAAGTCGCAATCAGATATAAGTCCTGCCGGAATGCGAACGAGTGAGCATGTAGGTCAGAGGCTTATATCTGAATTGCTGGTAGGACTGCGAAGCAGTCATGCCATCAGTTCCGACTTATCCCTTCGATATCTGATCCCCGACACATGGGCAGATAGCCGACACATATGGCCACGCGATTGAGGTAGTCCAACGCTCAGGACTTCGCGTAGGACATACCTACATCAAGTTGGTCATGGGTAGCTTCCGCACTTGATCGCTGTCGCTCACTGCGTTGCTCAACTACCCAGCCCCAACCAGATGCCTTTCTTTTAGTCAGGAGTTCAGGTGTAACGATTAAATCTATTAATAAAGAGTTTAGTGTTACATCAATCTAGAGCCAGAGCGTCGTTACACGTCGTGGGACTCCTTGTTGCCATTATGCCCGGTCACACACGGAAATCCTGACAGTCCCCACGTCGTTTCTTAAATGACGTTTCTCGACCGAATTTGCTAAATATGTGGGACGCAGAGCATCACACGATAGCGTTTCTAACGAGTTTATCGGCTTCCCCGAACAGAGGGGATTTCGTGGAACCCCAGAGGTTGGTGATGCTCCCTCTGGGGTTCTTATTTGGAGCATCACACTATGGACACTTTTTACTATCAGCCCGGCCCTGCAGGATCAGGCAAAACATATCAATTGGCCCACTGGGCAATCGAGCGCGCCGCAGTGAACGAGAAGGTCTTGATCGCGCAGCCCACGAAAGAACTGATCCGCGACACTGTGAAGCAGATCAAGCGCCTCGATCCAGATGCGAACGTCACTGCACTCTATGGCAAGAAGCGCAATGACCGCGTTTCAGCGCGCACCGTTGAACATCTGAATGATGCCAAGCCCCACCAAGGCGAAATCCTACTAGTCACGCACGAAACGCTCAAGCGCCTGCCGATGACGATGAGGAAGTTCTGGCACATGGTCTGTGACGAAGTGCCGTCGGTTATGGAACACATCGACCTAAAAATCGCGGTCACGCATAGCCATGCAACCCAGCACATCGCGACCGAGGAATTGCCCGGTGGTCTGCTGGTCCTGACGCCGGGAAATCGTGCGGCACTCGAAGCCATCCAGATCAACGCCAAAGAAGATCAGAACATCGCGTCTTTCAATCGCTTGGTATCGACCATGCTGTCCGGCGAGCATCTCGTCCTTGTCGCGGCTGACACCTATACGGACCTCATACAGAACCCCGACACACGCGGTAGGATCGATGTATTTGCCGTTTTGCTGCCGGAGTTTGCACGGGGCTACGCCAGCACGACCTTCATGGGCGCGAACATCACCGAAACCGAGATGTTCGTCATTTGGGAAGCTATCCAGAACGTCGCGTGGCAGCTTCATCCCGACATGGGCGACAAGCTGCGCTACCAAACCCATGAAAACGGCAAGCGTCTGACCATCGGCTATTTGTTCGATGGCAGGATGAGCCGCCGTCATCTGGGAAGCGAGGACGACAGCGGCGAAACAGTTTTCGATCAGGTCACGGATTTCGTTGCGCGCTATTGGGAAGGCATCCCTTTTCTGTGGCAGGCGAATGCGACCGCAATGCCGAGCGGCTTCGACTATGATGCCCGCTTGCCCGGTGTATCTCACGGGCTGGATAAGGCCCATTACAAGCGGGTCCATAATGTCGCACTCTTGAGCGCTATGAACCGTAAAACTGCCGCATACGGCTTTCTAGCCAAGCTGGGGATATCGTCGGAGCAGGCACAGGCCACGCTATCTTGGCAGAACGACTATCAGGCCATGATGCGCTGTAGCTTGCGCGATCCCAATGCGGTCGCTCCTGTGCGCGTGATCGTCGGCAGCAAGGAAGGTGCCGAATGGATCGCGGGCAAGTTCCCCGGTTGCGTGGTCGAGAAGTTGGACCACGGCATCAGTGAACCAATTAAGCCGGGTCGTCCTCCGTTGGGCGACAAGCCTAGCAAAGCCGCGTCATCGAAAGAGCGCACAAGGGCTAGCCGCGCTCGCGCGAAGGCAAAGCGGGAGGCCGGTCTATGAAGCCCGTTAAGCCCCGCCGACGATTTACCGAGGCCGAGGATGCCCAGCTTGAGAAATTGCGCCTAGCGGGCCTGTCGCTGGCCCAAATCGCAAACGAAATGGGCAGGGCAAGGTCGAGCATACAGATGCGGCTCGTCACGCTGGCTAGCTACGACGACGACGAGCGCTTTCCGATCTGACGGTTAGGCGCTCGTCATGCTTTGCGCCGATAAATTAGCCATCCGGTCGCGCCTAACAATACGAGCGCAAGCGGCCATCCAATATCCGGCACGTACTTCACAAGCAGCGCTGCGATCACAATCGCGGGCAGTCCTACGAGCATCAGCAGCGTTGACGCCAAAATCCGGTTCACGCCTTCCACATGGCTACCGTGCCGTGGATCGGGAATTGGTTTGTTCGCGTTTCGGGGCCGGACATCGACTTGATCGGCATCCACGCCCATGCGGCGCGCTTTCCGGCGCTGATACCTGAGCGATCCCCTTGATCTGATGTGCAGTCCACGATCCGCAAAATAGGCCGAAAAATATAGCCAGAAGATACCCAAGCCAATGATCGCGACGATTGCCATGTCTATCGCTCTAGCTGTAAAGGGCCTTATATCCTTCGTAGCTCATGTGTTCCTCGGACCAACGCCTCTCTTCAGTTTCATCGGCAAAAGTCGTAAGAGTTTGCGTTCCCCTGAATGTGATCAAAAATAGCCGCCCATCCTTATTTTTGAACAGGATTCCATGGCAATAGTCACTGGGGGTGAAGTTACTGTCACGATCCTGATCGAATACTGTTCCTTCGGATGCTTGAAAAGCATCAACTGCGGACGTTCGTTCTCGCACCAGATACCGCTCTCCGGTAAGATGATTGGAATACGCGCCGGTAGCATAAATCCACTTCACATCGATATGGGCGAGGAACTCAGCGGCACTGACATCACAGTCAACGCCATTCTTGACCTGCTTGAAAGAACCAAGCGAAGCGAGCCGTTCCGATTTTCTCCGATCCTCAGATTCACGGATCGCCTTACCGATTCCGACAAGAACGGACTTCGCCCCTGATGCGACGCTCCCGGCGGTGGACGAAATTGCTCCGCCGACATATTTCAATGCCTTAATCACTCTGTCCCCCACATCTTCTGCCACGCCAATGTGTGGCTCCGCGAATACTTCACAAGTCCAATTATCCCTGCTTTATAAATATCAATACGAACAAAAAATAGAGGAAGCTGGTCAACGGCTCAGGGGTATAATGGCGAGAACAGAAAAGGGCGTATGCCGAGACAACAAACCTGAATGGCAGTCATGGAACAACATGCGTCACCGCTGCCGGAACGAGAAGCATCCGTTCTATCCCAAGTATGGGGAACGCGGCATCACGGTCAGTGACGAATGGTATGATAGCTTCCAGACCTTCTTAGACGATATGGGCAAGCGCCCGTCACTGGATCACGTTCTAGGCCGTCTTGATCATAGCAAGGGCTATCATGTGGGCAACTGTCGATGGACGACGCGCAGCGAGCAGAACCTCAACATGATACGCAAGCCTGCTCCCAATCAACCCCGCATGGAGCCGATCACATACAGGGGTGTGACCAAGACGATGAGCGAATGGGCCAGCGATAAGGGCATCAGCCCTACGGCGATGTCGCATCGTCTCACGACCTACGGATGGACGCTAGACGAGGCGCTAGGCGACACACCGCGCACGGCAGCAAGAGGCTACCCCAAGCAATACTTCATCGAATGGCAGGGCGTCAGGCGTCACGTCAGCGAATGGGCAGCGCAAGCCGGTATGTCGAGTGATTGCCTATTGGGCCGGATCAATCGTCTGGGATGGACGATGGACAGAGCGATGACAGAGCCGGTCAGGTCGTATGGCAGAAAGCGACAGTCAGAAAAATCACCAGATAGTCAATGAGTGGATGACGCGGGCAGTCAGGTGAGCGCAAATAGTCTGGCACGGACACAGTGGAGTTTGTGCAGATGTTTGTTGCCCTAGATGACCTCGTAGATGACCTGACCCGATTTGTAGAGCTTGATGCCCAGCACTGGGACAGCGATGAGGGGTTCATACATGTAGCAGATCACGCGCTGTTCTATCGTAAGTTCGATGAGGTTGTGCAGTTCGAGTGTGAGGGTGTCATCATCGAGGCAGAGCGTTATGATTTCATACCTGACTAACTAGGATTCAAACTGCCTCGAAACGCCTACCTAATGTCGCACATTCGCCGGATCTATTTGAGCTTCCGCAGGTTTGAGTTTCAGTGGAAAATCGGCTGAGAAATACCAGACTGCTGCTGAGAGCGCTAATCCGGCTATTGCAATATATACCCCCCAACGCGTCCAGCCATCGGCGCTCTGAGCCGCATCTTTGTTGGTCATCGTGACCGGCCCATTGTAAATGTCCCGCCCTGCGTGATTGACTGCCGGATGCGATGCTACTGGCGAAGGCTCTGCTTTCACAGCTTTTGGACCAATTGTCGCTAGCCACCAGCCTTCACTGCATGGGATTAGCTTCTCGTCAATATCCTGTGCGTCGGTAGTTATGCGCTTCGTTGCAGCATCAACAAGGAATGTGTCGGCATCCAGCGAGCGAAGTATTTGGGACTGGACTTCAGCATAAGCGTCTGGCCGGATCGCTGTCGCGGCTTTCAAATCACCTTGGTCATTCCATTCAGTGACTTCAGTCCATCCGCGTTTTTGAAAACTGTACGACAAAGATGAAAATAAATGCTCGCTAATTGATACATTGTAATCAGATGCTGCTAGTGCGCGATCAAACCATCGACCATTATTGACATGATAATCGATGAATAGCGAGACGAGCAATTGATGCTCTGCCAGTTCGACATCATTCATGAGTAACATCACCTTTAAGAGTACGCAGAATTTGAATTGGAACCGTTTACGCCGTGGCTTGTGTATGTCCAGTCCGAGACAGGATATTCGCTGGAATAATTCAGTTGCGGCCGTGCGACAATCGTGGCCCGACGATCCAATGAATTTCATCCTCTCAGCGTAGTAGCGTCTGCAAGCAACAGTCCTTTAACCAGTAGCCTTTTAGAGCAGTCGTACCATCAAAGGGGGCCATTTTGTCGTCCAAATTCAACGTCTCGTTCAACGTCGATCTCTCGAAATATCCCGAAATTGCCAAGGCTGCTGATCCTGAGGCCGCTGCCCGTCAGGTTATTATTGACACGCTGCTGGAGCCTGCAAAAACCCACGCGGAGCAAGAACTGCATCGTGTTCGTACCGACGCGACAGTCCACAAGGACGAGAAAGCTGTTCCGATGGCGGATCAGTTGAAGGCCATCATGCTTAACGTGATGGTCGAGAAAAATCTGGAAATCGCCACCTTGCCACCCGGCACTGCGATCAAGGCCAGCTTCAAGTTGGATTTTTGATCCCATGACATATCAGACCAACATCCCCTACGAGGACGGCAGCCAGATTTCCAAGATGCATGATTGGCTGGCAAAAAATGCGCGCGGACAAGTCGAAATTCGGGTTTCGACCAAAGAGGACCGACCTCGCACATGGCAAGTGGGTGCCTATAATGTCGTGGGAAAGGATGACCTCAACACTGGCCCCCGTAACGCCATCTTCCATGGAGTTCAGGAAAAGGACGACCTGATTTTCGCATTCGAGTATGAGGACGAAGCCATGCTGTTTAAGCTGGCCTGTAGCGCCTGACCTACTGCCTTCACGTCAAGCAATGAAAGCCGTCTTCACCCTTTCCAGTCCTGGCGACCAGTTGCCAGTCCTAACAGCCCACCAAGCGTGTTAGCTGGTGGCGGCGCGGTCGGAGGGGGCGGCGCAGGAATAAAGCCGTGGTTGATCCAGTGCCAAATGTCTGGCGGGAGTGACCCACCCGACACATGCGGGAATAGCTGCGTCATCATGAACGGGGCATCTTCAAAAAGCCCCTTGAACCCTTCCGTGACGACGGAAATCGGCTGCTCGCTCTTTATGATATAGGTGCCGAAAAACGGCTGGTAATACTGCTCCACATGCCGACTGATACGGACATGGTTCAGCAATTGTCCCTCGCTAGGGCGACCTGAAAGCGTGTTGTAGGACAGAAGGTAGTTATTCACTGCTGCGATCCTCCAACTGGGGATTGCCGGTCAAATCTCCGGTTATCGGGATCTCCGTGATGTGGCCGTGATCTTTCACGGCAAGCGCATGGCGAATTTCCTGCATCTTTTCAACGTGCTGCTCACGCTGGAGGCGGTCAGGTTCTTTTTTGGTAAAATGAACAAGCTGCCATCCTACGATCAAGATCGGGTAGCAGCCGATTAGGGTGAAGATCGTGCCGGGGATCGGAAGTCCAACATGGAAGAAAGATATTCCACCAAGCAACCCTATAGGCACGACAATGCAGCAAAACACTAAGCCGGGGTTCATAGCACTGCTGGTTGTCATCTTAGATGCCAGCGTGGCGAATTGCGATAGTCGTTGCCCCATGGTCGAGACATGACATGTTATCATTACGGGGGCAATCCGCACCGATGACCATTTTATATTTCGAATGAACGCGCTAAGGATATCGCGACAGTAGGGGGTATGAATGGCGAAGGCACCAACGGCAGAAGCGGCGACAGAAGCAAAGCCAGTCTGCGGCATCATCATGCCGATTGCAGCGATGCCACCAAAGTACGATGCTGCCCATTGGATCGACGTTCGCCGGGTAATCGACGCCGCGATCATCAAGGCGGACATGACGCCTCAGATTGTCTCCGATAGTTTCGAGGGCGATGTCATACAGCGTAGGATCATCAATAACCTCTACGATAATCCCGTGGTGGTCTGCGATGTCTCTGGCGTAAATCCGAACGTCATGTTCGAACTGGGTATGCGGATCACGTTCAAGCAGCCCGTGGTCATCATCACAGACGACTATGATACAATTCCCTTCGATACGAAGGTAATTGAGCATCTGGGTTATCCGCGTGACCTGCATATCCATCACACAACTGATTTCATCGAGAAGCTCGCAGATCGGATCCAGAGACTTCACGAGCAGAAAAAATCTGACACGTTTACATCGTTTATCGAAGAGTTTGGGACGTTCGAGGTTTTGGAGCCAACGAAGAAGGTCGTTCCGGCAGAGCAGCTTATTTTGGACCGGCTAACGCAGATAGAAGCGAGGTTATCTCGCCCCTCTGAGATTGAAATGATGAGGGAAATCAATCGACGCGCTCATGGTGCCGTTCTAAAAAATGATGAACTGGTCGAATATAATTTCGTATTCAAGCCTTCTACAACCATGGATCAAGTGAAAGAGCTCTCAGATCATTTTCATCGAAGATACAGATGTAACGCCGGGGTTATCAATACGCGAAACGGCAATTTGATGTTGGAAGTAAAGCTGGATCCTTCCTACAGCTTCGATGTCAAGACTACTGAGACCCTGTTAAACGCTATGCCAGCTCATCTTCGAGAAATAATTGAAAAGGTCGAGATGACGATTAGCTGAATACAAGACTTGAAAAAATCTCCTACAAGGTCCGTTTCAGAAAGTGAGGAATTTAGTTTCTTAGCCATGCAGCGCCCCACACACAGGTCGATATACACCCCAAGGGTCCGACCACTCGCCCTCCATGCTATCACTGATGCCCGTAGAAGCCCGCTCGCAGCCCATCGGGATCAGCGGGGCTGTCGGTTAGCTCTACGGAGCTGTGGTGCTTACAGGGCTTCTACGGGGCTGGGTTGTAGGATGCGATAGATGGATGCTTCGCTGCACTTCAATTGCTTTGCAATGGCACGGGGGCCAAGCCCACTAGCCTTTAACGCCGCGACTTCATCCCGGTTGATCGTGGCTTTGCGACCTTTATAGACCCCGGCAGCTTTCGCCTTCACGATGCCCTCACGCTGCCGCTCTTGCCGAATGTCCAGTTCGAACTCCGCCATGAGCGCGAGGACGCCGAGCAGCAGTTTGCCGTGACTGGTCGTCGTGTCCATTTCCCCTTGCTGTAAACACCTGAACCCCACACCCTTGGCATTGAGGGTATGGATGACATTGTGCAGGTCACGGGCAGAGCGGGCAATGCGGTCCAGTCGGGTCACAACCAAAACATCGCCCTCACGCACGAAGTCCAGACATTGTTGCAGGATGGGGCGGTTGTCAGCGGTCTTGCCTGACTGTTGCTCTTCAAACAGTCTCTCCACACCATGTTGAGTGAGCGTGTCAGTCTGGATGCTGTTGCTTTGGTCTGTTGTGGATACGCGGGCATAGCCTACGAGCATGATGGACTTCCTCATTAGCCTCTAAGACCATGTGCGATTGTATCTTATGGGCTGGAAATCAAGTCTAAAGCGAGCCAGATAACCGGGGTCAAATGGCTCGCTGTAGAGTGTAGTCATATACGATTGTGCCTGTGTGCCAACGACACCCTCAGGCTGTCTATGAGAACTAGACGGGCAGGGCGGGCGTGTTGGGTAGCTGAACTTGCTCTGACTGATCTACGGGGCTGTGAGGGACATCAATAACCGGCAAGCCGAACCCAGCAAACTGCGCGGGTAGGTTGATGACCGGCCTCGTATCCGTGACCTCATGCTGCACAGCATCACCGAAGACCTTGCGATTGTATTTGCCTGCAAGCCACATCAACGCCTTCACCTTCAATTCGTCACGGCGGATGTCGCCTGTGCTGAGACTTCCACCGGACGCGACATTCTCGATGGCTTCACCGAAATAGCGGGCCTTCCATTTGTAGGCGTCGTCAATGAACTTCTCAAAGTCAGGATCGGCAGCCATCCACTTATTCAGTGTGACACGCGCAGGCATCTTCTCATCTTCGCATATCTCAATGAGTGAATAACCGGCAGCCAGCCTTGCCCAGATTTCCTCGGTCAGTTTCTCAGTTCGCCTATATGGCTGCTTCCGCTTGCGTTTAGCCTTAACCTGCATGTCCTTGCCAGCAGCCTTGGCGTTCACACTGAGGGCTATCGCACCATTCGGTTTCGGTTCTTTCGCCACGGTTTCTCCCGTTGTTGTCGTTGTGTCCATCTGTCTATTTAAATCAAACCGCGTTTTCGCTTGCCCCTAAGCGTCTCTCGGTCATCCAATCTGGTAGTCAGCCATAAGCCCGTATCTTGACGGCTTTCCATGCTATCTTGGGATGAATATCAGGGCTTATGGCTTAGTGGGTAATCTAAAGTATGTCTTTCAGCGCAGCTTTCAGCATGGGTGTTCTGATATACAGTGCCGCTATGTGTCGATATGCCTTTACGTTGCCTATGTGCCGTGTGACAACGATCTTCATATCTGGGTCATCGAGTTCTTCATCTAGGAACTTCCACTCGTATCCACCTTTATGATCTAAAAGCACGTCCATCATATCGCTCAGGCTTTCGTTCTCTTCTGGATCATCGATTGCGTTTATGACCAGTTTAAGAGTGTCGAATGTCGAGGAGGGTTTGATGTCGATCCAGTCGGCTACCTTTAGGATCAGCAATGGGAGGGGATTGTCACTGGCGCTCGGTGGCTTTAGGGTCTGGTTCATAATTCATATTTACAGAACGCATCACGTCACATTTTAAGGAACCGGATTTGCAGGTCATAGCAGCGGCTTTGGAAGTAGAAGATCAGACGACGCTTCCCGATCTGATAGCGCGAACGGCTGACACACTCAGGACGTTGGCTGGTCAGCTTGAAGAGGGGACGCTTCTCGATCCGGTTGAATGGGTTATCCCCATGGCTGACATCGGCACTGAGCGGATGGAAGAGCATTGCGACGCCATCGCTGCTCGGTTGGGCAAGAAGCATCTGGCCGTTTATGCGATCTGCTTCGATGACGATGTGCCGTTGGAGCGCGTCTATCAGGTCGTAGATGGCAACAAGGCAGCGAACAAGACATTGCCCGTGCAGGATCGTCGGGCATTTGCTCGCGTCAATAAGCGTAAGGGCTGTCTCGGTAGCCGGTGCCTCTACGTCGGCAAATCGGAGAAGGCTGCTGAACGGCTGCGTCAGCATCTTATCGAGGCAAACCCTGCGACTTTCGCTATCCATTTGAAGTATTGGCCCAATGACATTCCGGGCAATCTGATCGTGAAGGTCATCGGGGTGGCAGGTGTTCAGAGCATCCTACTGCCGTTCATTGAGGATCAGATGGCCAGCGAAATGCCGCCGATCCTTGGCAAGCGTGGTTCAGTTTAATTCAACAGGAGGTCATCATGCCAGATTATTCGAAGTTCAAAAGCTCAGAAGAACAAGCTGCGCTTTTTCATGTGGCACCGTATAATGCAGAGGCCGGTCGGGTTAAGTTCGTTAAGCGGATCGAACGGGCGGCAAAGCAGGTAGCCGGCGAAAAGGCTGGACCCGGTGGCAGAGACTTCACCATTGGCCATCACAACGAAATTCAATTTCGTCCTACGCTTAACGATAAGCGCATCCACATCGACGGTCGCGAAGAGCATTTCCCAGTTAGCTCTTTGAAGTTCGCCGATCTTGCAAAGTCCATCATCGCGGACATTAATGCGGGGGAATTCGACGATCAGATCAAAGCTGCTTTGGGTTCCGGCGGTTCGGTTTCATCCACGCCCAAGGCATCAGGGAGCCGCAAGCCGAGCAAGTCGAAGAAAGCCCCTCCTGCTGATTTGATCGCAATGAAGAAGAGCGTTGCCCGTTACATCGACGTCAACGGTTTGTCGGTCGAAGATACCCGTAATGCGCTTCTGGAACGCGGAGCAGATGCAAAGCTGGTCGATACGGCAATTGCTGCGCGGGCAGCTTTGTAACAGTGATGGAGCGCCCCGCATGGGGGCGCTCTTTTATAGGGCTTGGCCACCTATGACTTTGCCCGTTTCATCGAAGTGCCATACGGCAACGTCGGCCTCAACGATGAATGTCTTATCGGGGCAGATGTAGATTTGTTCGATAACGCGCTTGAGGGCCGCATTGGTTTTCGACCGGGCGTAGAAGCGAATGTCCGGGTCATCGCTGCTTAATTCGTCGCGTAGGCCACGGATAAACTCGGTGTCATCTGATTTTGAAGGGGCGGATGAGGCAATCAAGTAGCGGTCATTCGCTGCCTGTAGTCTGCCTTGGAGCAGGTCAATCTCGGTCTCAAGCATTGCAATCCTGCTTACAATCGCCTTCGCGCCTCCGTCGGCGAGGGCGTCAACGAGATTATTCATCTGCTGGGTTTTCAGCGCTATGTCGCGTTCAATAGACCCGATGGCATCTCGCGCTTCACGCTGCTGCTCAGTGTCCTGTTCATCATCGACGGTCAATTGCAGCACGGTATCAAGGACAGCCTTTTCCACGATCCGATAATAGTGCCGGGCTTTGTTCTGACATCCATGTTTGCGGCGGTAGGCATCGCATACCAGCGTCTCGTGATTGCCGGTCGTCACTCCATACAGACGGACTTCTCCGCTCTTGGTGACATAGCGGTGCTTCGAATTGCCCTTATTCTCGTATCCGGCCACTTTCTGACATTCGGAACAAATGACCATGCCTGACAGCAGGTTGTTTTTCCTTTTGCTGTCACGGCCTGCTAGTTTCGGTTTACCGATCATGACGGCATGGGCGCGATTGTATTTTTCTAATGTGACGGCAGCGGGGTAAAAATCGGTCGAGATTGTTTCCGTGCCATTCCGCTGAAACTCGCCGATCACGGTGCGTCCGTTTATGAGGCGATAGACGTATGAGAACTGCCAGCCACCCTTGGCGTTCTTATATTCCTTTGTGTGCCAAACAGGCTCCTGTCGGTCGTTCAGCTTCTGGACAATGGCCATGTAGCCCAGTCCGTCGATATACCAATCGAACATCTCGTTGATAACGGCGGCGCGATCCTCGTTGATGACATGCTTGCCATCGACGGTATCAATCCAAGCTGGCTTGCCGCCGAACGTGACACCAGCACCTTTCTCGATATCGGCATATTTCTTCGCCCAGTTGTCTTTGCTGCGCTGGCTCTTTTTCAGGCTTTCTTCGTAGGCCATCTGCGCTTTGATGATGACGCTGAACAATTCCATCAGGTCGCCGGAACCGTCGGCTCGATAGATGTAACGGTCGTGCCATGTCGCAACATCAACGCCGTGGCCGTTGAGCGCCCATACAAGCTGTGCGGCTGCTTTTGCTCCCTGGCGGCTTAATCGGTCGATATTTTCGACGCACAGGATTTTGCCCCGATGCAGCCCGTTTCGGGCTTCTGCCTCAAACGTATGAAGCGCAGTTCCTTCAAGACGGTTGCTCCCGTGGAACGCGCTTTTGCCTTCATCCTTCAGTTCCGACTCGACATGCCAGCCGTTGCGCTCGACATATTCCCGGCCATTCTTCATCTGGCGTTCGAGCGAGTAACCCTTGCTTTGTTCGATCGTGCTAAAGCGCGCGTATATGATTGCGTTCTGCGTCATGCGTCCTGCCTAAATTGCCCACGTTAACGCATCCTCTACAATGCCTGCATTGAGGGAGGCCGAGGACATGCCCGATATCGCCGCGAACAGCCTGTCGATCGCCTTCGGCAATTTCCAGGCCGGCTATGTCATCGCCGAACGCAGCGACACGAGCATCCTGCGCGATCCGTTCAGCAACAAGCCGTTCGTGCATTTCTATGCGGTCAAGCGGATCGGCGGCGCGGTGGCGAACAGCGAGGCGATCAAATTGATGAAGTTTGCGGCTTCTTGATGATGGGAGGGGGCGTGCTGCCCCCTCATCCAACTGCGCCTAGCCAGCAAGCTGGCAAGGCTTCGTATCCTTCTCCCCCAAGGGGAGAAGCTTTGGGGGGAGGCTTTTGGGCTTTCCCCCCTTTTTATGGGGGGTGGCTGTGGCGATCACGGATTGGGAGATGGCGGATCTGGTGCGGGAGGTCTGTCTGGATGCGGGGGCGGGACCGCTGATGCTGGGCGGACCGTTGCCGGGCTATCGTGGCTTTGCGGCCGCGATCAGTGTCGGTGCGACTTTCCCTTATGTGATTCAGGGGGTGGTCGATCCGGGGCAGTGGGAGGCGGGACGCGGGACGATCGATCCGGGCGGGCGGCTGGTGCGGGTGCCGCATGCCTCTTCGGCGGGCGGGGCGGCGGTGGATTTCGTCGCGGGGGAGAAGCATGTCGGGTTGGCGCTGCATGCCGACTGGGTCGCGCGGGTCGAGGGGCATGGCCATGGGATCGACGCGATCGAGGGCTTGGCGGCGGCGATCGCGGCTGGCCCTGCTGGCGGTGCGCTGACGAAGGTGGATGATGCCAATGTCAGGCTGACGCTGGGCGGTGGGGCGGCGACGGCGTTGCTGACGCCGGCGTCGATCAGCGTGAGTTGGTCGGGACAGTTGGCGGTGGCGCGCGGCGGGACCGGGGCGGCGAGCCTGACCGGCTATGTGAAGGGGAATGGCGCAGCGGCGATGAGCGCGAGCGCGACCATCCCCGCGAGCGACATCAGCGGGCTGGGCAGCATGGCGGGGCAGCAGGCCGGGGCGGTGGCGATCAGCGGGGGGACGGCGAGCCTGTCCGCCTTCAGCCTGGCGCCGGCGGCGGGGCCTGCCCATGCGGTGGTGAGTGCGGTTAACGGGCAGAGTGCGGCGCTGTCGCTGGGCACGGGCGGCGTGGAGATGTGGCGGGTCGAGCGCATGGCGAGCGCCAATAGCGGGGGCAATGCCGGGTCCGACTTCGCGTTGCGGCGCATGGATGATGGCGGCGCGGCGCTGGGGACGGCGATCGCGATTTCGCGGGCGAGCGGGGCCATCAGTTGCAGTGCGAGCAGCGCGCCCGTCCTGTCGGCGGCGCGGACGGGGAGCAATTTCAATTGCTGCTTTGCGGCGCAGACCAGTGCGGGGACGCTCTATTTCGGCAATGCGGATGGGACGCGCTTTGCCATCGGGCCTAACAGCAACCTGGCGGTGTCGCCCTATCTGACGGCGAGCGCGACCAGCTTTGCCATCGGCGCGAGCGTGGAGACGAGCTTTGCCAGCGGCGGGCGGCCATTGACGGATAATGGGCTGGCATGGGGCACGGCGGCCCATCGATGGTCCACCATTTATGCCGCAAGCGGGACGATCAATACATCCGATGCGCGGGCCAAATGCGATGTCGGCGTGGCGGACTCGGCGCTGATCGAGGCATGGGGGGCGGTCGAATGGCAGCGCTATCGCTTCGTCGAGGCAGTGGCGGAGAAAGGCGAGGATGCGCGCTGGCATATGGGGCTGGTGGCGCAGCAGGTGCGCGATGCGATCGACCAGCGGCTGGGCGACGGGGCGGCGGTGCGATGGGGGCTGGTGTGCCACGACAGTTGGGAGGCCGTGCCCGCGCAGGACGGGGTGCCGGCGCGAGCGGCGGGCGACCGGTGGGGACTGCGTTACGACGAATGTTTCGCGCTGGAGGCGGTGTGGCAGCGGCGGGCGATCGCGCGGCTGGAGGCAAGATTGGCGTTGCTGGAAGAGGCAAGCGGCCATGCTGGCGGGTGAGGCGATCGGCGCGCGGCCCTTGGGCGAGGTGCGGGTGCAGACATGGCGGGGGCCATGGGGATGGGGCGTGCGGCCGGGGTTGGAGGCGCGCGTGGGCATGCGGGACGGCGCGATGCGGCCGGAGGCGAATAAGGGGAGCAAGGTGCGATGAGCCTGACTGTCAAAGACCCGCAGGCGCGGGTGGATCATGCGATCGACTGGTCCGCCTATCTGGCGGGGCAGAGCCTGGTGGCGAGCCTGTGGACTGTGGCGCCGCAGGAAGAAGGCGGGCTGGCGATCGAGGCGAGCGCGTTCGAGGCGCAGCGCAGCAGCGCGCGGGTGAACGGTGGAATTGTCGGGCGCGTCTATCGGCTGACCAATCGCGTCACCTTGTCCGACGGGCAGGTGGATGAACGGTCGGTGACGATGCGGGTGGAGGAGCGCTGAAAGCGATGGTGGACGAGAGCGAGAGCGGGGCGCTGGCGGCATCGCTGGCGGAGTTGAAAGCCTATTTGCGGATCGAGACGGCGGGCGAGGATGCGGTGCTGGCGGGGTTGCTGCGCAGTGCGGCGGCCTTGTGCGAGCAGTTTACCGGGCAGTGGCTGGTGCGGCGCGCGGTGGGCGAGACGGTGGCATGCGATGGCAGCTGGCAAAGGCTGGCGGCGCGGCCGGTGGCGGCGATCGACGAGGTCGAGGCGGTGGATGGCGAGGGCGTGGTGCTGGCGTTGCCGGTGGAGGCCTATGCGATCGACATCGACGCAGCGGGCGACGGATGGGTGCGATCGACGCGGGCGCGGGCGGGCGAGCGGTTGAAGGTGCGATACCGGGCCGGGCTGGCGGCGGAGATGAATGGGCTGCCGGAACCGCTGCGGCAGGGGATCGTGCGGCTGGCGGCGGAGCATTTTTCGGCGCGGGGGGCCGAGAGCGCGGCGCCGCCGGCGGTGGTGAGCGCGCTGTGGCGGCCGTTCCGGCGGATGCGGCTGGCGTGAGGGGGCGATTGGTGGCCTTGCTGGAGGCGCGGGCGGCGGCGCGGCGGGCGCGGATTGCGGCGGTGCTGGGGGATATGGGCGTCGAGGCTGTGGTGGAGGGGGAGGATGTGCGGGCGTCCGGGGCTGGGCTGATGGGGCGCTGGTGGCGGGATCGGGCGTTTCGGGATGTGGGGAGAGGGCAGATATGAGCGCGGAAGTGGTGGCGCGGGCGGCGGTGATCGCGGCATTGCGGGCGGACGGGGCGCTGATGGATGGGCTGAACGGCCTGTTCGATGGCGATCCGGGGCGGGCGAGCGTGCCCTATGCCTATGTCGACGCCTGTATCGGGGCGGACTGGGGCGGGAAGGATATGGACGGGCGGGAGGTGCGGATCAGTCTCGCGCTGCGCGTGGGGGATGAGGTGGCGCGGCGGCTGGGCGACATGATCGCGCGGATCGATGCGGTGGTGGCGGGGCTGAGCGTGCAGAACGGGTGGCGGATCGTCACAGCCCGGCTGGTGCGATCGCGGGTGGCGCGGGATGAAGGGCGCGACGGGGGACGGGCGCCTGCGGGATGGCGGGCGGTGATCGACTATCGGTTGCGGATGGTGCGGGAGGGGTGAGGGCTTATACTGGCCCTCTCCCGTTTTTCACGGGAGAGGGTTGGGTGAGGGTCTTTCTTCCTGTACGATAGAAGGATGCAGCCCGTCCGACGTCAGATCAGCCCACACGCGGCGCGACTGCGCCGTGACGCGACGGATGTCGAACAAAAGTTCTGGGCCGCTCTTCGCAATCGCCAATTGGATGGCTTCAAATTTCGTCGTCAGGCAACAATCGGTCCATTCATTGTCGATTTTCTGTGCGTGGAGCGGCGATTGATCATCGAACTCGATGGTGGCCAACATAACGAAGACAGGGATGTAGCGCGATCGACATGGTTGCTGGCCCAGGGTTATCGACTTTTGCGTATCTGGAACCACGATGCGATCCAGAATTTTGATGGCGCAATTGAGGCCATCCGTCTGGCGCTGATCCAGTAAGAAGACCCTCACCCAACCCTCTCCCGCGAAGGCGGGAGAGGGCTTTGCAATCTCCCCTCTTGGCGGGGAGAGAAACGAGGTCAGCGGGGCTGGCTGCTTTCTTCATATTCGCTGGTGATCTTGTCGACATATTCGCTGATCTGGTCGTCCGCGTCCGAATTGGCGGCGGCGTCCGACATTTTGTCGGCCTTGTCGGAGGCGACGATCGCCGAGCGGAAGGCGGCTTCCTTGTCGGCGCAGGCCTTTTTGGCTGCCGACTGGAAATCGCCGACGGCCAGCTTCTTGTCGAGGGCGGGCTGGACCTGGGCGCTCAGGCATTTGGAAAAATCCTTGCGCCCGGTGCCGACCGCGTCGGCGGACGGCGCGGTGGCCAGCATCATCATGAGCGAAGCAGCAACAATCATACAGACCTCTCCATAAGCGGCGCAGGACGGTTGCGACCTGATGGTCGGGCCGGCGCCGAGTCCCCTAATTTTTCGCGATTTTCCGGGTGGGAACAGGGTGTTCCGCGTGTCGGGATCGCTTGTCGGGAGAATGCGCCATGGGCGTCGAAAAGGGAAGTGCGTTTCTGTTGAAAGTGGGCGATGGCAACATGCCTGCAACATATGCGACGGTGGCCGGCATGCGGACAACGCAACTGTCCGTCAATGGCGAGGCGGTGAACATCACCAGCAAGGATTCGGGCGGCTGGCGCGAATTGCTGTCGGGCGCAGGGGTGCGGTCGGTCAGCGTATCGGCGGCGGGGTTGTTCACGGGCTCTGCGGCCGAGGTGCGGGTGCGCGGCCATGCGCTGGCCGGGACGATCGAGCAATATGAGCTGAGTTTCGAAAGCGGCGAGCGGATGCGCGGGCGCTTTCTGGTCACGCGGCTCGACTATGCCGGCGATTATAATGGCGAGCGCAATTATGCGCTGAGCCTGGAAAGCTCAGGTCCGGTGGTGAGCGAATGAGCGCCGGGGCAGCGAATCCCGAACGCGGGGAAGCGGCGCTGGATCTGGGCGGGGAGCGGCTGGCGCTGCGGCCGAGTTTCGGGGCGCTGGTGGCGGCGGAACAGGAATTGGGGCCGCTGTTCGATCTGGTCGAGCGGGCGGCGGACGGGAAATTGTCGCTGGCCGATCTGGTTGCGCTGTTCTGGCATTGTCTGGTGGATCGCGACGCGCTGAGCCGCGAGGCGCTGGGCGAGGCGATCGTCGCGGTGGGGCTGGCGAAGGTGACGCCGGTGCTGAAAGCCATTTTGCAACAGATATTGGCGGGAAAATGACGCGCTTTGCCGATGCGGCGGGGCGGCTGGCGGGGGTGGCCGGGTGGCTGCTGGGCTGGCGGCCCGATGAGTTCTGGGGCGCGACCCCGGCGGAACTGGCGGCGGTGTTGCGCGCGGCGCGGGGGGAGGAAGCGGTGGAGGCCGGGGTGGATGGGGCGGAGTTGGGGCGGTTGATGGGGGTAATGCCGGATTGAGGGCATGACGGTGAATGTGTGGGGCACGCCCCCACCCCAACCCCTCCCCATATGGGGAGGGGCTTTTCAGGTTGAGAGGCAGTCATATGGACGAGGACATCGAGACTTTGGTGGTGCGGGTGCGGGCCGATACGCAGGGGCTGAGCCGGGATGTCGAGGCGATGCGCGCGGGGCTGGAGGGGCCGCTGGGTGAGGGGGCGGACCGGGCCGGGCGGCGGATCGAGCAGGGGCTGATGCGGGCGGTGCGGACCGGCAAGTTCGGGTTCGAGGATCTGCGGCGGATGGCCGTCAGCGTGCTGGACGAGATTGCGGCCAGTGCCTTGCGGTCGGCGGTGGGTGGCGGCGGCAGTGGTGCCGGTGGGCTGGTGAGCCTGGGGGCGTCGTTGCTGACGTCGGCGCTGGGTCTGCCGGGGCGGGCCACCGGTGGGCCGGTGGCGCCGGGGCGGGCCTATATGGTCGGCGAGCGGGGACCGGAAATGTTCGTGCCGACGTCGAGCGGGCAGGTCGTCGCGCAGGGCGGCGGCGGGCGGGACGTGCGGGTGAGCATCGCGGTCAATGGCCGGGGTGGCGAGAGCGAGCCGCGCTTGCTGGCGCGCAGTGCGCGGCAGGTGGCGCGGGCGGTGAAGGGGGCGCTGGGCTGATGAGCGGGACAGGATATTGGCTGGCGGACAAGCGGCGGGGGCAGGAGGCGCGCTGGATCAAGCGCTTTGCCGCGACGCACTGGACCGTCAATTTTCCGCGACCGATGATGGCGAGCGTCGTGACGACCGCGCCGGACGCGGTGCGGGTGGATGCGGTCTTTTACGGGTCGGGCGATCTGGCGGGGCTGATCTGGGACGCGGTGGATGGGTGGAGTCATCCTCTGCTCGCTTATGAAACGCGGCGGGACTTTCGGGATTGCACCCTGTCTTTTCGTTGGCGCAGCGGGGGCGTGCGCAGGCTGGACGAGACGCATGGGCCGACGCTGACGATCGAGGGGCGGGATGCGGACGGTGCCCCGCGCGCCTGGTATGTGCGCTTGTGGAACTATGCGAGCGGTGGGCCGGAAGATGCTGTCATCAGGCTGGATTTTGCGGCGCTGACGGGTGGTTTCGACCTGCCCGAGGATGACGACCCGGTGTGGGCGGGGGATGTGGACCGGATGTTCATATCGCTGGTGCCGCCCGGCTATGATGAGGGGGATACGCCCTTTGCCGCTGCGGTCGAGGGGTGGGCGGAGCTGAGCGAGATTGCGTGCGAGGGCGCGGGGTCGGTGCTGGCGATCGGCGACGTGATGCTGCCCGAACATGGGCTGTCCATGGCGACCGGTTATGATGATTGTTTCAACCAGACGCCCGAACGGGTGGTCGGGGCGATCCATGCGCTGGGGTATCGCGGGGCGATCAACCATTATGTGGGGATGAGCCATTATTTCCGGCTCGAACGGCTGGGAGACGGGCTTTACGTCAGCCTGAGCGGCGGGGTGCTGAATGCGGCCTGCGCGGCGTGGCATCGGGACTTTGCGGTGCGGGCCAAGGCGCTGGGCTTCGATGTCATCTGGTCGCTGTCCTATGAATTGTTCGATGCGCATTGCTGGAACGACTGGAAGCAGCGCGCGGAGGATGGCGCGCCGGCGCTGACCGGATGGGTGCCGCCGTCCACTTTGCTGTCGCCGGCGCATGCTGGCGCGATGGCCTATTTGCAGCAGGTGGCGGACGCCTTTGTTTCCATGGGGTTGGAGGCGGGGTTGCCGATCCTGTTTCAGGTCGGTGAACCCTGGTGGTGGGTGATGCCGGGGGATGGACGGATATGCCTCTATGACGATGCGGCGCGGGCGGCGTTGGGTGGGGCCGTGGTGTCGATCCCCAGTGTCTGGGGCGATCTGGATGCCGGGCAATGCGCGCTGCTGGATGCGGCGGGGGCTTTGCTGACGGCGTCGACGGCAGCGCTCTGTGCATCCGTGAAGGCGGTGGCGCCGGGGGCGGTGACGCATTTGCTGGCCTATCTGCCGACCATATTGGACCCGCGCGCGCCGGAGGCCAAGCGGGCGAACATGCCGGTGGGCTGGGCAGCGCCGGCCTTCGATATACTGCAATTGGAAGATTATGACTGGGTGACGGAGGGGCGGCCCGGCCTGACGGCGAAGGGCGTGGCAGCGGCGACGGCACGGCTGGGCTATCCGATTGCGGAGCAGCATTATCTGGCGGGGTTCGTGCTGCTGCCGGAGCAGGCCGCGCAATGGGGGCTGATCGCCAAGGCGGCGCAGGCGGCGATGGCGCGGGGGACGGCGCAGACCTTCATCTGGGCGCTGCCGCAAGTGTGCCGTGATGGCTTTACCTGCTTCAGACAGGATGGGGAGGATGATGTGGAAGCCTTTGACGATATAGTCTTTCCGATCGCGATGGGCAGCCAGGCGAGCGTGTCGCCGGCCTTTTCGACGCAGATCGTCGAAAGCCCTTCGGGGCATGAGCGGCGCAGCGCCGATTGGGCGGATGCGCGATTGTCCTTCGATGCGGGACCAGGGGTGCGGTCGGAGACGGACATTGCTGCGCTGATCGCTTTCTTTCGGGCGCGTCGGGGGGCGGCGCGCGGGTTTCGCTTCACCGATCCCTATGACGATCGCAGCGGCGCGCCGGGCGTGGCGCCGGGGCCGATCGACCAGCGGCTGGGCGTGGGCGATGGGGTGACGACCGCCTTTCAGCTGATGCGCCATTATGGCGCGGGCGATGAGGCGCAGGGGCGGATCATCACCCGGCCGGTGCCGGGCAGCATCCGCGTGGCGGCCGATGGCGTGGAACGGATCGAGGGATGGAGCCATGCGGGGTTGGGCGTGATCGCGTTCGACACGGCGCCGGGCGCGGGCGTGGTGCTGACCGCGGGATACCGGTTCGATGTACCGGTGCGCTTTGCCGAGGATCGGCTGGACATCAACCGCGCGACCTTTGCCGCGGGTGAGGCGCCTTCGGTGATGCTGGTGGAGATACGCGAATGAGCGGCATTATAATGAGTGATGGGGAGCGGCTGAGCGAGCCGGTCAATACGCTGGCGTTCTGCTGGCGGATCGAGCGGCGGGATGGGGTGACGATCGGTTTGACGAGCCATGATCGGGATATGGCGATCGGCGGGCTGAGCTATCGCGCGGCGCCGGGGATGACGCCGTCGGCGGTGCGGAGCGGCATCGGGCTGGAGGGCGAGGATAGCGATGTGGCGGGCGCGCTGTCGAGCGATGCCATCAGCGAGGCGGACCTGATGGCCGGGCGATGGGACGGCGCGGCGCTGGAGGTGCGGCTGACGCAGTGGGAAGCGCCGGGCGCGCTGTGGCTGTTGCTGGCGCGGGGCGAGATGGGCGCGGTGGCGCGCAAGGGCGGGGCATTTACGGCGGAGCTGCTGGGCGCGGCGGCGGTGCTGGGCGGGCCGGTGGCGCCGTCCACCTCGCCCGATTGCCGGGCGCGGCTGGGCGATACGGCCTGCCGGGTCGATATGGCGGGGCGGCGGCGGATCGTGGTGGTCGGGAGTGTCGAGGAGGCGGATGTCGCCGTGAGCGGGTTGACGGCGGGGGCTTATGCGTTCGGGACTTTGCGATGGCTGGGCGGGGCCAATGCCGGGCTGGTGCAGGGGGTGGTGGATAATGGCGTGAACGGCGTGACGTTGAGCGATCCGCCGGCCTTTGCGGTGGCGGCGGGGACGTTGGCACTGCTGAGCGAGGGATGCGACCGGCAATTGGCGACCTGCGCGGGGCGCTTTGGCAATGCGGTGAATTTTCGCGGCGAGCCCTATCTGCCGGGGATGGATTTGCTGACCCGCTATCCGGGCGCATGAATAGCGTGGTCGAGCGGGCGCGGGCGATGATCGGCGTGCCGTTCCGGCTGCATGGGCGGAGCGAGGCGGGGCTGGATTGCGTGGGGCTGGCGGCGGTGGCGCTGGGGCGGGAGGCGCCCTGCGCCTATGGGCTGCGCAGCGGGGATGTGCCGCGGGCCGAGGGCTGGCTGCGCGCGGCGGGGTTGCGGTTGGTGGACGTCGCGCGGCCGGGCGATCTGGCGCTGGTGCGGCCGGGGCCTTTGCAACTGCATCTGATGATCGGGACCGAGGCGGGCTTTGTCCACGCCCATGCGGGGCTGGGGCGGGTGGTGGAGATGCCGGGGGTGTCGCCGTGGCCGGTAATCGGATGGTGGAGAGCGGAATAGATCAAAGGTCCGTTCGTTTCGAGCCCTTCGACTGCCTGCCAAGGCAGGCGCTCAGGGTAAACTAAGTCGAGAAACATGAAGCGCAGCGCTTGCCGCTTCTCGACACGCTCGAAGCGAACGGAGGTTTTGGGGACGTTTCGGGGAGGGACATATGGCGACGGTGGTGCTGACGGCGGTGGGGACGGCGCTGGGCGGGCCGGTCGGGGCGGCGATCGGGGGATTGATCGGCAACGTCATCGACCATCAGATCCTGTTCAAGCCCAAGGGACGAGAAGGCGCACGGCTGGCCGACTTGCAGGTGCAGACGTCCAGTTACGGCACGCAGGTGCCCAAGCTGTTCGGGACGATGCGGGTGGCGGGCACGGTGATCTGGGCCACGGACCTGAAGGAAGTGCAGAGCCGGAGCGGCGGTGGCAAGGGGCGGGGGAGCGTGACCAGTTATAGTTACTCCGCCAGTTTTGCGGTGGCGCTGTCGGCGCGGACGATCGGCCAAATCAGGCGCATCTGGGCGGACGGCAATCTGCTGCGCGGGGCGGCGGGGGATTTCAAGACGGAGTTGTCCGCCTTTCGCGTGCATGGCGGTGGAGAGGATCAGGCGGTCGATCCGCTGATCGCGGCGGCGCAAGGCATTGGGGTGACCCCGGCGCACCGGGGGATCGCCTATGTCGTGTTCGAGGATCTGGCGCTGGCCGATTATGGCAATCGGATTCCGTCGCTGACCTTTGAAGTGGCGGCCGATCACGGGCCGGTGGCGATCGGTGCGGTGGCCGGGGCGTTGAGCGACGGGCGGCTGGGTGGTGAGGGGCTGGCGCAAGTGGCTGGCTTTGCCGCGAGCGGGGGCGATGTGCGGGCGGCGATCGCGCCGCTGGTCGAGGCCTATGGGCTGGCGCTGCGGTCGGATGGCGCGGGATTGCGGCTGGCGGCAGTTGGTGACGGGGCGGAGGGCGCGATCGACGCGGATGGGCTGGCGCGGCGGGTGAACGGACGGGATGTCGATCCGGCCGAGCGATCGGGCGCGGCGGCCGATGCCGTGCCGGTGGCGCTGAGCCTGCGACATCATGATGCGGCGCGCGACTATCAGGCCGGGGTGCAGCGGGTGACGCGACCGGGAGTTGGGCGGCAGGAAGTGGGCATGGACCTGCCCGTGGTGATGGCGGCGGACGATGCGCGCGCGCTGGCTGCGGCGCGGCTGGCGGATGGATGGACCGGGCGGGCGACGATGACGCTGCGTTGCGACTGGCGGGCCCTGGCGCTGGCGCCCGGTGCGGTGGTGGAGGTGGCGCAGGTGCCGGGGCTGTGGCGGATCGAGGAACGGGAATGGGAGGCGATGGCGGTGCGGCTGGCGCTGCGGCGGGTGCCGGGGGCTGGTGGAACTTTGCCGGTGGGGGCTTCGTCGGGCGCGATCGTGCGGCAGGTGGATGCGCCCCATGGGGTGACGCGCCTGATGCTGGCGGACCTGCCGCCGATCCGCGACGGGGTGGCGAGTGCGCCTTTGCTGGTCGCGGCGGCAAGCGGCGGCGCAGGCTGGCGCAGTGCGGCGCTGTTCGTGATGAGCGAAAGCGGCGAAGCGATGCCGATCGGGTGCAGCGCGTTGCGGGCGGTGATGGGGGTGGCGGACGATATATTGCCGCAAGGGAGCGCGACGCTGGTGGATCGGCGTCATTCGTTGCGCGTCACGTTGCTGGCCGACGATATGATGCTGGGTGGCGCGGACGAGGCGGCGTTGGGGCAGGGGCGCAACCTGTGTCTGGTGGGGGGCGAGTTGATCCAGTTCGAGCATGCCGAGCGGATCGGGGCGGATCGCTATCGGCTGAGCGGGCTGCGCCGGGGGCTGCGCGGAACCGAATGGGCGATGGCGGGGCATCAAGTGGGGGAGCCGTTCCTGCTGATCGAGGAAGAGCGGCTGATCGAGCCGCTGGCGGTGGCAGGTGGCGTGGGAGAGCCGGGCGCGTCGTTGCGCGTAGCGGCGCTGGGCCTGGGCGATGTCGCGCCGGTGGAGGCGGCGATGACCATCGAAGGCGCGGCGCTGATGCCGCCATCGCCGGTGCATCTGACGGTGCGGGGCGAAGGTGGCGGATGGCGCATCGGCTGGATCAGGCGCAGCCGGGCGGGATGGCGATGGAATAGCGGCGGCGACGTCCCGCTGGGCGAGGAGGTGGAGCGCTATGCCATCCGGCTGCTGGACGGTGGGGCCGTGGTGCGCAGCGCCGAAAGCGGGGTGCCGCAATGGACCTATGACGCGGCGATGGTGGCGGCCGATGGCACCGCCGGGCGATCGCTGGTCGTGGAGGTGCGGCAGATGGGGACGCTGGCACCGGGGCGGGTGGCGGCGATCGGCTTTGTCGCCTGAGGCGAGGGCGACTTCGTCGCCTGAACGGAACCAAGAGGAGAATAGGTCATGGACGGAACGGCGCGATGGGCGCTGCCGCTGCTGTTTGCAGGGCAGGCGCAGAAGGAAATCACGCATAATGAGGCATTGGTGCTGATCGATGCGCTATTGCACGCACGGGTGGAAAGCGCCGATCTGGCCAGTCCGCCGGGCACGCCGCTGGTGGGGCAATGCTGGATCGTGGCGGATGGGGCAACAGGCGACTGGGCCGGAAAGATGGGGGCGATCGCGCTGTGGACCGAAGGCGGATGGCGCTTTGTTCCGCCGCGTGCGGGCCTTTGCGTCGCCGTCGCCGACCGCGATCACCGTGTTTTTCACGAGGGGACAGAATGGCGGGCCGGGACGATCCGCCAAGACGGCGTCTACCTGAACGAAGATAAAGTGGTGGGCGCGAGAATGGCGGCAATCGCAGGACCGGTCGGTGGCGGCGTGATTGACGTGGAGGCGCGATCCGTCGTCGCAGACATTCTGGCTGCCTTGCGCGGTCATGGGCTGATCGCCGCCTAATATTACGCCAATATGTTTTTCTTGTTGCGGGTGTGCGTCAATAGCCTAGGATTTCTTGGTATTGGCCGGACAAGCCTGTCTCTGTCGGGTTAGTGCGTTATTTTTGCAACGGTTTCACTAATTGTGGACTTGCCATGAAACCTTCTCCCGATTACAGGGTTTCAGCAGTCCTTCGTGACACTCTTGAAAGGGGAATTCAAATGCGGAAGCTTGCCCTCGCGGCTGCGCTTGCGACCACTGCCCTGGCCACCCCGGCCATGGCGCGTGACAACAGCTGGTATGTTGGCGTCGACGCCGGCGTCCTGCTGGTCGAAGACCAGGACATCACCTTCACGCCCGGCAACGGTGCCGCTGCCAGCAACACCATCTCGGGTGTTGACTATCACAAGGGTTATGACTTCGACGCCAACATCGGCTACGACTTCGGCGGTTTCCGCCTTGAAGCCGAAGCCGGCTACAAGCGCGCCAAGGTCGACCTCGACGAGAGCGGCTTCGGCGGTTCTGCCTCGGCTCTCTCGTTCATGCTGAACGGCTTGCTCGACTTCGGTCCCGATGACGGCCTTCAGGGCTTCGTCGGCGGCGGTGTCGGCGTTTCGCGCGGCAAGCTGGCCAACAGCCTGGTCAACGACAGCGACACCGGCTTCGCCTGGCAGGCGATCGCAGGCGTTCGTTACCCTGTGACCGACCATGTCGACGTTTCGCTGAAGTATCGCTTCTTCAACCAGGACGATATCAAGCTGATCCCGGCATACACCACCATCGGTGGCCCGGCTGGTTCGACCGCAGACACCAAGCTGCGTACGCACAGCCTGCTGCTCGGCCTGACCTACAACTTCGGTGGCGAACCGGCTGCACCGCCGCCGCCCCCGCCCCCGCCCCCGCCGCCCCCGCCGCCCCCGCCTCCGCCGCCGCCGCCGGTTGCAGAGTGCAACCCTGGCCCGTACATCGTGTTCTTCGAATGGGACAAGTCGGACATCACGCCTGACGCCGCCACCATTCTGGACAACGCGGTTTCGGCCTACAGCAGCTGCGGCAGCGCCCAGGTCATGCTGGCCGGTCACGCTGACCGTTCGGGTTCGGCCTCGTACAACGTCGGCCTCTCGCAGCGTCGCGCTGACTCGACCAAGGCCTATCTGGCCTCGAAGGGTATCCCTGACGGTGTCATCACCACGCAGGCCTTCGGTGAATCGAAGCCCCGCGTCGACACTGCCGACGGCGTTCGCGAAGTCCAGAACCGTCGCGTGGAAATCAGCTACGGTCCGGGTTCGGGCCAGTAAGCCGATCTCCATTCCTCGGAATGGAATACAGAATTGGGGGCCGGTCGCAGGATCGGCCCCTTTTTCTTGTTCCGGGCACACGGAGCAGGGCGCCGATATGATGGCGCAAGGCGCGGTGCGCCGGAAAAATGCATCAGAGAAATGCATCAGGGAAGTGTATCGGTGAAATATGTGCTGAGGGATGATTGCAGCGGATGGCCGGTTTCTGCCGGCCTGATGGAGCATGCTATCTTTGCATGACGCCAAGAATGGCATGATAGATTTGGCATAGCGCAACAGCATGGCGTCGATCAGCGCGCGCTGGGTCCAATCCGGTGCGGGTCGCGCGATCTGGAGCGGAGTCCGATCCGATTGCATGTGGAAGGGCTGCCCCGTGCTTTTGATGTGCCGGATGATCTCGACCAGCAGATGAATCCTTTTGGTTGGGGCAAGCCTCCGGGTTTCTGTCGTCGCATCCATTTTAAGCGCGGAGCGGATGTCGGTGTCGCTCATGGCGGGCTCCGCTTTTTCCGACGATGCGTGGGGCGCCAAGGACGGGGAGGGCATCTTCTCGCAGGCCAGCGGTTTGCGTGCTTGGTTGCTGTGAGTCGATCCGGGCGAAGGATCCTAGTCTCTGCGCCGTCGATGTGAGGGGACGAGCGCGCGGCCTGGCGCATGCCTCTTGAAAATTGCGGCGATTGATTGCGCCTTTCAGACCGGATTGCTGACGACGGGGCGGACGTCACGCGCTCTTTTCATTATTGCGACGCAAAATCATGTGACTGGATGAGTCTTGCCGTGACAATTCGGTTCGAATGGGCAACAAAAAGGCCGTTGTCGCGTTCGCGTACATATCCGTGCTTTTCTCCCTAGGAGCCTGCCATGAAATTTCTTGCCCTTGCTGCCGCTTTGCCTTTCGCCCTTGCCACATCGGCCTGTGCGACCGCAGCCGACACGCCTGCCGCACCGACCGCTGCGGCCAAGCTGGCTGCCGGCGATGGCGCCGCGCGCGGCACGGCGAGCGTGACGCAGGCGGCCGACGGCCTGCATGTGCTGGTCAAGGCCACCGGCGTGACGCCGGGCATCCATGCGGTCCATATCCACACGACCGGCCAGTGCGCCGGCCCCGATTTCACCAGCGCCGGTGGTCATTGGAACCCGACCGCGCACAAGCATGGCAAGGATAATCCCGCCGGCCCGCATATGGGCGACATGCCCAACATGACGGTCGGATCGGACGGCACGGGCGCGATCGAATATGTCGTGGCCGGCGGCACGATCAGCGAAGGCGCGTCGCCGTTGCTGGACACCGATGGCGCGGCGATCGTGATCCATGCGCAGGCGGACGATTATGCCACCGACCCGACCGGCAATGCCGGCGGCCGCGTGGCATGCGGCGTGCTGACCAAGGGATAAGGCCTGCGCTGCGCCCCGGCGCGGTATAGGTGATCGAGGTCGCCCGGATCGCTTCCCGACAGGGAGGTGGTTCGGGCGTCCTGTCGTTTGGCCGGGGCTTTGGGAAGGTGCGATGGGGTTGGTCGCGTTGCGGGCAGGTTCGTGGCATGGCTTGCCGGGTTAAGAACTTTGGGCCGTTAGACATATTGCCGCCGTCGTTGCGCGGACCAGATGCGCGCTTGAAGCTTGGGTGACGACGGGCGCTATGGTCCGTCCGTTTCATGATGGCTGTCGTTCAGACGGGTGGGGCGTTCCTGCATTATCCGCGCTGCTGTTCGGGACGTCCTTGGCATCGGCTGAAAAGCGGATAGTCTTGCGCATGACAGGAGGTGGCGATGGCCGATGATGCGGATATCCGAGCAGGGCAATGCCATTGCGGGACGGTGCGGTTCGAAGTGACGCTGAGCGATGGGTTGAACAGCGCCCGGCGCTGCACCTGTTCCTATTGCCGGATGCTTGGCGCAGTGGCGGTTTCGGCGGAATTGGGCGGCATCCGCTTTCTACAGGGTGAGGATGCGCTGACCAGCTACCGGTTCAATAGCGGGGTGGCGCAGCATTTCTTCTGCGCCCGGTGCGGCATCTACACCCATCATCAGCGACGATCGAATCCCAATCAATATGGCGTCAATGTCGCGTGCCTGGATGGGGTCAGTCCGTTCGATTTCGCGCAGGTGCCGGTGGTCGATGGGGTGAATCATCCCAAGGACACGAACGCGCCGGCGAGACTGGCCGGGACTTTGCGTTTCGTTCCGGCAGAATAGCTGGGTTGTCAGTCGATGCCGCCCAGCGTCCTGCCGCTGGCCGGATAATCCTCCACCGGATGATAGCTGGCGCCGCCATGGCCGACGCGGCTTTCATAGAGGGTAAAGCCGTCCACGCGGAAGAGCGGACCGGTGAGTGCGGCGTGGCGGGCGAGGAAGGGCGCGACGAAGGCGCCGGTGCGGCCGAAGCGGGCGAGGGTGATATGGGGGAGATAGGCGCGGCTTTCGGGCGGCATGCCGGTCGAGACGCAGGCGCGGTCGGCTTTTTTATGCAGCCGTTCGAGCGCGTCGCGGGGCTGGACGCCGGCCCAGAGCGTATCGACCACGCCCTTGCGATCGAAACTGCCGACGCCGGACAATTGGATGTCGAACGGGGTGAAGCGGATGGCGGCGAGGGCGTCGGCGATATCGTTCGCCTGGTGCCGATCGACTTCGCCGATGAAACGCAGGGTGAGGTGAAGCTGGGCGTCATCCTGCCAGCGGGCATTGTCTACCCCCATCATCAGCGAGAGGAGGTGGGTGCGCTGATCAGCGGGCGGGCGGATGGCGACGAACAGGCGGTGCATGGGGATCTATATAAGGGCGTTTGTGACAATTGCTTGTGGGGTTTTCGGAGGGGAAGGTGGTGATCAGCTCTGTTGCCCCGGATCTTTCGACAGGCTTGATCCGGGGGCGTTTTCGATCGCCAGCCTTTGCGGAGAAAGCGGGATGCCGGGTCGAGCCCGGCATGACGGAAGAGGGAATGGCGCGAAGTGGCCAGCCCACCCCGCTGCGACTAACGCGCTGCGCGCGCAAGTCTCGCTGCCCCTCCCGCAAGCGGGAGGGGAACGGGAGGAAATCCCGATAGCCGACAGCCCGCGTCGCCCTGCCGCTCCCCAGCCCGTGACATTTGCTGTCCGGATCATGACGAAGCGTCCATCCGTGCGGGTTTGGCTTGAAGTTGGGGGGCGATGGGCCGATAATGGGTGGGTACCGGCACCGATGCCGGCAAAGGAGAATATTTTCATGGCCAACTGGTCCGATCCCCGTTCCGACAGCCCTGCCGGCATGGCGGGCTTTGGCGGCGCGACGGCGGCGCGTGGTGCGGCGTATGACGCCGGGCTGCGCAAATATATGCTGTCGGTCTATAATTATATGGCGAGCGGCGTGCTGCTGACCGGCATCGTGGCGCTGTTGTTCGCCAATAGCGGCATGGCCTACAGCGTGTTCGCCGGCCCCGGCATCCTGAAATATATCGTGATGTTCGCCCCGCTGGCATTCGTCATGGTGCTGAGCTTCGGCATCAATCGCCTGTCGACCGGCGCGGCGCAGGCGCTTTATTGGGCCTATGCGGCGGTGATGGGCGTGTCGCTCTCCTACATCTTCCTGGCCTATACCGGCACGTCGATCGCGCAGACCTTCTTCGCGACGGCCGCCGCCTTCGCGGGCCTGAGCCTGTGGGGTTACACCACCAAGAAGGATCTGTCGGGTTTCGGCACCTTCCTGATCATGGGCGTGGTCGGCCTGTTCGTGGCGAGCCTGATCAACATCTTCATGAAGTCGAACGCGATGAGCCTGGTCATCAGCGGCGTCGGCGTGCTGCTGTTCGCGGGTCTGACCGCCTATGACACGCAGAAGATCAAGAGCATCTATGCCCATGTCGCGGGCACGGACATGATGGGCAAGTCGGTAGTGATGGGGGCGCTGAACCTCTATCTCGACTTCATCAATATGTTCCTGTTCCTGCTGCGCCTGTTCGGCGATCGTCGCTGATCGCATAGCGGATGTAATATGAGGAAGGCCCGGTGGAGCGATCCGCCGGGCCTTTTTTTTGGAGGCTCGCTCGCTACCCACCCCCTGCCCCCTCCTTGGGAGGGAGGGGGGAAGTGAGGTCAGCCCTGCTTCTGCATTTGCGCAATGAGGGCGCCGTCTATGTCCTTCTGCCGCTTATAGGCGGAGCGTTCCCGCAGGCGGGTGGCGTAGGCTTCGAGCGCGGGGCTGGAAGGGATGGTCTTGAAGCTTAGGCCCCAGTCGATCTGTGAGCCGACATAGACGTCGGCGGCGGTGAATTGGTCGCCGCAGATCCAGGCATCGCCCGCGACCGCGGTTTCCAGTGCGGCGATGGTGTCTTCGAAGCTGCCGTAGCCGGCGGCGCGTTCGCGCCCTTCGGGGACCACGAAGCCCATCGCCTTGTTGGTGACGGCGGCCTCGACCGGGCCGGCGGCGAAGAAGAGCCAGCGATAATAAGAATGGCGGTCGGCAGGCGGTGGGGCGAGATTGGCGTCAGGGAAGGCGTCGGCCAGATAGGCGCAGATGGCGGCGCATTCGGTGACGGTGCGGCCGTTGTGGACGATCGCGGGCACCTTGCCCATCGGGTTGATGGCGCGATAATCGGCGGCCTTCATACCGTCGTCGCCATAGGCCAGGATCACCGTGTCGTAAGCGGCGCCGACTTCCTCCAGCATCCAGCGGGCGATCTGGCCGCGCGACATGGGGTTGGTGTAGAAAATGAGGTCAGAGGGCATGGCTTCTCTCTCCTGAATCGAGGCGGGGAAGGTGGCGCATGCGAAGGGCGCGCGCCAGCCTGTTTCTCGACCAGAATATGCTTCCTCCGTTCGTCATGCGTAGCGACTGCATGAAATCGAGGGCACCTGACCCTTCGATACGCCGCTTCGACTTCGCTCAGCGGCTACTCAGGACGAACGGGAGAGGCTTTCTAACAGCCCACGCCCATGGCGCTGCCGAGCATGCCGCCGAGGCCGCCGCCGCATTTCTTCTTTCTCTTCTGCTGTTGCTGCCGGGCGGGGGTGTTTTCGCCCTCATCGCTGCCGGAGTCGCTCATCATGTTGCCCATGTCCGGGCCGTTCAGCATCCACATGGTGTTGGCGCGATAGCGGACGCGGGCGATCCATTCGGGCTTCCAAGCGATCTTCGGGTCGGCGGGGCGCGGGGGATAGGCGAAGTTCGCCTCCGGCCCATAGGCGTAGAGGCTGCCCATCAGCATCTCTCCGCCCGCCTGGGTGACGGCGGCGGGGACGGTGCAACTGGTCTGGCTGGGCGGCATGACGATTTTCTGGGCGATCATTTTTTGCACGGCGGCGGGCGACATCCAGTCCCAGACCGGGCCGCCGAACGCCTGGGTCGCGGAAGAGGCCCACCAGACCATGTCGCCATTGTCCTGCGCGCCGAAGGTCCAGGCGTAGTAGCCGGTCGCCTGCGGCAGGCCATTCCAGCTGAGGATCGTGGCGCCGCCGGCGATCTTTCGCGCGGTGCCGGTAATGGCGGGCATGAAATCCTGTTTCAGGTTGAAGGCGATATCCGGGCTGTAATTGCCGGCGATGCGATGGTCGCCGAGCAGGGAGCTGCTGGCGGAGACGGTCTTGCGCGTCTGCGCATTGGGCCAGTCGCCATAGGTCTTGCTGTTGGTGACGCGGACTTGCCATTCCTGCGGAATCGACGCGCCGCTTATGTAGAGGCCGGGCGGGATCTGGCCCCTGGCGACCTTGGCAAAGTCGATGACGACGGGCTGGCCCGCGCCCACGGTGGCGCCGCAGCCCCAATAGATGAGCAGGCGGCCCTTGGGACGTTCGCCGGGGATGGGCTGATCCTCGCTGGGCGGGATGCGCGGGGTGACGAGCGGGACGGAGGCGCCAAGGAATGCGCCTGCGGGCATGAAATGCTCGGCTGCAGGCGCGCCGCCGGTGGGCGCGCGCGTGGAGCCGAGGCGCAGGACGAGTTCGTGCATCGGCTTGTTACCGCCGCCCATCATCATGCTCATGGCCGCGCCCATGCCGCCGCCGCTCCCCGCCCCATTCCCGCTCAGGGCCGCCATGCCGGACATGGTGCCGGCGTCGATCGTGTAGCGGGCGATGGGGCCGGACGCCTGCTGACTGGAGCCGGGGGCGGCGAGGAGCGTGAAGGATGCGAGAAGCAGCGCACCGCGAGCGGGGCGCGAGGTCAGAATTTTGCGCACAACATCTATTCCTTATGGTGAACGGAAAAGATGCGACCTTTTTTCTGGGATGCGGGATCTTAGCAGAGATTCAGGGGCGCTTGAAGCGGCCTTCGTGGAGGAAGTAGGCGACCTGATCGGCGACCGAGCGGGTGTAGATCATCGCGGTGTGGGCGACGGGCATGACGAGATGGTCGGCCTGGCCATCGACATGGGTGGCGGCGACGCTGACCTTGCCGTCATTGGGCGCGCGGAAGACGAGGTGGGGCAGGGCGCCGATCATCGGGCGGTCGCCGGCGATGATGCCGAGGGGATAGTCGATCGTGCCGAACAGTGCCTGCGTGGCGGCCTCGCGCCGGGTACGCAGGAGGAGGCCGGCCTGGTTCAGGATCGGGCGGTCGAGACGCAGGCGGTAGAGCAGGTCGGCCAGTTCGCTGCCGCCATTAGGCGTGCCGAGCATGACGACGCGGCCGAGTTGGGCGGGGCGATGGCGCGCGAGATAGGCGCGTAGCAGCAGGCCGCCCATGGAGTGGCCGACGAAATGGATGTGCCGTGCGGCGGAGGCCGGGGCAGCGGTGATGCGCTGGTGGAGGTGATCCAGCACGCGGTCGATGGGCCAGCGCCAGCTGGGGTAGCCGATATTGGCGACGGTGTAGCCGGATGTGCGCAGGCGGCGGGCGAGGAGCGCGGTCTGGATGGGGAGGCCGCCGAAACCGTGGAGGAGGATGACGGCGTCAGTTGTCGCCATGATTATCTTCGTCGCCGAGCGGCTCATAGCCTCCCGTCTCGAAATTGCGCAGCCATGCCGAACCGACCGGGCTGTCGATCAGGTGTAGCCAGCTGTCATCAGCGTTCAAAACTTTCCCAATGGCGATATAGTCGTGCTTGCGGGCATGAAGTTGCTCGTCGTTCAGGTCGCGATAGTCGCCTCTGATGCGCCATCCGCTGTCGGGATATTTGTCGTCTTCGTCGCCCATGTCTGGCTCGTCGCGATAGATATAATAGACCGGTACACCCTCATCGAGCACGCAACTATCGACCATGCAGCGATCCCAATATTCGCGTCGAGGCAGTCCGGGCGGGGCTTCTCTGTCGCCTTCGTAGATGAGGTCGATGATGTGGAACGGCTGGAATGTAAGGCGACTGCCCTCGCGCAATTGCGGCATGTCGCATGGCGTGTTCGCCAATGCGCCGGTCCAGCCTTCTGGCGCGATGTTCTTTACCTCCGCCCACATCCGCTCCGCATCCCATTCCGGACCGGGAGGATGGCTACGGATGACAAGCTTTACCAGATCGCCGGGCAGCAAGGCAGCGATCCGCTCGGCTGAGGGCAGGAAATAGGTGTAGGGCGCGTCCGCCTGAATCGGACGGGGATCGTCTATCGACCAGGAGCCGAAGACGCGGCGGCGCAGATTGTGGAGACGGTGCTTGAGGCCCATGTGGTGCGAAACTAGCGCGGGCTTACGAGAAGGCAAGGTTACTGGAACGACGGCAGGCAATGTTGATTTTACAGCGTCGTGCGCCCCCCTCATCCAACTTCGCCTAACGCGCTGTGCGCGTAAGGCTGCGTATCCTTCTCCCCCGTGGGGAGAAGGGGGGCATATGGAAAGGGCGGCCGTTGCGGGCCGCCCTTTTCGTTTTGCGTGTGAAGGCGCTTATTTCGTGCCTTCCGATGCCTTGGCCTTGCCGCCCTTCTTGCCCTTTTTGGGGGCGGCGGGGGTGATCTGGAAGGCGAGCGCCTCGTCCTTCATGTGGACATGGACTTCGCCGCCATGGACCAGCTTGCCGAAGAGCAGTTCCTCGGCCAGCGGCTGCTTGATCTTTTCCTGCATCAGGCGGCCCATCGGGCGGGCGCCGTAGAGCTTGTCATAGCCCTTTTTCGTGAGCCAGCTCTTGGCATCGTCGTCCAGGGTGATGTGGACGTCGCGGTCGGCCAGTTGCAGTTCGAGTTGCAGCACGAACTTGTCGATGACGCGGGCCACCACTTCGGTCGGCAGATAGTCGAACGGCACGATCGCATCGAGGCGGTTGCGGAATTCGGGGGTGAAGAGCTTCTTCACCGCGTCTTCCTGCACATCTTCACGGGTGAATTCGCCAAAACCGATGCTTTCCTTCGCCATGTCCGACGCACCGGCATTGGTGGTCATGATGAGGATGGTGTTGCGGAAATCGACGGTCTTGCCGTGGTGGTCGGTCAGGCGGCCATTGTCCATCACCTGCAACAGGATGTTGAACAGGTCCGGATGCGCCTTTTCGATTTCGTCGAGCAGCAGCACGCTGTGCGGATTCTGATCGACCGCGTCGGTCAGCAGGCCGCCCTGATCATAGCCGACATAGCCCGGAGGGGCACCGATCAGCCGGCTGACCGAATGACGTTCCATATATTCCGACATGTCGAACCGCTGGAGCGGGATGCCCATGATCGATGCGAGTTGGCGCGCGACCTCCGTCTTGCCGACGCCGGTTGGGCCGGAGAAGAGATAGTTGCCGATCGGCTTGTCCGGATCGCGCAGGCCCGCGCGCGACAGCTTGATCGCGGAGGACAGCACTTCGATCGCCTTGTCCTGACCGAAGACGACGCGCTTGAGGTCCGTGGTAAGCGAACTGAGCACGGTCTTGTCGTCGGACGACACGGTCTTGGGCGGGATGCGGGCCATGGTCGCGATGACCTGCTCGATCTCCTTGGGCGTGATGGTCTTCTTACGCTTGGAGGGAACCACCAGCATCTGCATCGCGCCGACTTCGTCGATCACGTCGATCGCCTTGTCCGGCAGCTTGCGGTCGTTGATGTAGCGGGCCGAAAGCTCCACCGCCGCCTTGATCGCGTCGGGCGTATATTTGACGTGATGATGCTCCTCGAACGCGGTGCGAAGCCCGGCGAGGATCTTGATCGTATCCTCGATCGTGGGTTCGTTGACGTCGATCTTCTGGAACCGGCGCAGCAGGGCGCGGTCCTTTTCGAAGTGATTGCGGAATTCCTTGTAGGTGGTCGAACCGATGCAGCGGATCGTGCCGCCCGACAGAGCGGGCTTGAGCAGATTGGACGCATCCATCGCGCCGCCGCTGGTCGCGCCAGCGCCGATCACCGTGTGGATCTCATCAATGAAAAGCACCGCGTGCGGCATCTTTTCCAGTTCGGTGACGACCGCCTTCAGGCGCTCCTCGAAATCGCCGCGATAGCGGGTGCCGGCCAGCAGCGCGCCCATGTCGAGCGAGTAGATGACGGCTTCCTTGAGGACGTCGGGCACTTCGCCCTCGACGATCTTGCGCGCCAAGCCTTCCGCGATCGCGGTCTTGCCGACGCCCGGATCGCCCACATAAAGCGGGTTGTTCTTGGACCGGCGGCACAGGATCTGGATCGTGCGATCCACTTCGGCGGTGCGGCCGATCAGCGGATCGACCTTGCCCCGGCCGGCCTTCTCATTGAGGTTGACGGTGAACTGTTCGAGGGCGCTGTCTTTCTTGGCCTTACCGTCCTGCACCTTCTTTTCCTCCTCGGCGGCGCCCTTCGTCTCCTGACGCTCGGGCGCGGGCGTGCCCTTGCCGACGCCATGGCTGATGAAGCTCACGGCATCGAGGCGGCTCATATCCTGCTGTTGCAGGAAATAGACGGCATAGGATTCGCGTTCGGAAAAGAGCGCGACGAGGACGTTGGCGCCCGTCACTTCATCCTTGCCGGACGACTGGACATGGAGGATGGCGCGCTGGACCACACGCTGAAAACCGCTGGTGGGGGAGGGGTCGGACGCCCCTTCGACCTTCAGGCTGTCGAGTTCGGTGTCGAGATAATGGGTGACCGCGTCGCCCAGCTCGCCCAGTTCCACGCCGCACGCCTGCATGACCTTTGACGCATGTTCGTCATCAATCAATGCCAGGAGGAGATGCTCCAGCGTGGCATATTCATGCTTACGCTCGGACGCGTGCGTCAGCGCGTTGTGCAGGGTTGTTTCAAGAGCGGGTGCGAATGAAGGCATGTCTGTTCTACTCCTGGCCCCAAAGAGGGGTAGTGTTGAACCCTATGTCGGCATTGCTCGACGCAGGATCAAGGCCATGGCCCCGACCAACGGAATTGCCTGACTGCCGTAGCCCAATGGAGCCTTTCAAGGCGCAGGGGGCGTGGCAATGGTTCATCGTCTGAATAACGCCTCGGCACTTGCCTTATGGTTAACGGCGTTGTCTTTCGTCCGCCGGGTGCGCGCGATTTCCGTTTCGAGGGCGGCGATGCGGGCATCCAGTTCGGATACGGACAATGGCCCCAGATCCTGTTTCAGCAGGCGGGTCAGCGGATCGTCGCCCTTGTTCGGCAGATCGTCATCCAGGTCCATGACGCCAATGTTGACCCAGTTGGCCACTCTGTCAATAAGGGCATAGGTTCCGCACGGTAATTTTTGATGCGGTGCAACATGGTTAACGGCTGGGGGCAGCAATATGGCGGATTTGGACGCAGTGCCGGGCGAGATGACGGCGATCGCGATTCCCACGCCGGGCGGGCCGGATGCCTTGGTGCCCGAGCGGCGGCCGGTGCCTGTGCCGGGCGAAGGCGAAGTGCTGATCAAGGTTGCCGCCGCGGGCGTGAACCGGCCGGACGTGTTGCAGCGGCAGGGCAAATATCCGCCGCCGCCGGGTGCATCCGACATTCCGGGACTCGAAGTGTCCGGCACGATCGTGGCGGCAGGCAGCGGTGCGGACGCGCTGATCGGGCAGAAGGTGTGCGCATTGCTGGCGGGCGGTGGCTATGCCGAATATGCGGTGGCGCCTGCGGGCCAATGCCTGCCGGTGCCGGACGATTATGACTTGGCCGAAGCGTCAGCGCTGCCCGAGACGTTGTTCACCGTGTGGACCAATTTGTTCGAGCGCGCCTATGTCGTGGCGGGCGACACGGTGCTGGTCCATGGCGGGACCAGCGGAATCGGGACGATGGCGATACGCCTCTGCAACCTGTTCGACGTGACGATCATCGCGACCTGCGGGTCGGACGAGAAATGCGGTCAGGCGAAGGATTGGGGCGCGGATCATGCGATCAATTACAAGACGCAGGACTATGTCGAGGAAGTGAAGCGCATCACCGACGGGCAGGGGGTGCAGGCGGTGCTGGACATGGTCGGCGGCGATTATGTGCCGCGCAACCTGTCCTGCCTGGCCGAGGATGGCCGGCATGTGTCGATCGCGGTGCTGGGTGGGGCGAAGGCGGACATCTTCATCCCGGCGATCATGCAGAAGCGGCTGACGCTGACCGGATCGACGCTGCGGGCGCGGTCGGTGGGCTTCAAGAGCCTGGTCGCGGACGAGCTGATGCGGACGGTCTGGGGCTTTGTCGGTGAGGGAAAGCTGCGGCCGGCAATGGACCAGAGGTTCGCGCTGGCGGATGCGGCCAAGGCCCATGCCCGCATGGATGCGGGCGAGCATTTCGGGAAGATCGTGCTGGTCGTGTGAGAGACTGTTGGGAAAATGCGCGAAAGAGCGCATTGTCCATGCGGCCCCGGCCCGCGCCCCCACCCGACCGCCCATCAGGGTACCATGTCCGGGTGGGCGCGCGGGCCGGTGCGGATGCGCCAAGCTGTTACCCGTTCAGCCGGCGCTTGCGGTAGGTGGACGGGGTTTCACCGGTCATGTTGCGGAAGGCGCGGTTGAAGCTGCTCTGGCTGGCGAAGCCCAGAAATTCGGCGATATAGTTCATCGACGCGTCGGACTGGCCGAGCATCTCCTGCGCCCGCTCCAACCGGGTTTTCAGCACATATTGGTGCGGGCTGACGCCGGTCGCCTTTTTGAACACGCGACAGAGGTGCGAGGGGGTGATGCCGATCTGCGCCGCCATTTCCTCCAGCCCATGGTCCGCCTCCGGCCGTTCGCGGATCGCGTTCATGATATGGTGGATGCGATAGGCGGAAAAGGCGGATGTCGGGAATTCCTGCGCCGCCGCCTTGACCGGGCCGCGCAGCATATGCGCCTTGAGCGCGTCGACGAGCGCCGAGACATATAGGTCGCGGGGGCCGGTCGAGGGCGTGTAGAGTTCGGCCAATATCTGCCGGGCGAGCGCGGCGCCGAGCGGATCGTTGAAGGCGAAGCGCATGCGGGAAAACTGGTCCAGGACCGAGGCCGAACGCAGATCGTCGGCATCGACGCTGAGCGTCACGACGTCCAGTTCGCCATCGACCAGCCAGCGCGTGCTCATGGTTGCCGGCACGATCGTCGCGGCGCCGGGGAAGGAACTGGTTTCGCTCCACCCGTCGCGGTCCCAGGTGCGCACATTGGTCTTGCCGGCCAGTTGTACCACGAAGAGGGGATCGGGCAGGGCGGGCAGGGCGTAGCTGCCCACGAACTGACGCCAGCGGCTGAAGCGCCAGCGGCCGTCGGAGGATTCCAGCTTCACTTCGGGGGCGCGCTTCAGCGTATCGGCGATGATCGCTTCGGCATGCCATTTGCCGTTGCTGGCGGGCGCAGGGGCAAGGCTGTTCATGCGATGCAGCCGGACGCGGGGGCGTTCCCCTGACTGATGCCTGCGACCATGAGCGAGCTGACCATATTACCTCTCCGTGCCGCCATTATGCGGTCATTGCATCATCTTCTCATACAAGAATGGCCGGTCCAAGGCTTTGCTGAAAAAGCGCATCAGATTTTGCATTTCTTGCGCTTATTGGGTGCGATCAGCTTCGGGTGTCCAGATCCATGCCCCGCGCGATGATTTCCAGCATGATTTCGTTGCTGCCGGCGAAGATGCGGCTGATCCGGGCGTCGGTGTAGAGGCGGCTGATGCGATATTCGTCCATATAGCCCGCGCCGCCGTGCAGTTGGACGCCAAGGTCGACCATCTGGCTTTCCACCTCGCTGGCCAACAGTTTGGCCGAGGCTGCATCGCCGCCCTCCAGCGATCCGGCATTCGCGCGCAGGACCAGTTGATCGACCATAGCCTGCACCGCGTCGATCTGCGCGCGGAGGGCCGCGAGGCGAAATCGGTTATGCTGAAACTGCCCGATCGCCTGACCGAAGGCGCGGCGATGCCGGACGAAGTCGAGCGTGAGATCGAGCGCGACCTGCGCGGCGGCGATGCTGGCGATCGCGGCGATCAGCCGTTCGGTGCCGAGAAATCGCATGAGGGTGCCGAAACCGGCGGTGGGATCGCCCAGCAGATTGTCGGCCGGCACATGGACGTCGTCCAGCATGATTTCGGCGGTGTCCTGCGATGCCAATCCCATTTTCTTGAGCGGCTTTCCACGCGACAGGCCGGCCATGTCCCGTTCGACCAGAAAGAGGCCGATCGGTTCGCCCGGCAGGTCACGGCATCGCGCGACGACGACGATCGCGTCGCTCAATATGCCGTTGGAGATATAGGTTTTCGTGCCCGACAGGCGCCAGCCGTCGCCATCCCTGATCGCGCGGGTCTGGACCGCGCGCAAATCGCTGCCGCCGCCCGGTTCGGTCATGGCGATGGCCAAGATGGTGTCGCCCGCCACGATGCCGGGCATCAGCCGCGCGCGCAATGTGGGCGACCCGAGACGGTCGATATAGGGCGCGACGAGGTTGCTGTGCAGGTGGATGTAGAAGCCGGTTTCGCCGTGGCGGATATTTTCCTCTATGATGATCTGGTCGAAGCGCAGGTCGGCTATGCCCGCGCCGCCCACATCGGCCTGTGCCCACAGGCATAGCAGTCCGGCCTCGCCAGCCTGGCGATAGACGGCCCGGTCGACCATGCCGTCTCGGCGCCACCGTTCCGCATGGGGCGCCACATTGGTCAGCATGAAATGACGGACGGTGTCGCGGAACAGGATATGTTCGCTATCGAAGATCAGCCGGTCCATGGCGCGATATCACCCTCTCATCGTGGCGGCCGGTGCGCGATATTCGTCGATCAGCCTGCGTTTCATCAGCTTGCCGGTCGGTTCGCGGGGGAGGTCGGCGCGGAAGACGAATGCGCGCGGCGTCTTCACGCCCCCCAGGGCCGTACGGACGAAGCGGGTCAATTCTTCCGTCAGGGCGGCGTCGCCGTCAACGCTTTCGGCCGGTTGCACGATGGCCAGGATATTTTCGCCCATTTCCTCGTCCGGCACGCCGATGACGGCCACGTCTGCGACCTGCGGATGGGTGATCAGGCAGTTTTCGATTTCCTGCGGATAGATGTTCACCCCGCCCGAGATGATCATGAAGCTGCGCCGGTCGGTAAGGAACAGATAGCCGTCCGCGTCGAGATGGCCGACATCGCCGAGCGTGGCCCAGCCCCGGTCATTATGGGCAGCGGCGGTCTTGTCCGGATCATTATGATAGGTGAAGGTCGGGCCGTCCGAGAAGAAGACGTCGCCCGTGTCGCCCGGCGCGACTTCCTGCCCATTTTCACCCACGATACGGACCCTTCCCAGCACCGCGCGGCCGACCGATCCGGGTCGGGACAGCCATTCGGGCGAGGACAAGGCGGTGATGCCGCAACATTCGGTGCCGGAATAATATTCATGGACGATCGGCCCCCACCAGTCGATCATCGCCTGCTTGACCGGAACGGGGCAGGGGGCGGCGGCGTGGATGACGGCTTTGAGCGATCCATGATCGTAGCGGGCGCGGACATCCTCCGGCAATTTGAGCAACCGCACGAAATGGGTCGGCACCCAGGTCGCATGGGTGATGCGGTAGCGCTCGATCAGCGCCAGCGAGTCTTCTGCGTCGAACCTGTCCATCACCACCACGGTGCCACCGAGCCGATGAATGGTCATCGCCCAGCGCAAGGGCGCGGCATGATAGAGGGGCGAGGTGGAGAGATAGATGCAGTCCTGCCCCATGCCGTAGAGGGCGGTGCCCATCCCCTCCAGCGCGGTCTGCGCGTCCAGGGGGCCTTCGGGTAGCGGGGGCTTCACGCCCTTGGGCCGGCCGGTGGTGCCGGAGGAATAGAGCATGTCGGTGCCGGCGCTTTCGTTCGGGACGGGTGTGTCCGGATAGCGGGCGACGCTGGCGGACCAGTTTTTGAGCGGACCGACTTCTGCGTCGACCAGATAGCCCTGTACGCCGTCCGCCTCTGCCAACGCAGCCTGCGCCAACGAAGCGAGCCGGTCGGACGCTACCAGGATACGCGCGCCCGAATCCCGCAGGATATAGGCGATGTCGGCGGCGGACAGCTTGGTCGATATGCTGGTGAGGTAGAGGCCGATGCGTTGTGCCGCCCAGCTGAGCTCGAAGATCGCGGCTTCATTGTCCATCAGCAGTGCGATCCCGTCGCCGCGCACGCAGCCGAGCGCGCGCAGCAGGTGGGCGCCGCGATTGGCGGCGGCCTCCAACTGGCCGTAAGTGACGGTCTGGTCGGTCGCCGGCAGGATGATCGCCGGTCGATCCGGATCGCTGATGGCAAATGGTCTGGGGTGCATGGGTGAGCCTCTCCAAAAATCATGCGCCATGATGCGCGGCGCATGGTCGGCCGGGGCCGCTATCGCTCGCGTCTTGCGCTTGGTGGCTACAGAGGCCCGGTTTGTGCGCCAGTTCAAGGCGAGCGCAAGAAATGCCAAATCTGGCGTCAACTCTGGGTAAAGCCTTCCCGGTTCGGCTGGGCTAGGTCTGCTTCATCATAACCGCATCCCCCGCCAAAAAGGGGGAAGATGGAGGAGAGGGTAAATGAGGTTCATCACGACCAAGGCTTTGGCGATTCTGCTGTGCAGCGGCGTATCGCAGGTCGCGTTGGCGCAGGAGGCGGCAAGCGCGCCCCAGTCGACAGCGGATAATGGAGACATCATCGTCACCGCGCAGCGCCGGTCGCAATCCATGCTGTCCGTGCCGCTGGCCATTTCCGCGCTGGGCGGGGAAACGCTCCAGAATAAGGGGATTTCCAATTCCGCCGCGCTGGCGACGGCGGTGCCCAATTTGCAGGTCAGCAGCCCCTATGGCAGCACCCAGCCCAATTTCTCGCTGCGCGGCATCAGCGTTGCCAACGAATATAACAGCAACCAGGCTTCGCCCGTGGGCGTCTATATCGACGACGTCTATATCGCTGCGCGGACCAGCCATGGCATGGGCCTGTTCGACCTGGATCGCGTGGAAGTGCTGCGCGGGCCGCAGGGCACTTTGTTCGGTCGCAACACGACCGGCGGCGCGATCAACTTCATCACCCGCGCGCCCAAATTGTCGGGCACCAACGGCTATGCCGAGGTCGGCTATGGCAATTTCAACACGTTCAAGGCGCAGGCGGCGATCGAAACCACGATGGTCGAAGATGAGTTGGGCATCCGCGTCGCCGGCAATTATGAAAAGGGCGACGGCATGCTGCGCAATGTCGCGCCGGGCGGTCGGGATTCCAACAGCGTCGATACGGCTCAGGGCCGCGTCTATTTGCGCATGAAGCCGGGCAATGGTCCGCTGGATATCAAGATTCGCGCCTATGCCGGGCGCGATCGCGGGGCGCAGGCGGCCATCCATGGCCTGACCGGTCCCAATACGCCGGGGCAAGGCTTTTTCGATATCAACGAAAATGACGTCGGCGAAAATCGCACCGACGCCTGGGGCGTGGCGGCCAATGTCGCGCTGGAGCTGAGCCCCACGGTCACGCTGACGTCGATCACATCCTATGATGGCGGCAAGCAGAATTTGCAGCAGGCCGCGGACGGTTCGCCGCTTAACGTGCTCAACATCAACTGGCGCTCCAATTTCCGCCAGTTCAGCGAGGAGGCGCGCCTGAATTATGAGGGCGAGCGGCTGAAGCTGGTGGGCGGCGGCTTTTACGGCTGGGACCGCACGATCACCGACAATCGCTTCAATATCGGCAGCGCTCTGGCGCCCGGTGTCGATGGCGGCTTCTTCCAGCATTATCGCCAGACGCGGAGATCCTATGCGGCCTTTCTTCAGGGCGATTACGACCTGACCGACAAGTTGGTGCTGACTTTGGGCGCGCGCTACACCTGGGACAAGGCGAAATATGGCGACGCCTATGCCTATCTGTTCGCCGGTCCCTTCGGCAGTGCGGGGACGCCGTTGGCCAGCACCGTGCCCTGCGCAGGGGTGGCGGGTACCTGCGCCTATGATCCTGCGGCACGCTATGCGATCGACGGCAGCAACAAGGCGCTGACCGGCCGTGCGGCGCTTAGCTACACCTTCGATGGCGGCACTCTGGTTTATGCCAGCTATAGTCGGGGCTATCGGTCCGGGGCGTTCAATGGCGGCGGCTATACCTCCTCGGTCGGCATCACCTATATCGATCCGGAGCGGGTCAATGCCTATGAAATGGGCGTCAAGGGCCGCTTCCTGGACAATAAGCTGACGCTGTCGGCTGCCGGCTTCTATTATGACTATAGCAACCAGCAGGTGCAGGATACGCGACCCGGCCCGGTATCCTTCCTGGTCAATGCGCCCAAGTCGCAAGTCTATGGCGGCGAAGTGGAAGCCAGCCTGCGGCCGATCGACGGCCTGGTCATCAACCTGTCGGGCGGCTACCTCCATGCCACCTACAAGGATCTGACGTTGCAGAACACGGACCTGTCGGGCAACGACCTGCCTTTCGCGCCGCGCTGGACGGGAACGGCCGGGTTCGACTGGACGATCTTCGATACCGGCAGCGACAGCCTGACCTTCTCCCCCACGGTCAATTATTTCAGCCGGCAGTATTTCTCGCCCTTCAACGGCACCGACGCGGTCGGCACGGCGCAGAATAATGCGGAATTGCAGCAGAAGGGCTATGCCAAGGTCAACGCCACGCTGGCCTGGGCCCATGGGCCGTTCCAGCTGCGCGGGTGGATCAACAACGCCTTCAACCGCAAGACCTACAGCTATGGTCTGGACCTGCGCGGGGCGGGCTTCCCCTACAACTTCCTGGTTCCGGCCATGCCGCGTACGTTCGGCGTGACCGGCCGGTTCAGCTTCTGACGCCGGGAGAGCGCCCCATGACCGCGACCATAACCGCCCCGGACCTGAAAGATCCCGACCTCTATTTCGACCGGGCGCCGCACGATCTGTTCGCGCAGCTGCGGACCGAACGGCCCGTCTATTGGAACCCGGAAAGCGACGGGGCGGGGTTCTGGGCGCTCACCCGCTATGCCGACATCGTCGCGGTGTCGCGCAATCCGGGCCTCTTCTCGTCCGCTTACGAAAATGGCGGCCATCGCATCTTCAACGAGAATGAAGTCGGCCTGACCGGGGCGGGGGAGGCCGCGATCGGCATCCCCTTCATCTCGGTCGATCCGCCGGTCCATACCCAATATCGCAAGTTCATCATGCCCGCTCTGTCGCCCGCGCGGCTGGCGGGGATAGAGGAGCGCATCCATGCCCGGTGCCTCAGCCTGATCGACAGGATTCCGCTGGGTGAGACGGTCGATCTGGTGCCGTTGCTGTCGGCGCCGCTGCCGCTGCTGACGCTGTGCGAGCTGCTCGACCTGCCGACCGGTATGTGGGTGAAGCTGTACGATTGGACCAATGCCTTCGTTGGCGAGGATGATCCCGATTTTCGCCAGTCTCCGCAAGCGATGGCGGCGATATTGGGCGAATTCATGGCCTTTTCCCAACAGCTGTACGAGGAAAGGCGGGCGACGCCGGGGCAGGATCTGGCGACGTTGCTGGCGACCATGGAGGTCAATGGCCAGCCGGTGACGTTCCAGGAATTTGTCGGCAACCTCATTCTGGCGCTGGTCGGCGCGAACGAGACGACGCGCAATTCGCTGAGCCACAGCGTCGCGGCCTTTGCCGCCAATCCCGACCAGTGGGATCTGGTCCGTGCCGATCCGACGCTGCTGAAAAACGGCGTGCGCGAAATGGTGCGCTATGCCAGCCCGGTCATGCACATGCGGCGGACGGCGACGGCGGATACCGAAATCGGCGGGCAGGCGATCCGTAAAGGCGATAAGATCGTGCTGTGGTATATCGCCGCCAATCGCGACGAGAGCGTCTTTCCCGACCCCGACCGGTTCGACATCAGGCGGGGGAATATCCAGCATCTGGGCTTTGGCACCGGTCAGCATGTGTGCGTCGGATCGCGCCTTGCCGAAATGCAGCTGAGGGTGGCTTTCAGTCTATTGGCGGAGCGTGTCGGCCGGTTCAAGATGATGGCGGCACCACGCCGATTCAGGTCCAACTTCATCAACGGGCTGAAGAATCTGGACGTGCAGATGGTCGCTGCATGAGGAGAGGATGATGGACCTGGTCCGGGGATCGACCGACGAGGAAATCATTTCGGACGCGCTGGGCCGCGCGCCCGATATCCAGCTGGGCGCCGATCATGGCCGCTGGCGCCTGTGCCGATGGCGCCAGTTCGTGGGCAGCTATACCCTGCCGGCGCTGCCCGATCCGATGTTCGTCGTGCATATTGCGGGCAAGCCCAATGTGCGGACATGGGAACGGGACGGGTGGAGCGAGACGAGTTCGTTGCCCGGATGCGCCACCATCGTGCCGTCAGGGCATCCGACCGGATGGCTGGTCGATGGCGAGCTGGACGTCGTGACGCTGAGCGTCGCGTCGACCGACCTGCAACGCGCGCCCGCGCTCGACCAGTTCCGGCGGATGCGCTTTGCCTTTTCCGATCCGCTGGGCGTGGCGCTGACGCGGCAGGTGCTGGGCGAACTTTATGCGCCGCAGACGAAGGAGCGGGACGTCTATGTCGGCGCGCTGGTCGATGCGCTGAAAGCCCATATGATGCGCGGGCCAGTGAGCGCCAGCAGCGCGGACATCCCGACCGCCGCTTTCTCCTCCTATCGCATCCACGCGATCATGAACGCCATATTGGAACGGCCGGAAGCCAGCCATCATCTGGAGGAACTGGCGGCGCAGGCGGGCATCACGCCGACCCATTTCTGCCGCGTGTTCAAGAAGGCGACGGGCGTGTCGCCGCATCAATATGTCATGCGCGCGCGGCTCGACCGGGCGCAGCAGATGCTGGAACAGTCCGACACGTCGATGGCGACCATTGCCGACGCGCTGGGCTTTACCAGCCAAAGCCATTTCACCCGCGCCTTCCGCCAATTTGCCGGCGAAACGCCGAGCGATTTTCGCAGGCGCCGTCAGGAGACGCTTCAGTGAGTGCTATTCAGGGTTTTGAAGGACTGGTCCTGCCGGATCTGGCGTTGCGGGCGGGCGGCGATCGGCTGGCCACCGGGGCGACGATCGCCGATATCGATCCCTGCACGGCGCAGGCCTTTGCGCAAGTGCCGGTGGCCGATGGGAGCCAGGTCGATGCGATCGTGCAGGCGGCACACCGGGCGTTCCATGATCCGGCCTGGCGCGACCTGACGCCGCTGGCGCGCGAGCGGTTGCTGCATCGCTTTGCCGATGCGATCGAGGCGGACCTGCCCCGGCTGGCGGCGCTGGAAGCGCTGGACGCGGGCAAGCCGATCGGCGTGACGGAGACGGTCGATATTCCGGCCGCGATCGGCTGGCTGCGCACCTATGCCGGCTGGCCGACCAAGCTGGCGGGCCGGGCGGGCACATTGTCCGCAACGCCGGGCCAATGGCATGTCTATTCGCGGCGCGAGCCGATCGGCGTGGTGGCGGCCATCACGCCGTGGAATTTCCCGCTAGTGCTGGCGATGTGGAAGATCGCGCCGGCGCTGGCGGCCGGTTGCACCGTCGTTTTGAAGCCTGCGCCGGAAACGCCGCTGTCGGCGCTGCGGCTGGTGGAACTGGCGCGGCAGGCGGGCTTGCCGGACGGGGTGCTGAGCGTCGTGACCGGTGATGGGGCGACCGGCGCGGCGCTGGTCGAGCATCGGCTGATCGCGAAGGTCGCCTTCACCGGATCGACCGCGACGGGGCAGGGGATATTGCGGGCGTCCGTGCCTGATCTCAAGCGGGTAACGCTGGAACTGGGCGGCAAGTCGCCGTCCATCATCTGCGCCGACGCGGACCTGTCGGTCGCTATTCCGCAGGCGGCGATGGGCTGTTTCTTCAACAGCGGGCAGGTCTGCTATGCCGGCACGCGCCTCTATGTGCATCGGTCGGTTTATGATGAGGTGGTCGAGGGGATCGCCGCCTTCGCTGCCGGATTGACATTGGGGCGCAGCGCCGATCGCACCACCGCGCTAGGCCCGTTGATCAGCGCGCGACAGCATGAGCGGGTGACAGGCTATGTCGATCGCGCGCGGGCGGCGGGGATGGAGCCGATGGCGACGGATGTCGCGCTGCCTGGCGAAGGCTATTATTTCGCGCCGACATTGCTGCGCAACGTGCCCCGCGATGCGGAGGCAGCGCGCGAGGAGATATTCGGCCCTGTGCTCGCCACGGCCGCCTTCGACGATCTGGACGAGGCGATCGACCTGGCCAATGACAGCCCATACGGCCTGGCTGCCCATGTCTTCACCCGCGACCTGGCGACCGCGCATCGCACGGCGGCGCGGCTGGAGGCTGGCACGGCCTTTATCAATTGCGTGATGCTGGCCGACCCGGCCTTCCCCTTCGGCGGCATGAAAATGTCCGGCATCGGCCGCGAAAATGGCAGCGAGGTGCTGGACGCCTATCTGGAACCCAAGACGGTGGTGGTGGCATTATGAGTGACGCAAGCGTGCACGAAGGCGGCTGCCTGTGCGGACAGGTGCGTTACAGCTTTACTGGCGATCCGCTGCTGGTGGCGCTGTGCCATTGCACCCATTGCCGCAAGCAGGGCGGCGCGCCCTTGTCTCTGATCTGTGCGGTGGCGGACGAGGCCTATAGCGAACGGGGCGAAACCCGCATTTATGAGGATCGCGGCGAAAGCGGCGCGGCGGTCTATCGCCATTTCTGCGCCACATGCGGGTCGCCGATCCGGTCGATGGCGGCGGTGCTGCCGGGGCTGACGATCGTCAAGGCGGGTACGCTCGACACGCCCGACCAGTGGCCCCCGGTACTGGAGGCCTATTGCGACAGTGCCCTGAACTGGATGCCCCCCATTACCGACCAGCGTTTCGCGCGGTCCAATATCGGAGAATGAGATGAACAATCTGGATGGCAAGACCGCCTGGGTCACGGGCGCGGGATCGGGCATCGGCCGGGCTACGGCGATCGCGCTGGCGCAGGCGGGGGCGAGCGTGGTGCTGGGCGATATCAATCCGGCGGGGCTGGAGGAAACGGCCGGGCTGTGCGGCGATGCGGCGACCCTGTCGCTGACGCAGGACGTCACCAGTGAAGCGGCATGGGCGGATGGGGCGGCGGCGATCGACGCCCGCTTTGGCCGGCTCGACATATTGGTCAACAATGCCGGCATCATGATGGCCCAGCCGTTCGAGGGCGCGCCGGTCGAGATACTGCGCCGGCAAAATCGCATCAATGTGGAGAGCGTCTATATCGGCATGCAGGTGGCATTGCCGCTGATGCGCCGCACGATTGCCGATGGGGCGAAGGGCGCGTCGATCATCAACATCGCTTCGGTCTATGGCATGGTCGCGGGTGCGCAGTTCGCCGCCTACAGCGCCACCAAGGGCGCGGTCCGATCGCTGAGCCGCGCGGTCGCCTATGAACTGGCGAAGACCGGCATTCGCGTGAATTGCGTGCTGCCGGGGCCGGTGCAGACCAATTTGGGCGCCGACTGGGAGCCGCCCCGCGACGAGACGGGCGCGCCGATGCCGCCGGAGGTCGCACTGGCCGCCTGGGCGCAACTGATCCCGATGGGCCGGCTGGGCATCGCGCAGGATATCGCCCCGATCGTCGCCTTCCTGGCCGGCGACGATGCCGCTTTCATCACCGGCGCGGAATTCGTTGCCGATGGTGGCTATACCGCAGCCTGAAGGACATATCATGGACAGTATCGCCGCTATCGCCCGCGCGCCGCATCACCCCTTCACGGTCGAGCCGATCGTCATCGATCCGCCCCGGCCGGGCGAGGTGCTGGTGCGGATCGCCGGGGTCGGGCTGTGCCATACCGATCTGGTCGCGCGGGACCAGTTCATCCCGATCCCGCTGCCCGCCGTGCTGGGCCATGAAGGGGCCGGCATCGTCGAAGCGGTGGGAGAAGGCGTGACCAAGGTTGCGCCGGGCGATCGGGTGGTCATCGGCTTTGCCAGTTGCGGCCATTGCGCGCGCTGTGACGAGCATCTGCCTTCCTATTGCCGTGAATTTCCGATGCTCAACTATGCGGGCACGCGCGCGGACGGCAGTTCGGGCCTGCGGCAGGGCGACGCGGCGCTGTCCGGCCATTTCTTCGGTCAGTCCTCCTTCGCCGGGCATGCGTTGGCGCAGGAGCGCAATGTCGTGAAGATCGAGGCGACGGACGTGCCGCTGGAACTGCTGGGGCCGCTGGCCTGCGGATTCCAGACTGGGGCGGGCGGGGTGATGCGATCGCTCGCTTGTCCGGCCGGATCGACCATCGCCATTTTCGGCGCGGGGCCGGTGGGGCTGGCGGCGGTGATGGGCGCGGTGATCCAGGAGTGCGCGACGATCATCGTGGTCGAACCCGTGGCCAGCCGTCGCGACCTGGCACTGTCGCTGGGCGCGACCCATTTGATCGACCCGGCGGCAGAAGCGGTGCTGCCGGACGCGATCCGCGCGATCGTGGCGGACGGGGTGGAATTCGCGTTCGAGACGAGCGGGCGGGAAGCGGTGGTGGAGGCGGCGCTGGGTTCGCTGGGCAGCCATGGCCTGCTGGGGCTGGTGGGCGTACCGCCAAAGCCGGACAGTAGCCTGACGATTAATCTCGCCGCGCTCATCACCTATGGCCATCGCATCCATGGCATCATCGAAGGCGACAGCGATCTTGATGGCTTCATCCCGGAACTGGTGGAGCTGTATCGGGCGGGGCGTTTCCCGTTCGATCGCCTGATCCAGACCTTCCCGCTGGCGCAGATCAACGAGGCGGTGGAGGCACAGGCGCGAGGCGATTGCGTGAAGGCCGTGCTGATCCCCTGAACTTTCCGTTCTTTTCGAGCGAACGGATATATTTGGCCCGGGGGACCGCATCGAGAAACGGGCCGCTTCCTTTTCAGAAAGTGGCCCGTTTCTAGCGCCCGTTCAGAAATTATAGCGTGCGGTGATGCCATAGGCGCGCGGCGGGGCGTGGAGCATATAATCATAGCCAAAGGCATCGCGCAGGTTGAGGCCATACATGAACATCTTCTTGTTGAAGAGGTTCGTGGTCCACAGGCGGATCGCCAGCTGCTCGCTTTCCCAGCCCAGCGTCGCATTGACCCGGACATTGCCGGGCGCATGCAGGTTGATGTTCCCGGCTTCGTTGTTGAAGGGCGAGAAATATTGTTTGCTGGTGTAGATGAGGTTCGGCGAGAAGATGATGTTCCCGCTGCCCAACTGCCCCAGCGTCCAGTCCGCGCCGGCATTGATCGTGATCTTGGGCGCGTTGGGCAGGCTGTTGCCGTCCAGCACCGTGCCCGACAGGGTCAGCTTGTCATAGGTCGCGTCCAGCCAGGTGAAGGAGAAATTGGTCTTCAGGCTGGAGATGAAGCGGGTGTTGAATTCCAGCTCGAACCCCTTGATCGTGGAGCCGGGCGCCGAGCGGATGAAGCCCGTCGTGCCGATCACCTCATTGAGCTGCTGGTTCTTGTACTTGGTGAGGAAGGCGGCGGCGGTCAGGTTGGCGCGATTGTCGAACAGGCGCGCCTTGGTGCCGACTTCATAGGCTTCCACCTTTTCGGGCGGCACGAAATCGATCGGGTTGCCGGCGTAAAATTGGCTGGAGAAGGAGCCGGCCCGATAGCCGCGGCTGTAATTGGCATAGACCATGGCGCCGCTGTCGAACGTATAGTCCACGCCGATCTTGCCGGTCAGGCGGCTGCTGGAGCGGCTCTTGCTTGCTTCGGGCGTGATGACGCCTGCGGGTGAGATCGAGCCGTGGGTGAAGGTGATGGAAGCCGCATCCGGATCGGCCGGATCGAAATCATAGCCGCCGAAGGAGGGGGAGGTTGCCGGATCGGCGAACTGTGTCAGGAAGCTGTAGGAGTCGTAATGGCGGCTCCTGTCCTTGGTGTAGCGCAGGCCGAGCGTGAAGCCCAGATTGTCGCCCAGCTTCTGGTTCAGCTGCGCAAAGGCGGCGTAGCTTTTGCGGGTCTGCTGATAATGCTGGTAGAAATACAGCACCTGCACCAGCCGGTATTTGTCGACATTGTCGATGTGATCCCAGCCATAATAGACGCCGGCCTGCACATTGGTGCCGGCATTATTGTAGGCCAGCTTCACTTCCTGATTAAACTGCTTGTAGGTGTCGCGATAATTGGTCTGAAGATGGCCGATGACGGGCGTGCCGGACCCCTCCTGCGTAAATTCCTGCTTCGACCAGTCATAGGCGGTCAGCGTCTGGAGCGAGAGGGCGTCGGTCAGCTCATAATTGAGGTTGAACTGGACACCCGCATTCTTGACGTCGTTGAAGCCGAGATCGGGCTGGTTCGTCTCGAAGAAGCTGAGATTGTCCTGCGCGCGATTATAGCCCGATGCGCCATTGGTCAGGTGATAGGCGGCGGCCTGCGTCGGCTTGCCCTTCGATCCTGTAAATTTCAGCATCATGTCCAGCCGCTCGGTCGGCCGGGCGCGGATGATGAGGCGGCCGGCCAGACTGTCCCGGCTGTTGGCGTCGGGCTGGCCGGGGAAGATATTCTTCACGAACCCGTCCGCCTCGACATAATTGACCGAAGCGCGGAAGCCCAGCACATCGTCGACCAAAGTGCCTTCGATCGCGGCCTGTCCTTTCACTTCGTTGAAGCGGCCATAGCCCCCCTCGACATAGCCGCGCGTGCCCGATTCCAGGCTGGGCTTGACCGAGATGAAGTTGATCGCGCCGCCGGTGGTGTTGCGGCCATAGAGCGTGCCCTGCGGCCCGCGCACCGCTTCGACGCGCTCCAGATCATAAAGTTGCAGGCCGTGCATGGTGCGAGCGGAGAGGTAATTATCGTCGGTATAGACGCCGACGGGCGACACCTGATTGGCGCCATATTCATTGCCGACGCCGATGCCGCGCATGGTGAAATTGGGCTGGGCTTCACCGAAGGCCGACGTGACTTGCAGAGAGGGGACGGCGGCGCTCAGCGCAAAGGTCGAGTTGGCGCCCTGCCTCGCCAGATCGGTGGGGGTCAGCGCGGTCACGGCGACCGGCACCTTCATCAGCGATTCCGACTGGCGCTGGGCGGTGACGACGATGTCCTCCAGCCCGACATTCTGCTGCGGCTGCGGCGCCTGCGGTTCCTGCGCGAAGGCAGGCGCGGTCGCCATGGTCAGCGCCAGCAGCGCGCACGATGTATGGAACATAATGTTCTTCATCATTCCCCTCCTATATTGTCTTTGTTGGGTTGACCGCCTTGGGCGGTTCGTCTGTGTTCGAAGCTTCCTCTTCCCTTATATTCCCGTCCAATTGCGTTTGGCGGCACATTCATCGGCGCGGACGATGGACCGCGCGGACCGCGCAAAGTTCATCCGATCGGCACCTGCGTCGGCTGGCCGGTCGCCGCCGTCACGCCGCCATCGGCGACCACGATCGACCCGTGCATGTAGCTGGCATCGTCAGACGCCAGGAAGGCGACGATAGACGCCATCTCCTCAGGCTGGGCCGGGCGCTGCGCCGGGATCGATCTGAACCAGTCCTCCAGCAATTGCGGAAACGCCTTGAACGCATCGGTCGCGGGCGTTTCGACGAAGCCGGGGCAGAGCGCGTTGATGCGGATATTCTCGCGCGCATGATAGGTGGCCATGGCGCGGGTCAGGTTGATGACCGCGCCCTTTTGCGCGCAATAGCTGGGATAGGCGCCATCGCCCGCCAGGCCGGAAATCGACGCGACGTTGACGATGACGCCGCCGCCCTGCTTGCGGAACTGGCGCACCGCCCCGCGCGACAGGAAGAAGACGGAGTCGAGATTGACTGCCGTGCTGCGCCGCCATTCTTCCGTACTATGATCGGGGATCAGGGCGACGGCGGCCTTGGCGGCATTGTTGACGAGGATGTCGAGCCGCCCGAACAGGGTGACCGCCCGCGCGAGCAGCGCTTCGCAATCCGCTTCCTCGCTCACATCGGCGCGCAGGAAATGGGCGTTGGGCGTATCGAGCGCCGCCAGCGCATCGGCCCCGCGCCCGTCATCCTGCCCGCAGAACAGGACATGCGCGCCTTCGTCCAGCAGCCGGCGGACGATGGCGAGGCCGATTCCCGCCGATCCGCCGGTGACGATGCACGCCTTGTTATCCAGCCGCGCCATCGCCCTATTCCTTGTCCCAGCGGCTGATATCCATGCCGCTCGTGACGCCCAGCGGCGCATAGGCGCCGAGGATCGCCTGCTCGAACACGCCGACCGACTTTTCCTGGCTGCCGTCCGGGTTGGTCAGGGTCAGTTGCGACAGGCGCTGCACATGGAAATTCTGCATCGCCATCGGATCGAGATCGTCGACGGTGAAATCCTCGCGCTCCACCTTCAGCGGCACGCCATGATAACGGCCATGGAACCATTCGGGATGGAAATAGCCGATGCCCTTCATCTGCATCCGGTGGAAGGGCGTGAACTCGACCGTATAGGGGCCGGTGCCATAATCGACCGTCAGCGTCCCGCTTTCCGGCCAGAGCGTGCCGGGTTGCAGCACCGTGTCCAGCGTGCCTTCCTCCGTCTCCAGAAAGGCTTCCGGCCCGGCGCCATCGGGGCAGAGGACCGAGCGCCGGTTCCAGACATGCCCGTCCGGTTCGGCGGCGATGTGGAAGAACAGGCTCTTGCTCGCGAAATTGAGCGGGGTCCATTGCCAGAAATAGCCCTGCGGCGCTTCGGACACATTGGGCTGCGGATCGGACAGGCCGATGGGGCGGATGCCCCAGCTACGGTCGCGCGTACCCATGGCGTGGGGCGACAGGTCGATGCGGCGACCATCGATGCTCACCCAGCCGGACCAGTGGCCGTTCTGGGTCAGGCGGGTATAGTCCAGAAAGCCGCGCTTGCCCACGCGCCGGGTGAAGCGTGGCTCCTCGATCGGGAAGGCGCGGCCGGTGATGGTGAGGTCGGCGGCGATACCGTCCTGCTCCTCCACGACGAAACGCAGGGTCCAGAGCGGTTTGGGTATTTCCAGCCGCATCGGGCCGATGCTCATATCCATCCGGTCGGTCAGGATGCGCGATCCGCGCAGATTATATTGCTTGCCTTCGACCTGGATGGAAATGCCGCAATCGGTGACGTTGAGGTGGGGATAGACCCCCATCCCGATCAGGAAGAAGAGCGAGCCGTCCGGTTCGAACCCGTTGAACCAGTAGCGATCGTAGAAATTCCGGTCGCTGCCCGAATAGCAGATGGGTTCTGGCGTCTGATGGATCGGAAAATCGTCGGCGGCTGTAAGCATCTATTCTCTCCGTCTATTCTGTCAGAAATTGGCGAGGGTTACGCGGCGGCGCTCGGTCGAGGCGCGCAGTTCGTCCCAGATGGCGCTATTCAGCGCCTGCGCGCTTTGGTCCGTCTCGATCTGCGCTTGCAGGGCGATGAGGGCGCGGCGCCGCTGGTCGTTGATCCGCTCCAGCGTGGATATTTTGAGGTCTTCGGCTTCCTCCTTCGCGGCGTCACGGAAGGCCGGGTCGCCGGTCAGGGCGCTGCCTTGCGCCAGCAGCGTGGCGAGCGCGGCATTTTCCTGCACCAGCCGGTCGGCGGCGCCGTTCCAGGCCTCCGCCGTCATGTCCAGCATCGCAGCGGTCATGCCGACCATATTCGCCTGAAAACCCTTGAGGTCGGGCAGGATCGTCTCGCGCAATTTGCGCGCGACATCTTCGAGCACGGCAGGGATGTCCGGTTTCATGATAGCTTGCCCATCAGTTCGAGGATGGCCCGGTCCTGCGCGTTGCGTAGCCACCAGGCGGCATAGGCCTGGATCACGTCGCGGTTCTGGCCGGACTGCCAGACATGGGCGCAGCTGTTCCAGATCGCCTGGCCCTTGATACAGTTGAACAATTCCCACCAATGGAGCGCGCGGGGATCGGCGATGAGGCCGCTGGCTTCCTCCCAGATCGCCACCGCCTGCTCGCGGGTGGCAAGGCCGCAATAACGATCGTCCTTGGCGAAGCAGAAGACGCGCGCCAGGCTCCAGCCCAGATCCTCCAGCGGATCGCCCAGATGGGCCATTTCCCAATCCAGCACGGCGATCAGGTCGCCCGCATCATCGTAGAGGAAATTGCCGGCGCGAAAATCGCCATGCACCATCGCCAGCTTCTGCGCGGTCGGTTGCCAGCGCTCCAGCGCGCGGATCGCGGCGCGGGTGATGGGTTCGGCGCCGACATCATGGCGGCCCAGCACATCGACCCAACTGGCCAGTTCCTGCGCCGCGGTGTTTTCCACCGTTGCGGGGCGGGTGAAGCCCATGTCCAGCGCTTCTACCGGCACGGCGGCGAGCAGGCCCATGGTCGACCACATTTGCTGCGCGATATGGGGCAGGCGGTCGGCCCAGGCCGGATCCTGAAACTGATATTCGCTGTTGTGATAGCCGCGCAGATCCTCCGCCAGGCTGATCGCGCCGTCGAAATGGGATGCGTCCGGCTCCAGCAGGATCATCTTGGGCACGGGGATGCCATGGCCGTAGATCGCCTGATAGGCGGCAAATTCATGGGCGCGGTCGCTCTCGACATTGCTGGCGGGCGGGTCGCGCCGCAGGATCATGCCGGTGCGCTGGCTCTCCTCCCGTTCGTCCACATAGGACAGGTCGAAGCGAAAGGTTTCCCGCGATGCGCCGAGCGGCAGACGGAAAAGATTCTCGACCGCAAGCTGCGTCCATTGGGGCAGCTTATGGCCGAGATAGGTTTGGAGGAGGTCTGCACTGATCGGTTTCATGCGTCTCTCAAAAAGGTCTGGAGAGAAGGTCAGGCTAGGCCGATCCCGGGATAAGGGGGATGGACGGAAATCCACCTATGCGGAGGCGACGAGCAATTTGACCTGGCTGCCGTCGCCGCCGGTCAGCGCGGCAAAGGCGCTGTCCAGTTCGGTAAGGCCGACCGTGCCCGTAACCATGGGAGCGAGGCGATCGGGATTGGCGATGATCATGGCGAAGGCCTCGCCAAATTCCACTGGCGAGTAAGCGAAGACGAAGCGCAGCGTCAGGCTCTTCTGCAACAGGAAGGCCGGCTCGATCGGGTCTGTTTCCATGCAGTTGCCGACCACAACCAGCGTCGCGCCGGTCGGGCATGTCTTCGCCAGCGTCATCAACATGCCAGGCTTGCCGACACATTCGAAGACGACCGCGCGGCTGCGGCGTTTCTGTTCGGCGGTGACGGCCATGGCGTCCGACATGCCGATGGGCAGGCCAAGGTCGGTCCACCATGCCGGGCCGGCGGCATCGCCCGGCGACAGGATGATGTCCGCGCCCATCCGTTCCGCCATGGCGCGGCGCGCGGCATTGGGTTCGATCGCTAGTATCGGGCCAAGCCCCAGCGCCTTCAGTCGCGCGATGATGAACAATCCCACCGGCCCGCAACCGACCACGGCGAAGGCGCAATCGGCGTCGGCCCCGCTTTCCGCGACCGCATGGACGGCGACCGACAGCGGCTCGGCCAGCGCGGCGATGTCGGTCGGGACATGATCGGGCACGGGCAGGCAGAGCGCGGCGTCTAGCAGCATCGCTTCGGCAAAGGCACCGTTATAGCGATTGGAATAGCCGATCAGTTCGATCCCCTGCGGCCCGGTGAGAAAGGGCAGGCCGACGATCCGTTGGCCCGCGGCAAAGCCGCCGCTCGGTTCGATGAGTTCGCAGCAAAATTCATGGCCCATCACCACTGGCTGAGCGGGATCCATGAAGCCGCGAAAGCCCGCGCGCTGCAACAGGTCGCACAGATGATCGGCATGGTCGCGGGCGTGCAGGTCGCTGCCGCACACGCCGCACACCAGCGGACGGGCGAGCAACTGCCCGGCCGCCGGCACGGGATCGGGCAGCGATTCCAGCGTGAACCGCCCATCGTTCAGCACCATGGCCTTCATATATCCTCTCCTTCGTCGTTCATTATTCGGCCGCCTCTTTTGTTATGTGGCCTCCGGGCTTTGCCAGGGTGCCATGCTTGCCCGCGCGCCACTCATCGCCTGTTCCGAACAAAGTCGGACGATTTTCCATATATGGCGGAAAGGCCGGAATTATCGGGCTTTGCCGCCATGACGGCATGTGCTGGCATGGATAGAATGACCAATATCGTCTAACGAAAATATCGGTCAATATCGAGTCGGCAAAAGACTTGAAGAAAGGAGAGCGATGCGGGACGAGGATCCGCAGGCCGTGGTGGAGGCTTTGATCGACGCGTTCAATCGGCGTGACGGCGTTGCTGTCGCCGCGCTGTTGCACGATGATATCATGTGCATCGGTATCCCGCTGCCACCGGCGCGTGGGAAGGCGGCGGCGCTGGATTTGCTGGCGCCGTTCCTCGCGGCGGAGGCGATCGACTGGCAATTGCATGCGATCGCCGTCAATGGCCGGACCGTGCATACCGAAAGGACCGATCGGTTCCGCTTCACGGGCGCGGACTGGACGCAGGTGCGCGCGGCCGGCATCTTTGAAGTGGCAGAGGATGGCCGCATCCGCGCCTGGCGCGACTATTTCGATATGGCGGAACTACTCGCAGCGATGCCGGCTTCGGGGTCGCAGGATATTTGACGTTGGCGGTCCGACTCTTTATGGTCGGATGAAATTGTCCGATAATATGGCATTATAGCCGAAGGGCAATTCCACCGGAGAGCCGCACGAAGCGGCCATGCACGGGAGGCGAGAGGATGAGGCTGAGCCAGGACATATCCGGCTTTACCGACCAGATGGTGACTGATTGCGCGCTGGGCAGTGCGTCGATCTTCTTTTACGACGACAATGTCGGGGAAGGGCAGCTGTCCTATCTCTACCATGTCGGCGTCAGCGAAGAGGCGCAGCATCGCTATGATGACGGCCGCGTATTCAAATCGGACCCTTTTACTCGGCAATTGCTGGCGCGCAGCCACGCGTCCGGGGCGCATTTCGTCCATTGGGGCGATGCGGTGCTCGATCGGTTCGTGGCGCGGCCCTATACCAGCTTCCTCGATCATTATGCCGTCGATGTCGTCGGTGCCTCCACCCGACGGTTGGCGCCGGGCCTCTGCCTCATCATCGGCGCGCATCGCAAGGGGCGGCGGATCGGGTCGGCCGATGTGCCCGAACCCTTGCTGGAGCAGCGACTCCACAGCCTGTCCAATATGGTGGTCGATCATTTTCTGTCGGACCTGATCGACTCGTCGGACGGGCGGGTAGCATTGCGGACGACGATGGGTGGGACGGGGGGCGGCGCTGCGCCTTGCGTCGCGGGACTGTCCCCGCGTGAGGAGCAACTGGCCGCCCTGCTGTGCCGTGGCTTGCAGAACAAGACGATCGCCTTCGAGATGGATCTGTCGGAAAATACGGTCGAAAATTACCTCCGCCGGCTTTATCGCAAGTTGGGGGTGCGCAACCGGGCCGGCCTTGTCTTCCGCATGACGCAGCGCCTGCACTGAGCGCGGGAAAGGGAGGACAGACCATGTTCCATGTCGATCTCAAATTGCTCCGCAGCTTCGCCGCCGTCGCCTGCGAATTGTCGGTCACGCGTGCGGCCGAGCGGTTGCACCTGACCCAGCCCACCGTGTCGGGGCAGATCAAGGAACTGGAGCAGGCGCTTGGTTTCTCGCTGTTCCATCGCACCACCCGCCATATCGCGCTGACGCCGGAGGGGGAGCGGCTATTGCCGCTGGTCCAGTCGCTGCACCAATGCGCGCAGGCGGTGCGGACGGAAGCGGAGGGCATGCAACATGCGATGAAGACCCGTTTTCGGCTGGGCGCGGCCATGTACAGCATGGATTTTCTGGACCGGGTCGAATTGATCGACGCTTTCGTCGCGGCCCGATCGGACGTGCGGTTGACGATCGACAATCGCCTGCAATCCGATCAGGTGCGCGACCTGCTGACCGGGAAGCTGGACGCTTCGCTGTTGCTGGGCGTGCCGCTCGACAGGCCGGTGGCGGAATTTCTGGCCGACATGAACCCCGGCGAGATCGCCAATGAAGTGCAATTTCCCGCGTCGCTGGAGCATGTCGTGCTGCGGCGGCGGCGTATCGGTCTGCTGGTGCCGGAGGATAGCGATCTGGCCCGTTATGATGTCATCCCCGTCAGCCAGTTGATCGGGCGCCGGGTCGCGATGATCAGCGCCGAACATGGCGAGGCGTTCGTCAACCCGATCGCCAATTTCCTGCTGCAATGCGGCGCGGTACCGTCCGTATCGGCGGAGGGTAACGCCATGGCGGTGGAGCGCCATGCGCAGCGGCACGGCATTTGCGCGATCGGTATCGGCTGGTTCGCGACCCTGCCCGGCATGGTGCGGCGGCCGGTCGACCGCATGAATTTCCACATGGACCTGTCGCTGGTTTTGGGGACGTCGCCCAATCCTGCGGCACGGCGCTTCTTCGATTTCGCCGTCCGCTGGCAGGCGGCGCGCGATGCGCTGGGCACCGGCGGCGTGGCGGGCGATCATTTCGCCGACCCGCCGATCGCCAGTACGCAGATGGCGTTCGCCTGATCGGCGTCAGCCGAGTGCGAACACCACCTTCACATGGGCGGAATCGCTATATTCCTTGACCAGGGCGATCCGATCGCCGGCAAAGCGGAACAGGAAGACGTAGCGATTGTCGTAGAGCGTCCCGTTTTTGAGCAGGCTGTGCGACGTGGCTTCCACGAACAGATGTTCGCCCGCTTCCATGATCAGGCCGGGGGTGACGTGGATGCCGTCCGCCATCTGGGCATGCAGTGTGCCAAGCAGCGTGTCGAATTCCGCCACGCTGATATCGATGCCGCCATTCCACCACCAGCGCGCATCGGCGGTGAACCGGCCCAGCGGAATGCTGCCGGTCGCGATAGCGGACAATATCGTGCGGGCGGTCTCTTCACGGCTGGATGGCATGCGGCGCTCCTCTTTCCTGATCCGTCCAGCATGTCGGCGGCGGTCGGGTGAGGCCAATCATATCGGTCGCCTCATTCATCGTGCGCGCCGATGACTGGTCCGCAAAGCCCGATTGGACCCGTTCGGGCAGCAGCTTCACTCTCCTCCCCAGTCAAAACAAAAGCATGTGAGGAGAGCCCATGTCGATCGCGCCGGCCGATCTGATCCATCCCACGCCCTTGCCCCGCCCCGAACAGGTCGATGCCGACTGGCTCAACAGCCTGTTGTCCGGCGACGGGTCAGTCGGCAAAGTGGCGGCCGTGACGGTCACGCCGGTCGGCGCGGGCCAGATTGGCGAGACGGCGCGCTTCGCGCTGACCTATGCACCGGGCGCGACCGGGCCGGCCAGCCTGATCGGCAAGTTCGCCTCGACGGATCCGGCGAGCCGGGAGGTGGCGCGCGGCTGGTCGCTTTATGAGCGGGAATTGCGCTTCTATCACGAACTGGCGCCGCGCGCCGGCATCGCCACGCCGCGCTATCATGGCGCGCGGATGGACGGGGAGGGCAGCTTCATCCTGTTGCTGGAGGATCTGGCCCCGGCCGCGCCCGGCGACCAGTTCAAGGGGCTGGCGCGCGACCAGATGGGGCAGGCGGTGGCGGAGGCCGCGCGACTGCACGCCGCCTTCTGGAACGCGGATGCCGATCCTGCACTCGCCTGGCTCGATGCCGGGCATATCGCCCAGCCTTTCTACCAGCCGGAGATTTTCCGAGCGACCTGGCCCGCCTTTCGCGATCGCTATGGTGCGCAGCTCGAACCCCGGCACCTGCGCGTCTGCGATGCGCTGGCGGAACGCTATGAAAGCTATGCGGCGCCGCTTTCCAGCCCGCGCTGCGTCACCCATAACGACTATCGCCCCGACAATATGCTGCTCTTGCCGCATCGGCTGACGGTGGTGGATTGGCAGTCGGTGGCGCTCGGCTGGAATGCGGTGGACATCGCCTATCTGATCGGCGGCGCCTATGGCGCGGCGGAGCGGCAGGGGGTCGAAGATGACCTGCTGCGCCATTATCATGCCGAACTCACCCGGTGCGGCATCACCGATTATAGTTTCGCCCAGTTGCGCGCAGATTATCGCCATTTCACCTTCGCCGGCATCAATGTCGCGGTCGGCGCCGCCATGCTGGTCAAGCGCACCGAGCGCGGCGACCGGCTCTTCCTCACCATGCTCGATCGCTTCGTATCGCATGTGATCGACCAGGATGCTCTGGGCATCCTTCGCCAGCCCGCAGGAGTATGAAGATGGCCAGCCTTGCCGATTCCGCCTTCGCCATGTTGATAAATGGCTGCGCTGTCGATGCGTCGCAGACGATCGCTGTCGTCAATCCCGCGACCGAGGCGGTCGTCGCCCAAGTGCCCGACTGCGACGAGGCCGGGCTGAATGCCGCGGTGCGGGCGGCGCGGGGGGCTTTCCCCGGCTGGCGCGATACGCCCTATGCGCAGCGGCAGGCCGCGCTGCGCACGATCGGCGCGACGCTGGCAGCCCATGTCGATGAACTGGCCGCGATCCTGACCGCCGAACAGGGCAAGCCGCTGGCGGCTGCCATGGGGGAGATACAGGCCGCCGCCTGGTGGATCGGCGTAGTGGCGGAGCAGGAACTGCCCGTCCATGTCAGCGAAGACCTGCCCGGTCAGCGCAGCGTCACGCGGCATGTGCCGCTGGGCGTGGTCGGGGCAATCGTGCCGTGGAATTTCCCGCTGCTGCTGGCGATATGGAAGATCGGCCCGGCATTGCTGACGGGCAACACGCTGGTCCTGAAACCCTCGCCCTTCACGCCGCTGGCGACGCTGCGGCTGGGGGCGTTGCTGCGCGACCTTCTGCCGCCCGGCGTGCTCAATATCGTGACCGGCGGCGATGCGCTGGGACCGTTGATGACGCGCCATCTTGATATCGACAAGATCAGCTTTACCGGCTCCACCGCGACGGGGCGCCGGGTGATGGAAAGCGCGTCGGCCAATCTCAAGCGGTTGACGCTGGAACTGGGCGGCAATGATGCGGCGATCATATTGGACGATGCCGATGTGGACGCGATCGCCGAGCCGCTCTTCTGGGCCTGCTTCGCCAATAGCGGGCAAGTGTGCGTCGCGGCCAAGCGCGTCTATGTGCATGACGCCGTCTATGATCGGCTGGCGGCGGCATTGGCCGACATTGCCGCGCGGATGACGGTGGGGGACGGCGCGGTGGACGGCTCGCAATTGGGACCGGTGCAGAACCGCGCTCAATATGATCGAGTGTGTGCGCTGATCGCGGACTCGGTGGCCGCCGGCCATCGCTTTCTGGCGGGCGGCGATGTGCCTGACGGGCAGGGCTATTTCATACCGGTCACCATCGTCGACAACCCGCCGAATGACGCGCGCGTCGTGCAGGAGGAAGCATTCGGCCCCGTCGTCCCGCTGATCCGCTACACCGATCTGGACGATGCGATCGCGCGCGCCAATGATTGCGACTATGGCCTGGGCGGATCGGTCTGGTCGAGCGACATGGACCGCGCGCAGGCGGTTGCTGCGCGGATGGAGACCGGGACGGTGTGGATCAATTCGGCGCAGGGCTTGTCGCCCTTCGCCGCTTTTGCCGGACATAAGCAATCGGGGCTGGGCGTCGAAAACGGCCCGGACGGCCTGCTGGAATTTACGACGCCGCAAAGCGTCTATCAGCCGGTGGCTGGCTGATGCTGCTGCGGGACAAGGTCGTGTTCGTGACAGGCGCCGGGTCGGGGATCGGCCGGGCGGCGGCGATCCTCTTCGCACAGGAAGGCGCGCGCGTCGGCGTGCTGGACTGCGATGCGGACAGCGCTGCCGCAACGGTGGAGGCGATTGCGCAAACGGGCGGGGCGGCGATGGCGCTAGTCGCGGATGTGACCGATGACGCTGCGATCGAAGGGGTCATCGGCGCGCTGGTCGATCGCTATGGCGCGCTGCACGGCGCGTTCAACAATGCCGGCATCGAAATGGCGAACCGCTTGCTGCCCGATCTGACGGCGGAGGAATGGGGGCGGATGATGGCCATCAACCTGACCGGCGTCTTTTCCTGCATGAAATATGCGACGAAGGCGATGGCGCCGGGCGGCGGGGCGATCGTCAACAATTCGTCGGGCGACGGCATTATCGGCGCGCCCTATGCGGCCGATTATGTCGCGGCCAAACATGGCGTCATCGGCCTGACCCGCGCTGCGGCGTGCGAGGCGCGCCATACGGGCGTGCGGGTCAATGCGTTGCTGCCCGGCCTGATCCTCACGCCGATGGTGGAGGAAAGGCTGATCGGCAATCCGGCGTTCGAAAAGCAGATGGCGCCGATGGTCGAGCGCCACTCGATCGGCCGTTTCGGCAAGCCGGACGATGTGGCGGAAGCTGCCTGCTGGCTGCTGTCGGACCGATCCGCCTTCATCAACGGCGCGCTGCTGACGGTAGATGGCGGTTACACGGCGCGGTGATGGAGCAAGATCAATGACAGACATGCGGATCATCCGCCTGGCGGCGCAACCGACGCTCGACACGCTGGCCGTCACGCGCGCGGCGATCCCAACGCCCGGCCCTGGGGAGGTGCTGCTGCGCCTGCGCGGCTCATCGCTCAACTTCCACGATTATCTGGTGGTCGCAGGCCATATCCCGGTTGCGGAAGGGCGCGTGCCTTTGTCAGACGGCGCTGGCGAAATCGCCGCTTTGGGTCCGGGCGTATCCGGTTGGACGGTCGGCGACCGCGTAATGGGCGCCTTCTTCCCGCGCTGGATCGATGGACCGCCCAACCGCACGAACAACAACGCGATCAGCGGCGAAACGGCGGACGGTTTCGCTGCCGACCATGTCGTCGTGCCGGCCGCCTCGCTGACCCCCATTCCCGATGACTGGTCCTTTGCGGAAGCGGCGACCTTGCCCTGCGCGGGCCTCACCGCATGGCGCTTTCTGGTGGCGGAGGGGCAGGTGCAGGCCGGGGACAGCGTGCTGCTGCCCGGATCGGGAGGCCTCTGCCTGTTCGCGCTGCAAATCGCCAAGGCGCTGGGCCTCACCATCTGGTCGACCACATCGTCCGATGCGAAGGCGGATCGGTTGCGGGCGATGGGAGCGGACCATATCGTCAATTATCGCGCCGATGCCGCAGGGGGGGAGACGATCCGTGCCGGCACCGGCGGGGAAGGGGTGGACCTTGTGCTGGAGATTGGCGGCCAGTCCAGCTTCGTGCAGTCCGTCCGCGCCTGCCACATGGGCGGAAAGGTCGTCGTCGTGGGCACCACCGCCAATGGCGCGCCGGAACTGCCCTTGGGCGATGTGGTGATGCGCAATATCCGTGTCGATGGCATTGCCGTGGGCAGCGTGGCGCAGCAGCGCGACCTCGTCGCCTTCCTGACCGCGCATGACATCCGCCCCGTCATCGACCGGCATTTCCCGCTGGAACAGCTGGCCGACGCCTTCCGTTACCAGCTTTCCGGCGCGCATTTCGGCAAGATTATCCTCGACTTCTGACCGGTTGCGTAGCGTCGCCGGGCAAGAGACGGAAATCCGTCTGTCTTTTAAGATTGTCAGACGATATTGATCGACTATAAAGTCTGTACGAATCAAAAAGAACATGGAGAGGAGAGCATCATGGCTGTCGTCACAGGCCGGGGACCGGTGGACAAATGACGCTGGATTATGTGCGATTGCTGGAGGCGAACAACGCCATCCAGACCATCGGCGACGATACCTATTGGCTGTGCGTGACGCGTACGGTGCAGGAATCCAAGCTGTTTCCCGTGCCATCCTATATGCTGCTCTCCTATCTCTGCTGCTATTATCGCTACCCCGCTTTGCTGCGGAAGATCGAAGCGAAGATGAAGGCGGAAGAGATTGGCGACCGCGCGCGGGCGATGGGCGGCAAGTTCGGCAATCTGCCTGGCTGGGCGCTGCCGACCTTCTTCCTGCTGGGACGCGAAACGCTGATCAACATGGGGCTTCAGACGCCGGCGGACGATGCCGAGGATGTCGCCTATGTCATGGACTTCTGGCGCCGCTTCAAACTGGCGCAGCAGCGCGAGGACGGGCATCTCAACGCCCGCGAGTTCGGCCAGCGCGTCCAGCTTCTGCCCGAACGGCGCATCCAGCGTTTCCATGCCGACCTGCACGCCTGCAAAAATGGCGACCGGTTGCACAAGGCGGCGCAGACATTCCTCGCCACCATCTCCCAATATGGTTTCCTGGTGTCCTGCGAGAGCCGCTGCACGCTCAACAATAGCGGCCCCTATAAGCTAGCGGACAATCGCGAACTGGTGATCCGCGATTTCACCGATCTGGCGCAGGGCGACTATCCCTGGCTGGATGGCGTGGCCGACGCCATTCCCTATCCCAACCTGACCGTCACGATGGAGGCGACCGACTGCCATTTCTACCTGATGGACGATTGGGGCAGTTTTGAATCCAAGCCAGAATTCACGGCGGAAAAGCTGACCGGGGTGGGGCTTTATACGTCGGACGCACTGACGGAAAATTATGTGCCGGTGGGCATGGAGTCGCCGGAGAAGCTGGCGGATACCTTCGAGAATCTGACCGACATCTTCCGTGCCGCCACGGTCGAGCTGTGGAAGAATATGGCCGGGTGGTCGCGCGACCAGATGATGGACGCGGGGGCGCTGGTCTATTTCAGTCTGATCAAGGATTTCGCCCATGTCGCAGGTGTCTATGACGTCGACGACTGGATGAAGATCGACGAGCGAGCCGATCGCTTCCGGCCGCTGCTGAACGACGAATTCGGTCGCGATTTTCTGGGCGAACTGGTGGGGCTGGTCGATCTGCCCAGCCAGCAACTGCACGATTATGCGATGATGATGCATAACGGCCGCCCGGCCCGCTACATCTCGCATATTCCCCATGGCGTGTTGAATGGCGACATTCCCGCCAGCACCGCGCATGTCGCGCCCGGCGTCACCCATCTGACCGAGAAGGTCGATCGCTATGTGACGAGCGCGGGGGCGCTGAGCTTGGGCGACTATAATGCGCGCGCGGCGGCATTCCGCCCGGCGCAGATGCAGCAACCCTATCGTTTCCTGTGCGACAGCAGCGTGCGCGGCGCGCCCGACAGTGCGGACGTCGCGGCGCTCTACGCGCTGGAACAGGAACAGTCGCGCCTCCTGAAGGGCAGGGGCGCCGGGCTGACACGCGACCAGATAGAAGCCCTGCGGGAGAAAAAGGCATGAGCGGGCCGAAAACAGAGGCTGTGGCGCTGGCGGATATCGAGGCGTTGATCGCCGATTTCCAGGCATCGGGCATGCGCGAACTGCATGTGCGTTCGGGGGAATTTGAAATCTATTTGTCGACCGATGCGTCGGCGCCCGGATTGGGTGCGCAGGCCGTCGCCGTGCGGGTGGAGCCGATTGCTGCCGCTGCGCCGGCGGCAGCAGCGCCAGCACCAACCACTGCGCCGCCCGTTGCCTCAGCCGCCGCGCCGTCCAGCCTGCCCGACAATGCCGTCATCGTCCGCGCGCCCTATCTCGGCACCTTCTATCGCGCGCCCAAGCCCGGTTCGCCAGTCTATGTCGATGTCGGATCGGTCGTCACCGCCGACACCGAAATGTGCCTGGTCGAGGTGATGAAGTTGTTCACTGCCGTTCGCGCAGGGCTGTCCGGCACGGTTCACGCCATCCTCGCCACCGACGGCGCGATGGTGGAGGCCGACCAGCCGCTCTTCGCCGTCATTCCGGGGTAAAGACGATGGCCGTCAATCGCCTCTTCATCGCCAATCGCGGCGAAATCGCCCTCCGCATCGTGCGCGCCGCGCAAGGGCTGAACACGGAAACCGTGGTCGGCATATCCGACGCCGACCGGGGCAGCGCCGCCGCCCAATTAGCGGACCGCGCGCTGGTCCTTGGCCCCGGACCGGCGGCGAAATCCTATCTCGACCCGCGCCTCGTCGTCCATGCGGCCAAGGCGGCCGGTTGCGACGCGCTGCATCCGGGCTATGGCTTCCTGTCGGAGCGCAGCATATTGCCGCGCCTGTGTGCCGAACATGGCATCGCCTTCGTCGGTCCCGAACCCGACATGATCGACGCGCTGGGCGACAAGCTGCAAGCCCGCGCCATGGCGAAGGCGGCCGGCGTGCCGCTTGTGCCGGGCAGCGAGGAAATCGCGTCGGCCGCCGACGCCCGCCGTGAAGGCGACCGCATCGGCTACCCCGTGCTGCTCAAGGCCTCCGCCGGTGGCGGCGGACGCGGCATGGTGATCGCCAACAATGCGGACGAGGTCGAGGCCGGTTTTCATAAAGCCAGCGCCGAAGCGCAAGCCGCCTTCAACGACGGTCGCCTGTTCATGGAACGCTTCGTGCCGCAGGCCCGCCATGTCGAGGTCCAGCTGATGGGCGACGGCACCGGCAAGGTTGTCCATTTCGGTGAACGCGATTGTTCGGTCCAGCGCCGCTACCAGAAGCTGGTCGAGGAAGCGCCCTGCACCGCCATGCCGGACCGGGTGCGCAAGCAACTCCATGACGCCGCCGTCGCGCTCGCCGCCAGCGTCCAGTATCGCAATGCCGGCACCGCCGAATTCCTCTACGATGTCGCGCGGGAGGAAGTCTATTTCATCGAGGTCAACGCCCGCATCCAGGTCGAGCATCCGGTATCCGAAATGATCACCGGCTTCGATTTGGTACAGGAACAGATACGCATTGCCGGCGGGTCGCCACTGTCGGTCAGTCAGGACGACGTCCGCGTCACCGGCCATGCCATCGAATGTCGCATCAATGCGGAGGATGTGGGGAAGGGGTTCATCCCGGTCCCCGGCCGCATCACCGGCTGGCAGGTGCCGACGGGCGAGGGGGTCCGCCTGGACAGCCACATGTCGCAGGGGGCGATGATCCCGCCTTTCTACGACAGCATGATCGGCAAGCTGATCGTCCATGGGACGACACGCGCCGATGCGGTGGCGAAGCTGACGGAGGCCCTCGACGCCTTCAAGGTGGAGGGCGTGCCCACGACCATCGATCTGCACCGCCGCATCGTGCGCCACCCCGACTTCATCGAAAACCGCATCCACACACGCTGGCTTGAGCAGACCTTGCTCGCTTCCCCGGAGTAACAGGCATGGCCCATATCACTTTCCTCGACGAAACCATGCGCGACGGGCAGCAAAGCCTGTGGGGCATGCGGATGCAGGCCGGCATGGCGCTGCCCGTCACGCCGATCATCGACCAGACCGGCTATAATATCATCAGCCTGGCCGGCTCCTCCCTGTTCGAGGTGCTGACCCGCCATTGCCAGGAAGATCCCTGGGCGGGCCTCGACCTGCTGATCGGTTCCATGCCCAATACGCCGCTGCGCGCGGGCTGCCGCTCCAATGGGTCGGTGACATTCGGCTTCACGCCCGATGTGCTGATGGACCTTTGGGTGGACCGCCTGTGCGTCCATGGCATCCGCAGCTTCTGGCTCTACGATGTGCTGTTCAACATCGACAAGATGCACCGGCTGGCGAAGATCGCCAAGGGCCATGGCTGTCAGGTGGCGGGCACGATGCTGTTCACCCTTTCGCCGGTCCATACCGACGACTATTATGCGGACAAGGCGGACAAACTATCGGCGCTGCCCGAAGTCGACAGCCTGCTGCTCTACGACACGGGCGGCGTGCTGGATCGCGATCGTATCTCCACGCTTGTCCCCGCCATCGTCGCCAAGGCGCGCGGCAAGCCGATCGAGATGCACGCCAACAACATGCTGGGCCAATCGGCCAAGACCTATATGGACGCGATCGAGTTCGGCGTGACCGTGCTGCACACCGCTGTGCGCCCGATGGCCAACGGTCCGTCCATCCCCTCGATCGAGATCATGACCAAGAATGTCGAGATGATGGGCCACACCCATAATATCGACACGTCCAAGCTGAAGCCCGTCGCCGACCATTTCGAGCGGGTAGGGAAGGCCGCCGGCTTCCTGGTCAACCAGCATTTCGAATATGATGTGACCGCGCTCAAGCATCAGATCCCCGGTGGCATGATGGGCACGCTGCGCGCGCAGCTGGTGCAGCAGAATATGCTCGACCGGTTGCCCGACGTACTGGCCGAAGTGGCGCTGGTGCGGCGGGAGCTGGGCTATCCCGGCATGGCCACGCCCTTTGCGCAGCTGGTCGGCACGCTCGCCGTGCTCAACATCGTGACCGGCAAGCGCTATTCGGTCGTCCCGGACGAGGTGATCCAGTACGCAGCGGGCTTCTATGGCGATCCCGTCGCGCCGATCGACGGCGACGTGCTGGACCAGATATTGTCAAAGCCGCGGGCCAAGGAAATCCTGGCCAACCCGCCCGAACAGCCCGACCTTGCCGAACTGCGCCGCCGTCATGGCACCGGGGAGGATGACGACGAACTCATCCTGCGCGCGCTGGTGCCCGCGTCCGACATCGACCGGATGCGCAAGGCCGGCCCGGTGGCGCGGGATTATCCCACGCTCTCCTCGCCCGAACTGGCGCAGGTGCAGAAGCTGATGAAGCTCGCGACCGCGCCGCTGGTGCAGATCAAGTCGAGTGCGCTGGACCTGACGCTGCGGCGTTGAACATTCCTCCGTCATTGCGAGCGTAGCGAAGCAATCCAATGACGCGCCGATGGATTGCTTCGCTACGCTCGCAACGACGAAAGGGGCCACCCCATGCGAATGATCGACTATTTCGATCGCGGCCTGCGCATCGCGCATGACAAGCCCTGCATGATCGAGGGCGACACGCAGAAGACTTATGCGCAGGTCGCGGCCCGCGTGAACGCCATCGCCGCGCTGTTGATCGCGGACGGCTTCGCGCCGGGCGCCCATGCCGCCGTGCTGAGCGGCAACGCCATGGTTGCGTTCGAGGCGGTGCTGGGCATCCTTCGCGCCGATGGCGTGTGGGCGATGGCCAATAATCGGGCCAGTACAAGCGAGAACGCCTATCTGTTCGACCTGCTCGATATCGACACGTTGTTCGTCCATTCCGAAGTGGCGGACCGCATCGTCGAGTTTCGGGCGCAATGCCCGAACATCCGCCGCTATATCGCGCTCGACCGGGCTTTCGACGAAGCCGACTTCTTCCTCGAAGATCGCCTGGATGCCGACGCGCCGCCAGTCCCGCAACGCCGCACCGGCGCGGTGGAGGAACTGGGCTTCCTCGCCAATACCGGCGGCACTACCGGTCGGTCGAAGGGGGTGATGCTGACCAATGGCAACTGGCAGGCGCTCGTCTCCAGTCTGGTCGCGTCGATGCCGATGACCATGCCGCCTGTGAATATGGTAGCCGCGCCCATGACCCATGCCGCCGGCCCGCTCGCGCTGGCCAGCATGGCACTGGGCGGCACGGTCGTCATCCTGCCGAAATTCGAGCCCGGCCCGGTGATCGACGCGATCGAGCGGCACCGCGTCACCTATATGTTCCTGCCTCCCACGGCGATCTACATGCTGCTCTCGCACCCCGGCGTGCGAGACGCGGATTTTTCCAGCCTACAATATATCAGCTATGCCGGCGCCCCCATGTCGCTCGACCGGCTGAGGCAAGCGATCGCCGTCTTCGGTCCGGTCATGAACGCCAGTTTCGGCCAGACCGAAGCGTCCATGTGCGTCACCGCCATGCCGCCGCACGAACATCTGAACGCGGCGGGCGACCTCGCCCATCCCGGCAGTTGCGGCCGTCCCAACCTGCTCTCCATCGTGGAGATCATGGATGATGACGGCCATATCCTGCCGCCCGGCGAGCGCGGCGAGATCGTCGTGCGCGGGCCGCTGGTGATGGCGGGCTATTACAAGAACCCGCAGGCGACGGCCGAAGTCTCTACCCATGGCTGGCACCATACCGGCGACATCGGCGTGCGCGATGAAGACGGCTGGTTCTATGTCGTGGACCGCAAGAAGGACATGATCATATCCGGCGGTTTTAACGTCTACCCGGCCGAGGTCGAGAAGGCCCTTCTGGCCCATGACGCCGTGCAGGATTGCGCCGTCGTCGGCATCCCCGACGAGAAATGGGGGGAGGCGGTGATCGCCTTCGTCGAGGCCCGCCCCGGCCACAAACCGCAGGAAGCGACCCTGATCGCCTTCGCCCGCGAAGCGCTGGGCGCGGTCAAGACCCCCAAGCGGATCGAGATCGTCCGCCAGCTACCCCGCACCAATGCGGGCAAGGTATCGCGCGCGGAATTGCGCAAACCCTATTGGGAAGAGGCCGGAAGGAAAATCTGATGCGCGACGTCCATATCATCGGCGTCGGCATGACGCCCTTCGGCCGGCACCTCGACCGCACCCATAGCGACCTGGCGCAGCAGGCGGTCGGCGAAGCGCTGGCTGATGCTGGTGCGAAGGCCAGTGATCTCGGCATGGCGATATACAGCAATGTCATTCAGGGGTTCTTCGCCGGCGAAATGTCGATCCCCGGCGAATATGCGCTGCGGCCGCTGGGCATTCAGGGTGTGCGCGTGCTGCATGTGGAGGCCGCCTGCGCCAGCGCGACGATCGGCCTGCATGTCGCGGCGGACTATATCCGCGCGGGCCTGACCGACGTGGCGATGATCGTGGGCGTGGAAAAGCTCTACAGCGCCGATCGCGCAAAGCGTTTCGCCGTGTTCCAGCAGCCGCTCGATGCGATCGAGGCGCAGCGCTATATCGACGGTACGAAGGGCATGCTGGCGCCCGCGCCCGACGGGCTGGACGGCCCCGGTCCCAATATCATGATGGACGCCTATGCCGCGCAGGCGCGTCTTTACATGGCCACATATGGCACGACCCAACGTCAGATCGCGGCCGTCTCCGCCAAGAATCATAGCCACTCGCAGTTCAACCCGCTGTCCCAATATCGCAATGCCATGAGCATCGAGGAGGTGCTGGCCGCGCCCAATGTCAGCTGGCCGCTGACCGTGCCGATGTGCGCCCCGATCAGCGATGGCGCGGCGGCGGCGGTCCTGTGCGCCGGCGACCTGCTCGGCCGCTTTCCGCAGGCGCGCGCGGTCCGCGTGCTGGCGACGGAATCACAGAGCGGCACCGATCGCGCGCCCGACGACTATGCCAATCATGTCACCCGCATCGTGTCGGCGCGCGCCTATGAAAAGGCCGGCATCGGCCCGCAGGACGTGCATGTCGCCGAAGTGCATGATGCCAGTTCATCGGGCGAAATCGTGCAAGTGGAAGCACTTGGCCTCAGCGCGCCGGGGCAGGCGGGACATGATGCGGAGGCTGGCGTTACGGCGCTGGGCGGACGCATCCCGGTCAATGTGTCGGGCGGGCTGGTGTCGAAGGGGCATCCGCTCGGTGCCACGGGGCTGGGCCAGATCCACGAACTGGTGACGCAATTGCGTAGAGAGGCCGGCCAGCGTCAGGTGGAAGGCGCACGTATAGCGCTTGCGGAAAATAGCGGCGGTTTTTATGGGGTTGAGGACGGACTGAGCGCTGTGACGATCCTTACTTCATCCTGAAAAATTCGTCATCCCCGCGAAGGCGGGGACCCATCTCCGCTGCTTTCCTCATGGACAAAGTTGGGAGATGGGTTCCCGCTTTCGCGGGAATGACGATTATTGGCGAACGGGTGAGCGGGAAGCCCTCACTCCACATCGAACGCCACGTCCGGCAATTCGTCCACCATCGCATTGGTCTGCGCAAATAGTGCTGCTACCGCCGCCTCCGCCGCGTCGACATCGCCGTCATTCACCGTCTGTGCGATCGCCCTATAGCCTTCCGTATGCGAATCCTGCTGCGCGCGGGTCTGGTAGGGGCGGATCTGCGCACGGAACAGGTCGGCGCGGCGCAGCGGCGTCACCCGCGGCAATTCCCGATTGCCGGCCACCTCGAACAGGCAGTCGTAGAAGGCCTGCCGCACCGCGATATAGCTGCGATGGTCGCCATCCTCGTCATGCCGCCGCGCCGCGTCCAGCGCCGCGTCCATCAGGCTGCGATTGGCATGGCCCGACGCCGCACCCAGCCGCGCCGCCAGCCGCACCAGCTGCTCCAGCACCTCCAACAGGTCGCGCACCTCCCGCCGGGTCAGGCGGTTGATATGCGCGCCGCGATAGCGATGGATCGCGACGATCCCGTCCCCCGACAAATGCCGCAAAGCCTCCCGCAATGACGATCGGCTGATCCCCAGCCGCAGCGTCAGTTCCGCCTCGACCAGATGCTGGCCCGGCACGAACTGGCCGGTGCGGATGCCGGATCGGATGGCGTCGGCGACCTTTTCGGTCGTGCCGATCGTGGCGGGCGCGTTCATGCCCCCACCGGTTCGGTTTCAAACAGCGTGCGGAAATGCGCCAGCTGGTCGTGCGCCGTCATGTCCAGCTGCATCGGCGTGATCGACACCGCATTGTCGCGCGCGGCCGCCAGATCATTACCCTGTGCCGCGCCGCCGTCCGGGAAGGCGATCTTGATCCAATAATAGGGCACATGCCGTTCATCGATGCGCGGGATCGGGCGGAAGGAGCCGGGCGGGCGCATGCCTTGGCGAGTGACCCGCACGCCGCTCACCTCATCCAGCGGACAATGCGGGAAATTCACGTTGACGAAACTGCCCTGCGTCCATTCCAGGCCAAGCAGCTGCGGCAAGATCTGCGCCGTATAATGGCGCGCCGTATCCCAATGCACCGGCGTCTGATAACTCCATATCTGGCTGAGTGCGATCGACGGAATGCCCAGCATCGCACCCTCGATCGCCGCCGATGCCGTACCCGAATAGGTGATATCCTCCGCCAGGTTCGGCCCGCGATTGATGCCAGACAGCAGCAGGTCGGGCCGTTTGTCGCCCAGCAATTCATAGACGCCCAGCAGCGCGCAGTCGGTCGGCGTGCCCTTGACCGCGAAATGCCGCTCGTCGCGCTGCTTCACCCGGATCGGGTAGGATAGCGACAGGCTGTGCCCCGCACCCGACCGTTCCTCGTCCGGCGCCACCACCCACACATCGTCGCTGAACTGGCGCACGACTTCTTCCAGCAACAGGATGCCGGGCGCGTCGATGCCATCGTCATTCACGATCAACACGCGCGGATTGGGCTTGGCGGTCACACATTCTCTCCCGGATCGACTTCTTTGACGCCCAAGCTAGATGAGTCGAGGTTTGCCGTCAATATCGTCCTACGATTTCATCTGTCAGATGCTTGACAGAAATGCTGCGACCCGGCACATCGAGGGGGAGAGCGCAGACTCGTCAAGAACAGGAGAGATGTATGGGGTTGCCCATCGATAGCGCGCACAAGGGGAGCCCGCCGGCTTCGTCGCTGGTGGAGGCGACGCTGAGCCTTGTGCAGGAAAGGCTTCGCGACCGTTTCGCGCAATCGGGACAGGATTGGGACGGCTTTCGTGTCAGCGGCGCGACCCTGACCAAAGCGGATCTGGCGGATGTCGAACGGCGGCTGCTTGGCACCGGTCATCGCTTCGACTGGTCGGCCGGCATTTCGGTCGCGGAACGGCCGGACATCTACAAATCGCGCGGCGATGGCGATCAGGTGGACGAGAGTTTCTCTCACCCCGACGCGCCGCAGGGCGATCCGGACGAAGCGGGCCGTGCGCTCGCGGGCGTGGGCGACAATGTGGTACGTCATGACGCCGATATCACCGGTATCGCCCGCTTCATCCGCACCAATGAACGGGTGCTGGATTATCTGACCAACGGCGTTCCGCACGGCATCATCGCGGTGATCGACGATAGCGGCGGCACGCTGACCGCGCCGATCATCGAACAATTTACCGGCGTCATCTGCGCGGGTGGCACGGTGCGATCGCATCTGGGCATCCTGACCCGCGAATATAATATCCCCTGCCTGATGAACGCGAAGATCGCCGGCATCGCCGATGGCGACACGGTCACGATCGAAGCGACGGCGGCTGCCAAGACGACCGAGGATTATCAGCAGGGCGTCGAGCGGGTCGGCCGCGTCTGGCGCCTCGTCCAGGAGGAGGCGACGGCATGATAAATGACCGCGATCTGGTGTTCCACGGCGTCGCCATCAAACGCCACGCCGGCGCCGCCGCCATCGCCGCTCTGGTAGGCTTGCCCGAACCGCGCGTATCGACCCTGCTCGCCGACGCGGTCGCGACCGGCCGGGTGGTCGATACCGGTGACGCCTTCATCCTCGCCCCGCTGACCCGCGTGGCGCTGGAGGCGCGCTATGGCCTGCACTTCGCGCCGCTGCGGCAGGACAAGGCGTTCGAGAACGCCTATCTCGCCTTCGAGCGGGTGAACAAGACCCTGAAACAGGTCATCACCGATTGGCAGACGATCAGCATCGGCGGCAACAAGGTCGCCAACGACCATAGCGACCGCGCCCATGACGACGCGGTGATCGATCGCCTGGGCGAAGTGCAGGAGCAGGTCGAACCGATCCTGGCGGCTTTGTCCAAAGGCTGGCCGCGCATGAACTTCTACGCGCAAAAGCTGCTGGCCGCGCTCGAAGCCGCCGAAGATGGCGCGCATGAATGGGTCAGCGACATCCGACGCGACAGCTACCACACCATCTGGTTCGAACTGCACGAGGATCTGCTCCGCATCATGGGCCGGGTCCGGGAGGAATAAGCTGATGTCATCCAACTGGACCGTCCTGCTGGACGGCACGAGCCTGCCCGACCGCAGCCTGATCGGCGGCAAGGCCTGGTCGATCGCGCGGATGCGCGGGATGGACCTGCCCGTGCCCCCGGCCTTCGTGATCACGACGGCGGCCTGCAACGCCTATCTGGCGCAGGGCGATTTCCCTGAGGGGCTGGAGGCGGAGATAGAGGCGGGCCTCGCCTGGCTTAATGACGCGACCGGCCGCCATTTCGGCGGCGCGGACAAGCCGCTGCTGCTGTCGGTCCGGTCCGGTGCCGCCATTTCCATGCCTGGCATGATGGATACGGTGCTGAACCTCGGCATCGACGACGCAGCCGAAAGCGCACTCGCTACCGAATCCGGGCTGCCGGATTTCGCGCGCGACACGCATCGCCGCTTCCTCGAACTTTACGCCTCGATCGTGCTGAAGATGCCGGTCGAGCTGGACCATGACGCCGACCCGGCCGGCTGGCGCGCGCAGGTCGATGTGCCTGCCACCCCGCGAGAATGCCTGACCGGCGCCGTTCGCGCCGTATTCGACAGCTGGAACACGCGTCGCGCGAAGAAATATCGCGAGCATAATGGGATCCCGCACGACATGGGCACCGCCGTCACCATCCAGGCGATGGTGTTCGGCAATCTGGACGATCGCAGCGGCACCGGTGTCTTGTTCAGTCGCAATCCGCTGACCGGCGAAGCCTCGCCCTATGGCGAATATCTGCCCCGCGCGCAGGGGGAGGATGTCGTGTCCGGCAAGTTCACGCCGCTCCCCCTCGACGCCATGCGCGATCTCGATCCCGCCGCCCATGCCGCGCTGCTCGACGCGACCGCCCGGCTGGAGCGCGAGCATCGCGACATGCAGGATATCGAATTTACGGTGCAGAGCGGCACCCTCTATCTGCTTCAGGCCCGATCGGCCAAGCGCGCGCCCGACGCGGCGGTGCGCGCGGCGGTGGAGATGGTGGGCGAAGAGCTGATCGATATCGATCAGGCGCTGTCCCGCGTCAGTCCCGAACAGGTACGCGCGCTGCTGCTGCCGCGCTTGGGCACCGGCGCGCAGGATGCCGCCATCGTCGCGCAGGGGGAGGGGGCCTGCCCCGGCGTCGCCTGCGGCACGGTCGTCACCGACCCGGACGAAGCCGAACGGCGCGCCGCCGCTGGAGAGGCCGTGATCCTGGTCCGCGCGACCACCAGCCCCGACGATATCCACGGCATGATCGCGGCGAAGGCGGTGGTGACGGAGCAGGGCGGGTCTACCTCCCACGCGGCGGTCGTCAGCCGCGCGCTCGGCCGCCCCTGCGTGGTCGGCGTCGGCGATGGTAGGGGGCCGCAACCCGGCGCCCTCGTCACCGTCGATGGCGAAACGGGCCGCGTCTATGCGGGCGAATTGCCGGTCGAAATGCCCGATGAGGCGGGCGACAGCCGCCTTGCTCAGCTGATCATATGGGCGCGCGAACGCAGCCCGGTGCGCGTTCTGCGCCCGGCCGACGCTGCGGGCTTGGACGGGGTGATCGATATCGACGCGCTCTGGTCGGGAGGGGAGCCGGACGAACTGTCCGCGCTGCTGCATGGTGCGTCTGCCGCGCGGGGCGTGACGCTGGCCAATCCCGACACCGCGCGCATCGCCCGCGCGCAGGGGGTGCAAACCATCGTGACGGAGCCGGTGCTGCCCGCGCTGCTCGCCTTGCTGGGGGAAGCCGCATGACCGATATCATCACCGACACGCGCGCCCTGCTGCGCCTGTTCCGCCAGTCGGGCTATGCCGACATTCATCTACGCTCCGGCGATTACGAGCTGTTCGTCGCGACGCCCGGCGGCGGCGCCAACCCACTTCACGCGCCGGTCGCTGTGGAGGCTGCGCCTTTACCTGCCATACTGGTGGAGGCGGCCAAGGCGGAGCAACTCGTCAGCGCCCCGCACATAGCCTCCTTCGTGTCGGCTCTGGCCGTGGGCAGCGCCGTGGCGGCGGGCGATGCGGTGGCGCGGATCGAGTTGCTGGGTGAACCGATCGACCTTTGTGCCGATCAGCCTGGCCTCGTTACCGAAGTCCTGGCGGAACCCGGCGCCCTGATCGAATATGCCGCCCCGTTGGTACGTTTGCTGGCGGCGTGACGCCATCTAAGATCATATAGGCGTCTAACTTTCACCGTCACCCCGGACTTGATCCGGGGGCCCGCCTGTCTTCACCCATTATGTTCGGAAAGAAGCGGGATGCCGGGTCGCGCCCGGCATGGCGGGACATGGTGCAGAACGACAAGTCAGCGTGACGAATGAATAGGGCGGCACACTGTTACCCGTCTCCCTCAATTCCCGTCCGCATCCACCGTGAACACGACCGGCTTGCCGCGCGACGTCGGTTCCCATCCCGCCGCCAGCGCCGCGCGGATACCGCGTGAGACGATCGCATCGTTGATCTGGAGCCGCCCGCGCTGCAAGCCCTTGAGCAACCGCTTGGGCGGCGGAAATTCCAGCACCGCTTCGCGCTGCGTATCGGTCTGCAACAGGGCGATCGTCATGCCCCGCCAGCCGTCGGCGTCGCTCCATTGCGGCTCGCGCCGGAGTTCCCATTCATATGTGACCCCGTCGACAAGGACGGTTCCGGCCTGATTGTGCATGTTGAGCATCGCGCCGCCATAGCAGGCGCGGGCCGGCAAGCCAGCCTTATCGACCCGACCAGGCCGGTCATCGTGCGCCCGCGCCCGTTCGTCGCAACTGTCACGAGCAACCACAGGGGCTGTGCCACCCATCATCCCGAACAAGGAGGATGATGATAATGGCCAATAAAAGCTCGTTCCGGATCGCCGCGACCGGCGCCGCGCTCTTCGCCTGCGTTGCTGTCATGACGCCCGCCCATGCGCAGGCGGTTCTCGAAGGATCGGGCGAACACTCCACGCTCGACTGCGCGGGTGGCAAGGCGAGCGTGACGGGCACCGATAATCAGGTGACGGTCGAAGGCGCCTGCACCCATCTGACCGTCGAAGGCTCCGGCAACGTCGTCATCGCGCAGATGGCCGCCCAATCCACGATCAAGGTGGAAGGGATCAGCAACAAGGTCAGTTGGCGCACGCCCGGCAAGACCGCGCCCAAAGTCAGCAGCGCCGGCGTCGGCAACAGCGTGACCCGCGCGCGCTGACATATCACGCCGCCAAACACCGTTCTGACCGATCCTGTCGGTCGAACGGTGTTGGGCGGCGGACTCTATTCCTGTCAGGCCGCTGCCATCGCCCGGCTCACCAGCAATTTGGTGTAGGCCGGCAGCACCGCGCCGAACGCCTTGAACCGCACGTCCGCCACCTTGCCGCTGGTAAAGAGATAGGCGCCCAGGGCGATGATCGCCGCGACCTTCGCCTGACCCAGCACGGTATAGCGCGCGACGTCCACCGCCGTGCGGCCGGTGCCCTTCTCCCATTCCGCGATCATGCGTTCGGGCGACCACCATCCGGGTTGCTCGAACCCTGCATCGGCCAGAGATGCTTCCCCCTGATCATGGAACATCAATATATAGCCCAGGTCGAGCAGGGGTTCGGAAATCTGCGCCATTTCCCAGTCGAGCAGGGCGGTCAGCCGCCCCTGATGCCACAAACAATTCCCATGCTTGGGGTCGCCATGCACCGGAGTCGGTGCGCCTGAAGTAGCTGGCGGCCGGGCGGTCAGATCCTCCAGCACGCCGATCAGGTCGGTGGTCGCCTCGGCGGAGCGGGCGACGTCCAGCCAATGCTGCGCCTCCTGCTGCACGGTCCGCCCGCCCGGTGGCATTTCGCCTACGGGCATAGTGTGCAGGCCGATCACCGCGTCGAACCATTGGCGGCAGATGCTGTCGGGCACCGCCACCGGATCGGCCTTTACCCAGTCGGGCGTCACATATTCGAACGCCTCGCCCGGCACGCATTCCATCAGGAAAAAATCGTCGCCGACGACTGATGGATCGGTGCTGAGTTCCAGCATCGCGGGCAGCGGCACCGCCGGCGCATGCGCCTTCACCGCCGACAATACCGCATGCTGCCGCGCCATGTCGTACGGCGGCAACAACCCCTCCTCGGACGGCGGCATACGCAATATTTCGTTCAGCCCCTCCACCAGATAGGTTTCGTTGCTGTGGCCGGCCGACAGGGTCTTTACCCCCGTAATGCCGGCGCCACGGGGCAGAAAGGCGCGCAGCCCTTCCGCAAGACGGTCGGTGTCGCGCGCCATATGCCAGGCCTCCTTACAGGATCGAATTATCGGCGGTCAGGCCGATGTCGGGGTGGGCGCCATGGATGATCGTTTCCATGATGCCATGGCCGGTCGCGTCACCCTCCCGCACCAGGATCGGGCAATCGCGCAGCTGGCGCATGCGCTTCAATGTTGTGAGGTCGGTATAGTCGTCGAACTTTTCGCCCTCGACCTCCAGCGGTCCTTTCCACGCGCCATGCTTCTTGCCGTCGAAGCCCAGATAAAGACCCGGCCCCAGATGCACGGCTGTCGGCCCGGCGACCGCGATCTCGACCGTGTGAGTGCCGCCCTGCATCATGTCGAAATGCACCTTGCCGCCCAGCAGGCGCCGGCCGACATCGTTGAACGTCAGTTCCGGCCGCACCCGCGCGACCTTTTCCTGCCGCCCATCGGGATGGTTGCGATAGCCCGACGAATAGAAGATGCGGCCCTGCTTCGCCATGAAGTAGAAATGATAGGCATGCTTGTCGCCATTGGGCGCGGTCAGCATGAAGGGCGACCAGAGCAGCACGAATTCGCCCTCGCCGAATTTGGCATCGCCAAAGTCGGAGGAGGGACGCACGTCCGGGCTGTGCGCGCCGACGTCCAGCCGCTGGCCCCAGCTATGGTCGCGATATTCGGTCCATTCCTCGGGGTTCACCTCGATCCGTTCGCCCTCTATCTCGACCCAGCCCGACGGTACGCCGATCTGGTGATAGCGCACCACGTCGGAGCCGATGCGGAACCCGTCCTTTTCGCGCTGCTTGTGCCGGTCCTCGAAGAAGGGCGGCATTTCCGACGTGAAGGTGATGTCGAAGGCGATCGGCTGCGCGTCGTTCTTTTCGAGCGCGTAGCGAACCTTGTGCAACGGCTCGATAATCTCGTAAATCAGCGGACCGACCGTCGTTTCGGTGGGGTCGTCGCGCAATTCGCGATTGGCACGCACGGTCCACTGGCTGTCGCCGCGCGCGACGGCGGCCCAGCCATCCATAACTCCACGGTTATGATAACGGCCCAGGCCAAAATCGATCGACAGGCTGCCATCCTTGCGCACCAGCGCGGTCCAGATCTTCTCGGTCCAGCCCAGATCCGCCGTGGCGGTGGAGGAGAAGGTGTCGACGATCTGGTGGTTGAGCAGCTCGTCCAGCCCGATCAGCTGGCCGATATCGTCCATTTCATGACGCACGAAGTTCCGCATCGCATTCTCCCGGATTTTATGGTGTCAGGCGTCGATCAGGCTGCTGATCTGCAGCACCGGATCGACATTGGTGTAGCGGGGGGCGTCCCCCATCAGCGCCGCGCCACAGATGTCCATGGCGCGATCGAAACTGTCGCGGTCGTCGAAGATGAGTTCGCTGAGCGCCCAATAGGGCGGCGGCGCGCCGTCCAGCGCGGCGGTGCCGATCGTGATGCGCAGGGCGCGCAGACCGAGCGGTTCCAGCAGGCCGCGCGCGAAGGGGGCATGGCGGCCGACATAGTCGTCGCCATCGAAATGGCTGCCCGGCAGGTTCGGATAGGTGGCCGAAACGCGCAGCATGAAACTCTCCTGACCGATGCCCCGATTCGTTCGGGGTCGGCTGGAAGGCTAAATGTGTCCGACGATTTCGTCCAGCCAAAACATCGGCTAATCTACGCTGGCTGGGCTATTTCTAACCCGCAAGGCGCGGATTTGCGCGGTTTAGCCCATGGTCGGGAATATATCTTCCGGCAATTCGGTCATCGTCTTGCGCGTACCGTCGAAATGTTTCTTCACTGCCAGGTCGGCTTTTTTCGGGTCGCCGGCGATGATCGCCTTGGCGATCGGGCCATAGCCCGATGCATGGCGCTTACGCTGCGTGTCGGACTGGACCGTCTCGATCTGTGCGCGGAACAGGTCGGTGCGGGACAGGGGGATGACGCGCGCCAGTTCGCGGTTGCCGCCCAGGTCGATCATCGCGTCGTAAAAGCGGCGCCGCGACTCCAGATAATGGGCGCGGTTGCCGGATCGTGCCGCGCGATCCAGGTCGGCGATCGCCGTCTCGATCTGGCTGCGCGCGGCGGCGCTCGTGCAATTTTCCGCCGCCAGTCGTGCCGCCAGCCGCGCCAGCGGCTCCAGCGTATCGAGCAGTTGCAAGGATGCCGTGCGGTCCAGCAGGCCGATATAGGCCCCGCGATAGCGGTTCAGCGTGACGATGCCGGCCGCCGCCAGATGCTTGAGCGACTCGCGCAGCGACCCCCGGCTGATGCCCAGGCGGCGCGTCAGGTCCGGCTCCAGCAAATGCTGCCCCGGCACGAACACGCCGGTACGGATGCCCTGGGTGATGGCTTCGGCCACCTTGTCGGTCGCGCTTTCATTCTCCGTTACGGGAAGGGAGTCTTTGGCGCTGGGTGCCTGTTTCGTCGCGGCTTTGGTCATCGTCGATCCATCAAGTTTCTGATCCGGCAATACCGTCCTGCGGGCGCCGCGTCCATATGGTGGCGCAAAGGGTCGAACTTCATGGTTCGGCGTTTTTCTCCGATAAAATCGTCGAACGATATTGACGAACAAGGCTGGATGTGAAAACACAAGCCATCCGGAGTGATTGGGCCTCCGGCACCGACCTGCACAGCAGGCACATTTCTGGAGAGGAAGACCCATGCGACTGATGTCCCCATCAGCCTTGCTGCTTGGCTGTTCGTTTACGGCCCTGGCGGCTGCCAATCCCGTGCAGGCGCAGGACAGCGGTGCGCCGCAATCCGCCGGAAACTATGCCGATATCATCGTGACCGCCAACAAGCGTGAGCAGAATATCAACGATGTCGGCCTCAGCATCACTGCCCTGTCCGCCGACGCGCTGGTCAACAAGGGCGTGGCCAGTTCGCAGGATCTGGCGCGCGTGGTGCCGGCCCTGACTGTGGCGGCGGCGGCGGACGGCACGCCGGTCTACACATTGCGCGGCGTCGGCTTCAATTCCTCCAACCTCGGCGCGCAGCCGACGGTCAGCATCTATCTGGATCAGGCGGCGCTGCCTTATGGCCCGATGACGCAGGGGCCGATATTCGACCTGGAGCGGGTCGAAGTGCTGAAGGGGCCTCAGGGCACCTTGTTCGGGCAGAACAGCACCGGCGGCGCGATCAACTATATCGCCAACAAGCCGACGAAGGATTTCGCTGCCGGCGCGACCGGCACATTCGGTCGGTTCAACACATTTCAGGGCGAAGCCTTCGTCAGTGGTCCTATCGGTTCCACCCTGTCGGCGCGTCTGGCGGTGGCCGGCACCCGGTCGGGCGACTGGCAGGAAAATTATACCCGCAGCGACAGCATCGGTGCGCAGCGCAAGGTCGCCGGCCGCCTGCTGCTCGATTGGCAACCCAGCGATCGCCTGACGGTGTCGCTCAACCTCAACGGCTGGATCGACACGTCCGACAATCAGATCCCGCAATTCTTCGCCGCCTCGCCGCGCGTCGCGACGCAGGCCAGCCCCGCGCTCTTCACCCAGCCAAGCCCGCGCCGTAATGCGCGTCAGGCCGACTGGGATGCCGGCCGCGATTTCGAACGCGACAACAAGATGGGGCAGGCGATCCTGCGGGTCGATTATGAAGTGGCGGACAAGGTCACGCTCACATCCCTGTCCAACTATGCCTATGCCAAGATCCATAGCGTGTTCGATAATGACGGCACCAGCCTGGGCCTCAGCTACGTCACGACCAGCGGCCATGTGGAGGCGTTCAATCAGGAATTCCGTCTGGCGGGCCAGTTCGGCGGCGCGCTGGTGACGGTCGGCGGCAATTACAGCACCGACAACAGCTATGAAAGCTCGCTCCAGGATTTCGGCGGCATATTGTCCAGCACGACCAATGTCGGCGCGACGCCTGAAAATCCCGATGGCGTGGGCGACATATTCTTCAACGAAAATCGCGGCCGGCAGACCAACAAGAGCTGGGCGGCGTTCGGCAATGTCGAATATGCGGTGACCGATCAGATCACCCTGATCGGCGGTATCCGCTATACGTCGCTCAAGCACAGCAATCAGGCCTGTAGCGCGGATGCCGGCGATGGCAGCTTTTCCAATGTCATCAACGGGCTGTTCGGCGGGCCTCTGACCGTGCCGGGCGGCTGCGTGACGCTGGACAATGCGACCTTCACCGCGCCATTCCCGGTGCAACGTTTCAAGGAGGATAATGTCAGCTGGCGCGCGGGCGTGAATTTCAAGCCCAGCCGCGATACGCTGCTCTATGCGCTCGTCAGTCGCGGTTACAAGGCGGGCAATTATCCCGTCATCAACGCCACGGCCCGGTCGCAATTCGCGCCCGTAAAGCAGGAACAGCTGACATCCTATGAAATCGGCACGAAGCTGAGCCTGTTCGACCGCATGGTCCAGTTCAACCTGGCCGGCTATTATTACGATTATCGCGACAAGCAATTGCTGACCAACACGACCGATCCGGTCTTCGGCCTGCTGCCCGTGCTGGCCAACGTGCCGAAATCGACGGTCAAGGGCTTCGATCTGGATGCCGTCGTCAAGCCGTCGGACGGGCTGACGCTGCGCGGCGCGCTGTCCTATGCGGACTCCAAGATCAAGAATTTCGCAGGTTTCGATGCGTTCAACATGCCGACCGACCTGTCGGGCAAGTCGTTCAACTTCTCGCCCAAATGGACCAGCACGGCCGATATCGAATATCGCCTACCCATTCAGGGCGGCGGGACCGACCTGATCATCGGCGGCGACATGACGTATAACAGTGCCACCTATGCCGATCTGGCGCAGACGCCGTCTTTGCGGATCGATGCCTACACCTTGTTCGGCGCGCGGGTTGGGGTCGGGTCGCGGGACGGTCGGTGGTCCGCGACGCTGTGGGGTCGCAACATCACCAACAAATATTATTGGTACAATGTGCAGGTCGGTTACGACACGATCTGGCGGTTGACCGGCATGCCGGCCACTTATGGCGTCACCGCCAGCTTCAAGATGTGAACCTATAAAAAGGCCCGCCATGGCAAGTCCATGGCGGGCCTTTTCGCAAGATCATGAAGGCGACCTGCAAGAAGCGGGCGCGAAATCTGGGAGAAGGACAATGGGCATGATCCGCACAAGCAGCATGGCATATTGCATCGGCGCATCGCTGATCGCACTGGTCGCCGGGACCGGCACCGCCGGCGCGCAGGCCGCCGATCCGCAGGCGGGCGGGGGCGGCAACAACGCTTACGCTGACATCATCGTGACCGCCAACAAGCGCGAACAATCGCTGTCGGACGTCGGCATTTCCATCACGGCGGAAACCGGCGACACGCTGCTTCAGCGCGGCATCAATTCGCCGACCGACCTCGGCAAGATCGTGCCGGGCCTGACCGTTCAGCCTTCGCCGTTCAACACGCCGGTCTATACGCTGCGCGGCGTCGGCTTCTACGAAACGACCCTGTCCGCCGCGCCGACCGTGGCCGTCTATACCGACGAAGTCGCGCTGCCGTTCAGCGCGCCGACGCGTGGCGCGGCCTTCGATATCGAGCGTGTCGAAGTTCTCAAAGGGCCGCAGGGCACGCTTTTCGGCCAGAATACCACCGGCGGCGCGATCAACTATATCGTCGCCAAGCCGACCGATGATTTCAAGGCGGGGGCGACCGCCAGTTTCGGCCGTTTTTCCACCTATGACGTGCAGGGCTATGTGTCCGGTCCGATGAGCAATACGCTCAAAGCCCGCGTCGCGATACGCACCATCCAGTCCGGTCCCTGGCAGAAAAGCTTCACCCGGTCGGACGAACTGGGCAAGCAGGACATGCTCCAGGGCCGCGTGCTGCTCGACTGGCAGCCCAGCGACAAGGTCAAATTCCTGCTCAACGTCAATGGCTGGCGCGACAAGGGCGACACGCAGGCCGCGCAGATCGTGTCGGACAATTGCGCCGGATCGGTCGAGGGTACCTGCGGCAGCCCGGACGCCACCAATTTCAAAAATTATCCGCGCAGCCCGCGCACGCCGCGCGCCGCCGATTGGGGCTATGGCATTTTCGGCCGTCGTCCGGCCCGCGACGACAGTTTCTGGCAGGCCAGCCTGCGGGCCGATTTCGAGCTGAACGACAATCTGACCTTCACCTCCATCTCCGCCTACTCCCATTACAAGACGGACTCGGTGCAGGATTTCGACGGCACCACCTATGCCTCGGTCGACACCAATACGACCGGCTATATCAAGGATGTCGCGCAGGAGCTGCGCCTGACCGGCGAGTTTGACAGCCTGACCTTCATCGCCGGCGGCAATTACAACAAATCCAAGACGTTCGACCGGCTCTTCTACAATTTCAGCGAAGGCCCCTCATCCAACCCGCTCTGGATGATCCCCGGCGCGCCGCGCGGCATATTGACCTTCAACTATTCGCGGCAGGACGTGAAGAATCTCGCGGCCTTCGCCAATGCGGAATATAAGGTCACGCCCAACATCACCCTGATCGGCGGCATCCGCTATACCGACAGCAAGCGCAGCTTCGAAGGCTGCACCAACGATTTCGGCGGCGATACCGCGACCTGGTGGAATGCGATCTTCGGCACCAATGTCCAGCCGGGCGGTTGCCTGACCTTCACGCCCAACTTCCCCGAGATCTTCGATCCGGCCGCGTTCGACAATCTGAACGAAGATAATGTCAGCTGGAACGTCGGCGCCAATTACAAAACGGATGGCGGCACGCTCTTCTACACCCGCGTCGCGCGCGGCTATAAATCGGGCAGTTTCCCGACCGCTTCGGTGGCCAGCTATTCGGGCTATGTTCCGGTGAAGCAGGAATCCGTCACTGCCTATGAAGTGGGTATCAAGGGGCCGCTGGCCGATCGCCGGATCGAATATGCGCTGGCCGGCTTCTATTATGACTATAAGGACAAGCAGTTGCGCGGTCGCAAGCCCGATCCGGTCTTCGGTACGCTCGATGGTCTGGTGCAGATCCCCAAGAGCCGCATCTGGGGTGTGGAAGCCTCGATCGTCGGTCGGCCGGTCGATGGCCTGCGCGTCAGCCTGGGCGGCACCTATATCAACACCAAGATTACCGAGTTCGAAGGCTATGATGCCTTTGACGACCTGCGCAATTTTTCGGGTCAGAAATTCCCTTATGCCCCCAAGCTGACGGCGGTCGCGGACGCGGAATATCAGGCCCCGATCAGCAGTTCGGCGGAGGGCTTTATCGGCATATCCCTGACCTATAACAGCAAGACGACGACGGCGCTGGCCAACACCACCACCGCCTTCGTCGATGCCGATCCGCGCTTCGATATGAAGGCCTATGCGCTGGTCGATCTGCGCGCCGGTTTCGAATTTCCGGACAGCAATGTGCGGGCTGGCATCTACATCCGCAACGTCGGCAATACTTATTACTGGTCCAACGTGCAGGACAATCTGGCGTCGATCTCCCGCTTTGCCGGCATGCCGCGCACCTATGGCGTGCAGGTCAGCTGGCATATGTAACGCGATCCTCGCCCAGAGGATCAAGGTGCGGACGGGGCGCTATGGTGCGCCGTCCGCCATGGGATATGGATGGTTGCACGTCTAACGTAATCGTCCTACGATGATGGCAAGATTCCCGGCTTGATCGGGAAGAAAAAGGAGAGGTCCATGACCGCCCGAACGCTAGCATTTGAAGCGGATTTCATTCCACAAGACGCCGTGCCTTCGCTGGCGCCGCTGGTCGATCGCATCCCGCCTATCCCGGAACGCAAGACGGTGCACGGTCCGCTGACGGCACGGCGGCTCTATCGCTTCTATGCGATGCTGGGCCTCGTCTTCCTGATCGGCGTGGCGCCCATGCTGCTGGGCATGAGTGCCCAATGGAAAGCGTTCGGCTTCGGCCTGATATTCCCCGGCGCGGGTTTCCTTTATGCCGGCGACGGTGTCGGTATCTTGGGCGCCGCGCTCTCCATGGCGGCTTTTGCCGTCATCATGTTCATCTGGTGGGCGCGCGGCGTGATCCTCGCGCCGCCGGCGGTCCTGGTCGGCACGGCCTTGCTCTCGGCTGCGTGGATCGAGGGGCGCAGCGGCGTATCATGGATGGAATGGGCCATCCCGGCCGCCGTGTTGGCACTCCATGGCTGGTTCGCGCTCGGTCGCCGCAAGGGCTTCGCCGCTGCCAAGGCGCGGGGCGCGCAACTCAACACGATCCTTGCCAAGACGCAGCCGGTCATGCGCGATGCACCGATCACGGCGGAGCCGGAAATGCCGCCGTCGCAGGTCGCCGAATTTCGGCGCATGCTGGATCTAGCGCTGCAACCGGTCGATAGCTGGAATGGCTTTTCGACCGAGGACACATGGCAGGACGGCGCGCTGCGCTATCAGATCTGCACCATGTCCTGGAACCTGTCGCTTGGCCAATATACGCGCCTGCCGGCCTTTCACGGCTATCTCAACACCGCGCAGGAAAATCTGATCCGCAAGCATATCGACCGCAAGACATGGAATTACTGGTATTGGGAAAGCCTGTGGGGCAATTTCAAGATCGAGAAGAACCCGGTCACGATCGACAATATCATGCTCTCGGGCTTTCTGGGCGTCTCGCTCGGCCTGTTCGAAACGGCGAGTGGCACGTCGCCCTTCACCGCGCCCGGATCGCTCACCTTCCGCTGGGATGAAAAGACCGCCTTTCCCTACAGCCATGAGAGCATGCTGGAAGAGGTGGTCAAGAATTTCAAACGCTATGATCTGGGCTGGTTCCCCTGCGAACCGCGCTGGATATATTCCATGTGCAACCTGGTCGGCCGCACCTCGCTGGCACTGCACGATGCGCGGCACGGCACCGACATGCTCGCCCGCGTCGGCGACCGGTTCGACCGGACGATGGAAGAGGAAATGATGATGGCCGATGGTCGCATCAAGGTGTGCACATCCTCGCCCTTCGGCTTTGAGGTGCCGAGCCTTTCCGGCCTGTTCGGCGAGACTTGGGGCGTACGTTTCATGACCCCCTATGATCCGGCCGGGGCGGAGCGGCTTTGGGAAGTGATGAAGCAGGATTTCATCAGCGTGAAGCCTGACGGTTCGCTCGACTTCCGCTTGCTGCCGCTGGGCTGGGATACCCGCAAGCCGGCCGATTTCTCCCGCTGGCCCGAACTCAACCCGCTGATGGTGACGCTGTGGGCCGCGCAGGAAATGGGCGACGATCGCATCATCGAGGCCACGATGAAAGCGATCGACCAGCGATCGGGCGAGGGTGTCGCCGCTTCGCAAAGCTGGGGCGGGCGCAACACGATCCGCGACATGGTGAACCGGGGCTTGCCCGACGCCTGGGCCAGGGGGCCGATCCTGGCCGATGCCGTCTATCCCGATGTGATCGTCGGCCGTGCGGTGACGGACGGAGCAGCGCTGGAACTGGTGCTGCATCCCGGCGCAGAAGCGGTGCGCAGCGACATCGGTATCGACCGGCTGGTGCCGGGGCGCAGCTATCACATCATCGAGACGGACGAGCGCTTCACTGCGGGTCTGGATGGCAAAGCCCGGCTGACAGTGGCGCTCACCGGTCGTACGCCGCTGACGATCGTGCCGGTGGCCTGACATGGCCTGCTGCCTCATCGCCGCCTTTCTGGTCGCGCAGGCGATGGCGATGTTGCGGCGCTGGGCGGTCTTCTGGGGCCTGATGCCCGTGCCGGCGGGGGAGGTGGCCGACACCATCTTCACCCGCATCGCCGCTGTCCTGCGCCGCCCGCGCGTGCGGATGGCGGTAGCGGTGCTGCTGGTGGTGGAATTGGCTGGCGTAGGGATCTGGCTCTATCGCGACCATGGCACCCATATCGCCCAGCTGGCCGATATCGGCTGGTCGCGACTGCATGGCCAGCATGTCGTCTATGCCGCCATGTGCGGCATGAACGGGGGACAGAGCGTGCGGCTGGTGATCGACCCCGACGGTACGCGCCATCGCACCATCAGCGGATAGGCGAGGGGACATGATGGGGGAATTTGCGGGCAAGACCGCCATCGTGACCGGCGGCTCCAGAGGCATCGGTCTGACCGTCGCGACCTTGCTGGTGGAGCGCGGCGCGCGGGTGGTGCTGGTAGGGCGGGATGGGGTTGCGCTGGCTGAAGCAGCTGAAGGCCTGGGCGAAGCCGCCACCACGATCGCCGGCGACATAGCGCAGGCCGACACGGCTGAACGCGCCGTCGCAAAGGCGATCGACCATGGCGGCGCCCTCGACATCCTCGCCAATATCGCGGGCATCTTCCCCACCGCCCGGATCGAGGAGACGAGCGACGCGCTTTATGCCGACACGATCGCTGCCAACCTCACTGGCACCATGACCTTCTGCCGCGCCGCCTTCCCTGTCCTGCGCGAGCGGGATGGGGCGATCGTCAACATGTCGTCCACCGCCGCCCGTTTTCCGACGCCGGGCCTGGCCGCCTATGCCGCTGCCAAGGCCGGGGTAGAGGCCTTCACTCGCACGCTGGCGGCGGAAGGGGCGCCGCATATCCGCGTCAACGCGGTATCGGCCGGCCCCACCCGCACCGAAACCGTCGACGCGCTGATGGCGTCCGACACGACCGGCGCGGTTCAGGCCGTGACGGGCGCCCTGCCGCTCGGCCGCCTCGCCGAACCGCGCGAGATCGCCGAAGCGGTGCTGTTCCTCGCCTCGTCCCGCGCCAGCTTCATCACAGGCCAGATCTTGCACGCCAATGGCGGCGGGCTGATGGCCTGAACGATCATGCGCCCGGCCAGTAGCGCGCCCGCACGATCCGCTTGAGCAGCTTGCCATTGGGATGGCGCGGCAGGTTCGGATCGAAATCGATCTGGCGCGGCAGCTTGATCCGCCCGATCCGCCCGGCCAGATGCGCCAATAATTCTTCGGCCAGCGCCGGGCCGGCTTCGTCCCAGTGTGCCGGCTCCACCACCGCCACCACACGCTCCCCCATTTCCGGGTCCGGCGCGCCGATGATCGCGACATCGGCCACCTTGGGATGGATGATCAGCGCATCCTCTATTTCCTGCGGATAGATGTTCACCCCGCCCGATATGATCATGAAACTCTGCCGATCGGTCAGATAGAGGAAGCCTTCCTCATCCACCCATCCGACATCGCCCAGCGTCGTCCAGCCATGGCGATTGCGGCTCTGCGCGGTCTTCTCCGGGTCGTTATGATATTCGAACGGCGCCCCATCGGCAAAATAGATGGTGCCGATCTCGCGCGGCGGCAGCCATTCGCCATCCTCGTCGCAAATCCGCACCTTGCCCCAGATGGCGCGCCCAACCGATCCGGGATGGGTCAGCCATTCGGCAGGACCGATGCTGGTCAGGCCGTTGGCTTCGGTCCCGGCATAAAATTCATGCAGGATCGGCCCCCACCAATTAAGGATCGCCTGCTTCACCTCGACCGGGCAGGGGGCCGCCGCATGGAAGGCCGTCACCAGCGAGCACAGATCATATCGCCGCCGCACCGCTTCGGGCAGTTTCAATATCCGCACGAAATGGGTCGGAACGAACTGCGCATGGGTTACGGAAAAGCGCTCGATCAGCGCCAGGGTCGCTTCGGGATCGAATTTCTCCATCACGATCACCGTGCCGCCCAGCTTCTGGATCGACATGCACCAGCGCAGCGGCGCGGCATGATAAAGCGGGGCGGGGGACAGGAAGATGCTGCTTGAATCCATGCCATAGCTGGTCCGCCCATAGTCGGTCAGCGCGTTGCTCTGGTCCAGCGACCCTTCCGGCAAGGGCGGCTTTATCCCTTTGGGCCGGCCGGTCGTGCCGGACGAATAGAGCATGTCGTTCCCCGGCGATTCATCGGCGATCGGCGTCTCCGGCATGGCTGCCCGCTCGGTCAGGAAATCGCGGACAGCCGGCGCGAAGACGATCAGCCCCTCCGTCGGCAGGTCGGCCGGCACCGGCTGCGACGCGATCAGCAGGCGCGAACCGGAATCGCTCAGGATGAACGCGATTTCCGGCGTCGCCAGCCGCGTCGACAGGCAGGTATAATAAAGCCCGGCCCGCTGCGCCGCCCAGACGATCTCGAAAAAGGCCGGCCCATTGTCCAGCAGCAACGCGATGCCGTCGCCGCGCCGCAGCCCCAGCGCGCGAAACAGATGCGCCCCCTGATTGGAGCGCGCCTCCAGTTGCGCGTAGCTGACCCTCTCACCGGTTCCGGCCATGATATAGGCCGGCTTGTCCGGCGTCGTGCGGGCGTGGATGGACGGGTGCATATCTATGCGCCTTCGCCTGCATGAATGATGGGCATCGACCGCTCTCCCGGGCTATGGTTCTTGGCTCTTGAAGCTAGGCAGCCCATCCCCACCGTCCAATCGCGATTGCCCGCGCATCCATAGCGACCGGCAATGAATGGGGTGCAGGCGGCCAAGTTGATCGACGCCCTCGATAAATAGCCCGCCATCGCCGATTGGACCGGCTCCCCTCCCGCTCTCAGAATTGCGGGTAAGAGAGGAGACACGCCTGTGACGGATGCTTTGCCAGAGGATATTGACGACATCATCGTCGATCCGCGCACCTATGGGGACGAACATAGCTATCACCGGGCCTTCGCGGCGCTGCGACAGCATGACCCGGTCCATTGGGCGGAGCCGCGCGACTATCGGCCCTTCTGGGCGGTGACGCGCCATGCCGACATCATGGCAGTCGAATTGAACGCGAAGAATTTCCTCAATGATCCGCGTCAGTTTCTGGTGACGAAAACGGATGAGGACATGCTGCTCGCCCAGTCAGGCAGCAGTAATTTCGCCCGCAACCTCGTCGCCATGGATGATCCGGACCATCGCGCCTATCGCGCGCTGACCTCCGCCTGGTTCGGGGCCAAGAGTGTGCGCGCGCTGGAAGAGGAAATCACGGCCCTCGCGCGGGAAACGGTCGATCGCATGATCGAGAAGGGCGACAGTTGCGACTTCGCCAAGGAAATCGCCGCCTGGTATCCGCTGCGCACGATCATGATCGTGCTGGGCGTACCGCGCGAGGATGAGCCGCTGATGCTCGCGCTGTCGCAGAAGGTGTTCGGCGGCACGGACAGCGACAGCGGCGGCGGGGACGGGATGGCGTCGATGGTGGAGGCGTTTGAGGCCTTCAACCGCTATTTCAATGCCATCACCCTGGATCGCCGCACCAACCCGCGCAACGACGTCGCGACCATCCTGGCCAATGCGACGATCGATGGCCAGCCGATCGGCGAGAAAGAGCGCAACGCTTATTATCTGATCGTCGCGGCGGCGGGCCATGACACGACCAGTTCGGCCATATCCGGCGGTCTGCTGGCGCTGATCCAGAACCCGGAGGAGATGGCCCGGCTACGCGCCAATCCCGATCTGATCGGCAATGCGGTGGAGGAGTTCATCCGCTGGACCACGCCGGTGAAGCATTTCTTCCGCACCGCGCTGGGCGATTGCGAGGTCGGCGGCAAGGCGATCCGCGCGGGCGATTCCCTGATGATGTGCTACCCGTCGGGCAATCGCGACGAGGCGGTGTTCGACACGCCCTTCGCCTTTCGCGTGGAGCGGCCCGACGCGCGCAAGCATATCGCCTTTGGCTATGGCCCGCATCTATGCCTGGGCAATATGCTGGCGAAGCTGGAAATACGGATATTGTTCACCGAACTGCTCGCCCGCATCGACGATATCCGGCTGGCCGGCGACCCCGCCTGGGTGGAGGCGAATTTCGTGTCGGGCCTCAAGCGGCTGCCGATCCGCTACACGGTCCGGACCTGACATGGTGCGGCGCCCCGTTATCCGGGGCGCCACCATTCACCGACCCAACCAGTTCGGCGCACGCTTCTCCGCGAACGCTTTTGGCCCCTCGACAAAATCCTCCGAAGCCAGCAGCGCCTTCATCATGGGATAGTCCCATTCCGCTTCCATCCCGTCCTGCACGGATATGGTCAGGCCGCGATGCGTCGCTTCCTTGGTCGCGCGGATCGACATGGGGCTGCACGCCAATATCTCGCCTGCCCAGCGACGGGCCGCGTCCAGCACATCGCCGTCCGTCACCTCCGTCACGAAGCCGAGCGCATGGCCTTCCTGCGCACTCACGCGCCGTCCGGTCAGCAACAGGCCCATGGCGCGCTGCAAGCCGATGATGCGCGGCAATCGCTGCATCCCGCCCGCCAATGCGGCAATGCCCACTCGCGGCTCCGGCAGCGCGAACAGCGCGTTCTGCGACGCGACCACGATGTCGCACGCCAGCACGATTTCGAAACCGCCGCCCATCGCCACGCCATTGACGGCCGCGATGACCGGCTTGTTGAGGTCGAACCGGCTGGCCAGGCCACCAAAGCCGGCGGGTGGTGTCGCAAAGCCGCCGCCCGACGCCTGCTGCTTCAGGTCATGCCCCGCGCAGAAGGCTTTTGCTCCCGCGCCGGTGATGATCGCGACCCACTGGCTGTCATCGGCCGCATAATCGTTGAACACATCCTGCAATTCCAGCTGCGCCGCCGCATTCAGCGCATTATGCGCTTCGGGACGGTTGATCGTCACGATCGTCAGCGGGCCTTCCCGCACCACCTCAACATATTGGTATGTCATGCCGCCACCTTTCCGGGCTGGTGTTGCAGGAATCCGGCCAGGCGACCGGCGATGATCCGCTCGGCGTCCCCAACGATCTGCGCCAGCAGATCCTGACAGGTCGGAATATCGTGGATCAGCCCCTGAACCTGCCCGGCCCAGACCAGCCCTGCGTCCAGATTGCCCGTCTCCAGCGCCTCGCGCCCCTTGGCCCCGGATACGAAGGGGCGGATATCCTCGAACACCGCCTCGGGCTGCTGGCTGATCGCAACGACCTGATCGGACACGCTGTTCTTCGCGACGCGACCGGTATTGTGGAACCGGCGGAAGATCAGGTTGGTCGCGCGCTCGTCATTGGCGACGATGAATTGCTTCACAGCCTCATGGATCGGCGCTTCGACCGTCGCGCAGAAGCGGGTGCCCATATTGATCCCCTCGGCCCCCAGCGCCAGCGCTGCTGCCAGCCCGCGCCCGTCGCCGAAACCGCCGCTCGCCAGCATCGGTATCTTCACCTTGTCTGCCGCAGCGGGGATCAGGACCAGGCCGGGAATATCATCTTCGCCCGGATGGCCGGCACATTCGAAGCCGTCGATGGAAATGATGTCCACGCCCATCCGCTCCGCCGACAGCGCATGGCGCACGGCGGTGCATTTGTGCAGCACGGTGATGCCATGGCCTTTGAAATCCTCGACATGCTCCTGCGGCTTGTGCCCCGCCGTCTCGACGATCCGCACGCCGCTATCGATGATCGCCTTGCGATAGTCCGCATAGGGCGGCGGCGTCACCGACGGCAATATGGTCAGGTTCACGCCGAACGGCTTGTCGGTCATGGACCGGCAGCGGTCGATTTCCCGGCGCAGATCGTCGGGCGTCGGCTGGGTCAGCGCCGTCAATATGCCAAGCCCGCCGGCATTGGAGACGGCAGCGGCCAGTTCCGCCCGGCCGACCCACATCATGCCGCCCTGCACGATCGGATGCTCGATCCCCAGCAATTCGGTGATGCGCGTGGTGATCGCCATTACAGCGCCTCCACGATGGTCACATTGGCGATGCCGCCGCCCTCGCACACGGTTTGCAGACCGTAACGCTGGCCGCGTGCGCGCAGTTCATGCACCAGCGTCGCCATCAGCTTCGTGCCGGTCGCGCCCAGCGGATGGCCCAGCGCGATCGCCCCGCCATTGACGTTCAGCTTCTCCGGATCGGCGCCCAATGCCTGAAGCCATGCCATCGGCACCGGCGCGAACGCCTCGTTCACCTCATACAGGTCGATATCGCCGATCGTCAGGCCCGCCCGCTCCAGCGCCTTGCGCGTGGCAAAGATCGGCTCCTCCAGCATGATGATCGGGTCGCCGGCCGTCACCGTCATGTTCACGATCCGCGCGATCGGTGTCAGATTATGCGCCTTCAACGCCCGTTCGTTGACCACCAATATGCCCGACGCGCCGTCACAAATCTGACTGGCATTGGCGGCCGATACCACGCCGCCGTCCTTCAGCAGCTTGACGGACCCGATCCCCTCCAGCGTGGCATCGGCGCGAATGCCTTCGTCCGTGACATGCAGGCCGTTTTCGGTTTCCAGCGGCACGATCTGCGATGCGAAGCGCTTGGCCTGCGTCGCGGCGGCGGCGCGCTGGTGACTTTGCAATGCGTAGCGATCCAGCGCGTCGCGATCGAAGCCATATTTGGCCGCGATCATTTCTGCGCCCTCGAACTGGCTGAACGTCTCTACGCCGAAGCGCTGCTTGATCCGGTCGCTGAACGGCCCCACGCCCACGCCTTCGCGCTGATGATAGCTGATGTTGGAGAACATCGGCACGCGCGTCATGCTTTCGGCGCCAGCGGCGATGACCACATCCTGCGTGCCGGACATCACCGCCTGCGCCGCAAATTGCAGCGCCTGTTGCGACGATCCGCACTGACGGTCGATGGTGACGGCGGGCACGCTCTGCGGCAGGCGCGACGCCAGCACGGCGTTGCGGGCAAAGGCGAAACCCTGCTCGCCCGCCTGCGTCACGCAGCCCAATATCACATCCTCGATCGCGGCCGGATCGATCCCGCTGCGGTCGACCAGCGCGTTCAGCACCTCGCCGCCCATGTCGGCCGGGTGCCAGCCCGCCAGCGCGCCATTGCGGCGTCCGCCGGCGGTTCTGACGGCTTCAACGATATAGGCGTCGGTCATGTCATGCGTCTCCTGAAAAGTCTGGCTTTCGGCGGCCAAGGAAGGCGGCGACGCCCTCGCGACATTCGCCGCTGCCGCCTGCCGCGGCGATGCTGCGCGTCTCGCGCTCAAGCTGCGCTTCGAGCGGGCTGCTGGCGCTTTCCAGCAGCAGCGCTCGCGCGCCCGCGATCGCGCCGGTCGGTCCATCGGCCAGCATCCGGGCGGTCTTCGCCACCTCCGCGGCAAAATCATCGTCGGCCACGGTGCGCGTCACAATGCCGATAGCGGCGGCTTCGTCGGCCGTGACCTTGCGGTTGGTCAGGATGATCTCCTGCGCGCGGCGCAAGCCCACATGGCGGGGCAACAGCCAGGACATGCCGCCATCGGGCGTCAGGCCGACGCTGCCATAGGCCGCGATGAAATGCGCCGATTGCGCGGCAATCACGACATCGCCCGCTATGGCGAGGCTCAGGCCCGCACCCGCCGCCGGGCCGTTCACTGCAACCAGCAATGGCTTGCCCATCCGCAGCAACCGGCTCACCGCCATATGCAGCGTACCGGCCAGCCGGCTGAGAAAAGCCGGCACCTGATCGCCCGCCGCGTCGAAGGCGGATATGTCCCCGCCGCCGCAGAACAGCTTGCCATTACCGGTCAATATAACGCAGCGAATGGCCGGATCATTGTCGCACTGGATTGCCGCATCCAGCAGCGCATCGGCCAGCGCCTGATTGACGGTATTGCCGGCCGCCGGGCGGTTCAGCGTCAGCATGGCGATGGCACCGTCGATCGCGACGGTCACTGGGGCCTCGCTCATGCGCATTTCTCCATCGATTGGCGCGCCAGCGCGGAGAGGCGGGGCAGGGCCTTGGCCCGTTCGCGCGCATGGGCGGACGCCGCCGTGCCCCGGATCACACGCCCCTTGATGCCGTGGAAGATCGCCGCCAGCCGGAAATAGTTGAAGGCGATGTAGAAATCCCAATGGGCGATGCCGGTCCGCCCGGTCCGCGCGCAATAAGCCGCGACATAGTCCGCCTCGCTCGGGATATTCAGCGCGCCGATATCCACGCCGCCCAGCCCCGCCACGATATCGGGCGGCATCTGGTACATCATCGCATGATAGGCGAAATCGGCCAGCGGATGGCCCAGCGTCGACAATTCCCAGTCCAGCACCGCGAGCACGCGCGGCTCGGTAGGGTGGAATATCATATTGTCGCAGCGGAAATCGCCATGGACGATGCTGCTTTCCTCGCCCGCCGGAATATTCTCCGGCAGCCAGGCGATCAGTGCATCCATGTCCGGATCGCGCCCGGCATCCTGATCGTCCAGATATTGGCGGGACCAGCGGCCGATCTGCCGCGCGAAATAATTGCCCGGCTTGCCATAATCTCCCAGACCGATCGCGGCATAATCAATGCCATGCAATTGCGCGATCGCCGCATTCATCGCGTCGAAATAGGCCGGCCGCTCTGCGTTCGACACAGACGGGAATGTCGCGTCCCAGAAGATGCGCCCCTCGACCATGTCCATCACATAGAACCAGCTGCCGATGACGCTTTCGTCCGTGCAAAGGCCAAAGACATGCGCCACCGGAAAGCCGACGCCGCCCAGCGCGCTCAGCACCCGCGCCTCGCGATCGACCGCATGCGCGCCTTTCAGCGTGTCGCCCGGCGGTTTGCGGCGCAGCACGTAATTGCGGCCCGGCGTCACCAGCTTGTAGGTCGGGTTGGACTGTCCGCCCTTGAACTGTTCGACGGTCAGCGGCCCCCGATAACCCTCGACATGATCCGCCATCCAGCGCGCCAGTGCGGCCTCATCGAAACGATAGGCATCGCGCACCGCCGTGGTGCCGGCATTGGCATCGTCGCCCAAAGCGCTCATGCCGCCATCTCCGACTGTGCCGTCTTCCAGTCGCGCTTGATCTTCTTGGCCAGGCTCCATTTATGCACTTCGGTCGGGCCGTCATAAATGCGGAAGGCGCGGATTTCCCGGAACACCTGCTCGACGATCGTGTCGCTGGTCAGGCCCGTGCCGCCCATCACCTGCACGCATCGGTCGGCGACCCGCATCAGCGCCTCGGACACCGCAACCTTCGCCATGGAGCTTTCCGCCGTGCCGAGCGATCCGCCATCCAGCACGCCCGCGCACCAATCGATCATCAATTCGGCCTGTTTCAGGTCGATCAGATTGTCCGCCAGCATGAAGCCGACGCCTTCATGGTCGATCAGCGTCTTGCCGAATGCCATGCGGCGATTTGCATAATCGCTCGCAATCTCGTTCGCGCGGATGCACGCGCCCAGCCAGCGCATGCAGTGCGACAGCCGCGCCGGGCTGAGCCGCACCTGCGCATATTGGAAGCCTTCGCCCGCATGGCCCAGCATCTGGTCGGCGGGCACGCGCAAATTGTCGATGGTCAGCACGGCGTGGCCGCCCGGCATCGAACTGTCGATCGTGTTGGGAATATGGTCGATACGGATCGCCGGGTCGGGCAGGTCGACCAGGAACATGCAGGCGCCGTCTGCGGACTTCGCCATGACGATGCCGATCCCGGCCCCCTGTGCCCCGGTGATGAACGCCTTGCGCCCGTTGATCACCCAATGATTGCCGTCCTGGACGCAGGTCGTCCGCATCATCGACGGGTCGGATCCGGCGCCGCCCTCCATCGCCGGCTCGGTCATGAAGAAGGCCGAACGGGTGCGCCCCTCCACCAGCGGCTTCAGGAAGCGATCCTTGATTTCCGCGCTGCCGACCTTGCCCAGCAGATACATGTTGCCCTCGTCGGGCGCCGCGGTGTTGCAGGCCAGCGGCCCCAGCGGCGACAGGCCGGTCTTGGCCAGCACGATCGCGGTTTCCCGCTGGTTGAGGTGACTACCGTCGCTCAAAATGTGGGGCGTCAGTACGCCGGCGATGCGCGCCTTCTCCTTCAACTCGTCGATCAGCTCTTCGCTGGGGCAATCATGATGGTCCCTGCGCGGATCCTGCTCATAGGGGGCGACGATATCGCGGACGAACGCTTCGACCTTCGCGGCGATGGCCGCGGTACGCTCCGCGCCTGCCCCATTTTGGGCGCCGCTCATCGCGGTGCCATCCGGATCGCGCCGTCCAGCCGGATGACTTCGCCGTTCAGCATCGGATTGGCGACGATCTGCTCGACCATCAGCGCGAACTCGTCCGGCTGGCCGAGGCGCGTGGGGAAGGGCACCTGCTTGCCCAGCGAATCCTGCGCTTCCTGCGGCAATGTCGCGAGCAAAGGTGTCAGGAAGATGCCCGGCGCGATCGTCATGACGCGAATGCCGTAGCGCGCAAATTCGCGCGCTATGGGCAGGGTCATGCCGACGATCCCGCCCTTGGACGCGCTATAGGCCGCCTGACCGATCTGCCCGTCAAAAGCCGCGACGCTGGCGGTGTTGATGATGACGCCGCGTTCCTCAACGCCCACCGTGTCCGCATCGATGATGCGCGCGGCGAATTTGGACAGGACGTTGAAGCTGCCGATCAGATTGACGGTCAGGATTTTCGAGAAGTCTGCCAGCGGGATCGCCTTGCCGTCGCGGTCGATGACCTTGGCCGGCGGGCCGATGCCGGCGCAGTTGGCAAGAATGCGGGCCTTGCCGTTCAGCGCTTCGGCCTGCTCGATCGCCTGTTCGATCGCCGCTTCATCGGTGACGTTGACCTGCACGAAGCGCGCGCCGATCGCTTTGGCATGGGCCTCGCCCATCTGCGCGTTCAGGTCGAAGATCGTTACTTTCGCGCCGGCTTTCGCCAGTCGTGCCGCCGTAGCGCCGCCCAGCCCGGAAGCCCCGCCGGTCACGATCGCGCCCACTCCGTTGATGTCCATCGGCAATCCTCTTCTCGCTTCGGTCGAATCAAGAAACTCGTTCGATCAATATGCACTCACGAGTGTATTGTGCTTCTACGGGTTTCCTGTCAATGGTCGGGCCATGCAGAATTCACCCTTCAGAAATGCGGCGCAGAAAGAAGCGGACAGGGCCGCCAAGCGCGACGCCGTGCTGCGCGCGGCCGTGCGGATGTTCAACGAACGGGGGTTTTTCGCGACCTCGCTGGACGATGTGGCGGCCAGCCTCGGCATATCGAAACGCACCATATACCATTATCTGGCGAACAAGGATCAGGTGCTGTTGGAGTGCATCACCATCGGGCTGGAGCAATTGCTGGCAGCGGCCGACGATGCGCGGGCGGAGCCGGGCAATGGTCGGGACAGGCTGGTGAAATTCCTGCGCCGCTATGTCGAAATCAATATGGACGATTTCGGCATCTGCGTGTCGCGCACCGGGGAGGAAGCGCTCTCGCGCGAAAGCCTGCCGCGCTATCGCGCGCTCAAGAAGAAGATCGACGTCGCCATGCGCCAGATCTTGACCGAGGCGGTGGAGGATGGATCGATCGGCTCGATCGACGTCAAGATGACCGCCTTCACCCTGGCTGGCGCGCTCAACTGGCCGGGCCGCTGGTATGATCCCAAGGGGGCGCTGACGCCCGCGCAAATTTCGGAGGCGATGGTGAAGGTGCTTATGGGCGGGCTGGACCCAAGGCCCAATTGATCCACGGAAATAGGAAAGGGGGCCGGCGATCGCAATCGCCGGCCCCCTTTATTTTTATGCTGCGCTCTTTGCCGATTGCGCCGCGGTGTAGCGATTGTCCGGTACCGGCAGGCCCAGATGCTCGCGGAAGGTCGTGCCTTCATAGTCGGTGCGGAACAAGCCACGCGCCTGCAGGATCGGGATCACCTTGTCCACGAACAGGTCCAGCTGGCCCGGCAACGGCTCGAACAGCACGAAGCCGTCCGCCGCGCCGCTTTCGAACCAGGCCTGCAACCGGTCGGCCACCGTCTCGGCCGACCCGACAAAATCGCCGCGCGGGGTCGCCAGCCGCTCGGCTATCTGGCGCAGGGTCAGATTTTCCGCCCGCACCTGCGCCAGGATGCGCAGCGTACCGCTCTGCTGGCTGTTGAGGCCGATATGCTCGACGTCCGGGAAGGGCGCGTCCAGAACATATTGGCGAAAATCATGGTCGTTGAAGGTGCGCGACAGATTGCCAAGGCCGGTGTCGATCGACTCCAGCGCCGCCAGTTCGCGATAGCGCGCCTCGGCGTCCTCGTCGGTATCGCCCACGATCGGCGCGACGCCGGGCAGGATGAACAACTGGTCGGCATCGCGGCCGAAGCCCTTGGCCCGGCCTTTGACGTCGGCATAATAGGCCTGCCCATCCTCCTGCGTGGCGGCATGGGTGAAGATCACCTCCGCCCGCTTGGCGGCAAAGGCGCGGCCGTCATCCGACGCGCCCGCCTGGAAAATGACCGGCTGCCCCTGCGGCGTGCGCTTGATGTTCAGCGGCCCGCGCACCTGGAAGAATTCGCCCTTGTGATCCAGCCGATGCAGCTTGTCGGGATCGACGAATTGGCCGCTTTCCTTGTCGGCGACATGGGCACCATTCTCCCAACTGTCCCACAGACCCTGCACGACATCCAGATATTCGCCCGCGATGCGATAGCGCACGGCATGGGCGGGATGTTCGGCCTTGCTGAAATTGGCGGCGGTATCGCCCAGCCAGGAGGTGACGACATTCCAACCCGCGCGCCCGCCGCTCAGATGATCGAGCGATGCGAACTGGCGCGCGACGTTGAAGGGTTCGGAATAGCTGACCGTCAGCGTGGCAACCAGGCCGATGCGCGATGTGGTGGCCGCCAGCGCGGACAGGATCGTGATCGGCTCGAACCGGTTGAGATAATGCGGGCTGGATTTCTCGTTGATCGACAGACTGTCGGCGACGAACAGGAAATCGAACTTGCCGCGCTCTGCGGTCGCGGCCTGCTTCTGATATTGGGCCAGGCTGGTGCTGGCATTGCCGTCGCGATCGGGGTGGCGCCAGTCATTCCAGGTGCGCCCCACGCCATGCAGGATGAAGCCGAGCTTGATATGCCGCTGTTGGGCCATGGAGCGTCCTTTCCAGGAGAAGTTGAAAGACGCAAATTAGGGCTCGGCCGGGCAAGGCACCAACGCGGACTGGTCGGTCATTTATGATTTGGATAAATACTAAAGGCCCTCCGCCTCCACCCAATGGGCGCTGGTCAGCTCCCGCGCCAAAGTCCAGACCTGCCGCCTTATGTCCGGCACGGCGACGATTTCCCAATGGGCGCCGCGGGTCATCGGGCCGACGATATGCAATCGCGCCTGCGCGTCGCCATGGGCGGCGATGGCGCGGCACTGGCGATCCACATCGATGCCGATCGCCAAAGGATCGGGCCGGATGTCGCCCCGGTCGAACAGGTTGCGCAGCAACGGATCGGTCACGCGCCGCAGGTCGCCCAACGGCCCGGTACAATTGACCACGCGCGCCACCTTCAACGTCGTGCTGGTCGCAGCGCCGCGCGCTCGCAGCCCGATCAACAGCCCGTCGCCATCTGGCACAGCCGTCGCTACCTTCGCGGCCCGCACCTCCAGCCGGCCCTGTGCGCGCAACCCGTCCAGCCGCTCCGCCACGCCGGGTGCCACGCGATGGCGATGCACGTCCCAATAAGGACGCATATGGCGCAGGAAGCGGCTGCGTTCGTTCGCACTGGCCGCGCGCCACATGTCGGGGGTGAAGGGGCGCAGTTCGTCGACGGCGTTCCGCCAGCCGATCTCGGCCGCCCGATCGCGCACCGTGCGCACCAGCGCGGAGGCCGGGCCGACGGGGCGTTCCTGGCGCGCGGCATAGGGCTGGGCGGGGGCATGGGCCTGGGGGGCCAGGCCACGGCGCGACAAGGCGACGATCCTGCCCTCATAGCCCGCACTATCCAGGCTCAGCGCGCAATCCACGGCGGTCAGGCCACTGCCCAGCAGCAGCAGGACGTCGTCCTGCCCGAGGCCCGTGGCGATATCCGCCGCCCAGGGATCGTTGACATAAGCGGGGCGATCAAGCCCGACGAACGCGGGCAGGTCATGCGGCGGCAGATTGCCCGGCGCGATCACCGCGACGTCCGCTTCCAGCATGTCGCCCGATCGCAGAGCGACAAAGGCGCCATCATCCCGCACGGTCAGGTCGATCGCCTCATCGGCCAGAATGGCGAACCGCTCGCCCGCCGTCGCCCGCGCTTCGTCCAGCATCGCGCATAGATAGGTGCCATAATCGCGCCGGGTCGCGAAACTGCCCGCCTGACCCAGGCCCTGCGCCGCCAGCCAGTCCACGAAATGGCCAGGCTGGTCGGGCAGCGCGCTCATGTTCGCGGCGCGCACGTTCAGGATATGGTCCGCCTGCGCCGCGCCATAGGCCAGGCCGCGCCCCAGCCGATCGGGCCGCCGCTCCACCAGCGTCACGCGCACATTGCCATGGCGCAGCAGGTTGATCGCCAGCAACACGCCGCTGAACCCGCCGCCTATGATGGCGACATGATCGACCTTCAGCATGGATCAAGCATTTCTAATGGTTCCACCAGCATTGCTTGTGGGACATATCTCTACTGCTAAAATAGATAAAGTCCTATCTGCATTTGAAGGAAGGACGATCATGCCCCTGTTGCGTTCCCTGGCCCCGCGATGGGCGCGCCTGCGCGAAGCGGCACGCCGGGAATTTCTGCGCGATCCGGACGTGGTCCTGTTCGAACGCGCCGGCGGTCCGATCCGTGATGGTGCGCATGGTCGCTGATCGGCTGTCGCGGCGCGCGTTCATCGGCGCGGGTGCGGCCTCCTGCCTGATCCTGGCCGGATGCAGTGCGGGCAAGGATGGCAAACCGAAATTGCGTATCTCCATCACCGGCAAGGGGGATGGCGATGCGCGGCTGTTGTTCAAGGCAGCGGGTATCGTGCCCGAAGGGTTCGACCTCGCCTATAGCGAATTTCAGTCCGGCCATCTGGTGGTAGAGGCTCTGAACGGCGGTTCGCTCGACTTTGGCGGGATGAGCGAAATTCCGCCCATTTTCGCGGCCGCCTCCACGATCCAGAGCTTTCGCCAGATCGCCGTCACCCATGGCGACGTCAATAATCAGGTCGTTCTGGTGCCCAAGGGATCGAAGGCGAAGGGCATCGCCGACCTGAAGGGCAAGCGTGTCGGCTATGTCCGCGCCACCACATCGCAATATTTCCTGATCCGGATTCTGGAGGAGGTCGGCCTTAGCTGGGACGATATCACGCCGGTTGCGATGGGCGTGTCGGACGGCGCGGCCGCCTTCTCGCAGGGCGCGCTCGATGCCTGGGCTATCTACGGCTTCCCGATCCAGCGCGCCATCGCGACGGAGGGCGCGCGCGTGCTCAAGACCGCTTATGGCATATTGTCGGGCAATTATCTGGTGTCCGCCCATGTCGATGCCCTGGCCGATCCGGAAAAGTCGAAACTGATCGGCGATTATCTGGCGCTGCTGCAAAAAGCCTATGGCTGGGCGGTGGCGCATCAGGATGAATGGGCCGCCATCATCGCCAAGGATATCGGTGTACCGCTGGATTATGTGCGCGACCAGTTCAAGCGCAAGAGCGCCAGCTATGAACTGCGCCCCGTCACGGATGAGGCGATCGCCTCGCAGCAACAGGTCGCGGATCTTTTCTATCAGCAGAAGCTGTTGCCCAAGGCGGTCGATGTGCGACCGCTCTGGGACGCGCGCTTCAATGATGCCATTCCCAAGAGAGGCTGAACCATCATGGCCACACAGGCAATTCAGCAAGACGATGCGCAGATCAAGCCGACCGGCCCGCTCAGCGCGGACCAACTCGATCGGCTGACCCGGCGTCTCGCCGAAAAAGCGGAACATTACGACCGCAGCGGCGAATTTCCCCGCGCCAGTTTCGATTATCTGGCGAGCGAAGGGCTGATCGGCCTGACCGTGCCGCGTGAACTGGGCGGCCGGGGCGCTGGCCTGGTCGAGGCGATCCGGGTGCTGGGCGCGGTGGCGAAGGGCGACCCGTCGACGGCGCTGATCCTCTTCATGACCTATCATTATCATGCCACGCCGACCCGCGCACGCACCTGGCCGCAGGAAATTTACGAGCGGCTGGCGCGCGATGCCGTGGCGGGCAGGGGCCTGATCGGCGGTCTGCGGGTGGAGCCGGAACTGGGCACGCCGGTGCGCGGCGGCCTGCCCGCGACCATCGCGCGGCGTACCGCCGATGGCTGGGCGCTGACCGGCACGAAAATCTATTCCACCGGCTCGACCGGCCTCGACTGGTTTTCGGTCTGGGCCAAGACGGATGAGGCAGAGCCGCGCGTCGGCAATTTCCTGGTCCGGTCGGACAGCGCGGGTATCGATATCGAACCCGCCTGGGATCATCTGGGCATGCGCGCGACCGTCAGCCATGCGGTCCATTTTACCGATACGCCCACGCCGCTCGACCATGCGGTCGATATCCGCCTGCCTGCGCAATGGGCGACAGGGGCGGGCGATCCGGGCCTTGCCATCTGGAACGCGCTCGCCATCTCGACCATCTATGACGGCGTCGCGCGGGCTGCGCGCGACTGGCTGCGCGCCTATCTCAATGATCGGGTGCCGACCAATCTGGGCGCGTCGCTCGCCACCCTGCCGCGCGTGCAGGAAAAATTCGGCGAGATAGAGGCGCTGTTGCAGGTCAACCGCACGCTCATCCGCGACGCCGCCGCCAGGCATGAAGCCGGCGACCCGCCCAGCGCGATCGAAGTGAACAACATCAAATATCTCGCCACCGCCAATGCCATCCGCGCGGTGGAAATCGGCCTCGAACTCACCGGCAATCCCGGCATCAGCCGGAAGAACCCGCTCGAACGCCATTATCGCGATGTGTTGTGCAGCCGCATCCACTCGCCGCAGACCGACACCATATTGATCGCCGCCGGTCGTGCGGCGCTTGGGAACTGACATGTCATTGATCATCGCCAGCCAGCTTGATGCCGATTTCAACCAGGGGCTCAGCCAGCATCCGATCGCGCCGACCCTGATCGACGTGGCGGAGGATGAACCCTGGGCTGCCGCTGCCCAGGCGGATCTGCTGTTGATCCGTCCGTCGCCATCCTGGCGGCAGCCGTCCATTCAACGTCCTCCCGCCTGGCCGGGCCGGCTGAAATGGGTCTATAGCGCGTCGGCCGGGATCGATTTCTATCCGCAATGGCTGCTCGACGCGCCGCTCGTCACCTGCGGCCGCGGCGTCGCGTCGGACGAGATTGCCGACTATGTCATCGCCGCCATCTACGCCCATGCCAAGAATCTGGAGGCGATCACCGCCCGTTCGCGCGCGCAATGGGTCAACGTTCCGCTCGGCCGGGTATCGGGCACCACGATCGGCATCGTCGGTCTGGGCGCCATCGGTCAGGCTGTGGCGAAACGCGGTCTGGCGCTGGACGCGCAGGTCGTCGGCCTGCGCCGCACGGGTGGGCAATCGGGCATCAGCGGCGTGGAGCATGTCGGCGACATCGACACGCTGGTATCGCGCGCCGACCATATCATCATCGCGGTGCCAGCCACGCCGCAGACGCGGCACCTGTTCGACGCGGACCTGCTCGCCAAGGTGAAGCCCGGTGCGCATATCATCAACGTCGCGCGCGGATCGGTGATCGATCAGGACGCGCTGATCCAGGCGCTGGACGGGGAGGGCGGACCCGGCTTCGCGACGCTGGACGTCACCGATCCCGAACCGCTGCCCGAGGGGCATCCGCTCTACACCCATCCGCGCGTGCGCCTGACGCCGCATGTCTCCAGCAACCATACGCTGGTGCGCCATCGCCTGCTGGAGAAGGTGCGCGACGATATTTCGCGTTTCGCGCGAGGCGAGGCGCCGAGCGACATCGTCGATCCGGCACGGGGATATTGAGGGCAGTAGAGGAGGCGATCCTCTGATTGATATGTAGCGGTCCCCGGCGAAGGCCGGGGTCCAGTTCAGACGGTGGATCTGGACCCCGGCCTGCGCCGGGGAACGTGAAGCTACAAGTTCACATAACGGCTTGTCGCTATCAGAGCGCCTCGACCGTCTCCCGCGCCAGTTCGGCCAGCCGGTTCGCGGCCTTGTCCAGTTTGTCGCCCGACCGCAGGATCGCGGCCACGCGCGGCAGCGGTGGCAACCGGTCATGCTCCAATGCCTGCGTCTCTTCCAGGAACAGATGCGTGCGGCATGTCACGCCCAATCCTGCGCCCACGGCGGCCTTCAACGTCGCCAGATTGGGCGTCTCCACCGCGATGCGCCATTGCAGCCCTGCATCCTCCAGCGCCCGGATCGCGGCTTCGCGGAAGCGGCACGGCTCTTCCAGCACGGCCAGCGGAATGACCTCCCGATCGACCAGATGCGTGTCGCCATACCAGCTCATCGGCGCGACCGTCACCGCATGCGCATCATTGGGCGCAGCAAAGCCCAGCACGATATCCAGCTCCCGCCGCTCCAGCAGGGCCTGCAATTCCGCTGTCCCGGCCACGCGCGCATAGATTTGCGCATCGGGGTGCAGTTCGGCAAAGCGCGACAACAGCCCGGACAGCAGCGTGTCGGCGAAATCCTGCACCATGCCGATCCGCGCCGGCCCGGCGAAGCGCCCGGCGCTGACCGCGGCAACCGCCTCGTCATGCAACAACAGCACGCGCCGCGCATAGTCCAGCAGTACCGTGCCCGCCGCCGTCAGGTTCAGCCGGCGCCCTTCGCGCAGGAACAGCGTCTGCTGCACCAGCTCCTCTAGCCGCTTGATTTGCAGGCTGAGGGCGGATTGCGTCACGAACACCTGTTCCGATGCGTTGAGCATCGACCCGGTGTCTACGATGGCGACGAAGCTGCGCAACAAATTGGTCGGCAAATTGACCGGCACGATGAACCCCTTGATTTTTCGAAATGGGAGGAACCGATCCGATGCCGGAAACGGAATATGGCTTATCGCCGATGCTTATATATCAATCAAAATAGTAGAGATTTAAAAGCCCGAGGAAAAACTTGGCCAGAACGAGCCATGCCCGGAAAACCGCCTATTCCGGCGACAATGCGCCCAGCAACGGCGGTGAAATGCCACCTATGATCAATGCTGATAGGTCGACCAAGAAAAACTTAATTGAAACGGTAGACAATACATGATGGGCTTGTCCGCAGTTAGATAAAGGGCCGGACATGGCGGTTTTGACGATCAATGATACATCACAGGCGGCGCGGGGCCGGTCGGCATCGACGCGCCGGCCTTTCTCGCTGTCGCGCTTCGGCGGGCGCTGGCTGTCGCCGGTGCTGCTGCTGCTCTTGTGGGAGGCCGGCTCGCGGATCGGCCTGATCCCGGAGCGGACACTGGCGGCGCCGTCCGCTGTGCTGGGCACCCTGCTGGAGATGGTGATTTCCGGCGAACTGCCCTCGAACCTGCTGGTGTCCTTCGCCCGCGTCGCGGTCGGCCTGCTGATCGGCGTTGGTTTGGGCCTTGCGCTCGGCCTGATCGCCGGCCTGTCCCGCTCGGGCGAGCTGGCGGTCGATCCGCTCATGCAGATCAAGCGTACCATTCCCGCGCTGGCGCTGACCCCGCTCTTCATCGTGTGGTTCGGCATCGGCGAAACGCCCAAGGTCGCGCTGATCGCCTTCGGCACCATTTTCCCGGTCTATCTCAACCTCTATAGCGGCATCCGCAGCGTGGACCTGCGCCTGCTCGATGCGGCCAAGAGCTTCGGCCTCAGCCGCTGGGAGCAGATCTGGCACGTCGTCCTGCCCTCGGCCCTGCCGCAACTGCTGGTCGGCCTTCGCTACGCCTTGTCGGTGTCGATCCTGGTGCTGGTCGTGGCGGAGCAGATCAATGCCTCGGCCGGCCTTGGCTACCTCATCAACAATGCCCGCGATTTCATGCGGACCGACATCATCGTCGTCTGCCTCATGGTCTACGCCATTCTCGGCCTCGGCGCCGACTGGCTGGTCCGTGCCATCGAAGCCCGCGCCCTGATCTGGCGCCCCAGCATAGTGGAGCAATAAGCATGAACGCTCACCTCGGTTTTTCCACGGTGGACCTTGCGGCTCACCAGTCCCACCCCGAACCCGTCGTTCGCCTGCGCGACTTTACGCGGCGCTTCGGCGCCAACACCATCATCGACGGTCTGGACCTCGACATCGCACCGGGTGAATTCATCGCCGTGCTGGGCCGCTCCGGGTCTGGCAAGACCACGCTGCTGCGCACCCTGGCTGGCCTCGACGAGGTGCGTGGTCAGGATGTGGAAGTCCCCGACTCCCGCGCCGTCGTGTTTCAGGATGCGCGCCTGCTGCCTTGGAAACCGGTGTGGAAGAATGTCTCGCTGGGCCTCAAAGGCAATAACGGCCGCGATCGCGCCGAAGCGGCGCTCAAGGAAGTGGGCCTCGGCCATCGCCTGGACGCCTGGCCGCTGACCCTGTCGGGCGGCGAAGCGCAGCGCGTGGCGTTGGCCCGCGCCTTGGTGCGCGAACCCAAGCTGCTGCTGCTGGACGAGCCGTTCGCCGCGCTCGACGCGCTGACCCGCTACCGCATGCACGACCTCGTCCTCTCGCTCTGGCGCGCGCACAAGCCCGCCGTGCTGATCGTCACCCATGATGTCGAAGAAGCGATCGCGCTCGCCGACCGGGTGCTGGTCCTCGACAAGGGCCGGATCGTCGCCGAAGAACGCATCACCGCCCCGCGCGGCGAGCGCGCCAGCTTTGCCGGCCGCCTGCGTGAAAAGCTGCTGTCCCATCTGGGCGGCGACGACCATGGCGAGGGCGTCGTTCCCTTCGCTATCGCTGCCGAATGAGCGCGCTTGCCGCCCTCGACCGGCCGGTGACGGCACCCAACACGAACCGCCTGCGCGGTTTCGTCACGGCCTTCGCCGACCTGCTGGCCGCCACCCGCGACGAGCAGGCTATACTGGAAAGCGGCCGCGCCTTGCTCAGCCGCCTTATCGCCACCGACGACTGGCTGCCTGACGAATTCGCCCAGCCCAATCCCGACCGCTACCAGCAATATCTGCTCCACTGCGATAGTCGGGAACGGTTCAGCGTCGTCAGCTTCGTCTGGGGACCGGGCCAGTCCACGCCGATCCACGACCATAGCGTCTGGGGCCTGATCGGCATGTTGCGCGGGGTTGAGAAGGTGGAAAGCTTCCGCCGCCTGCCCAGCGGCGCGCTGGTCGATGAGGGCGAGGAACTGCTGCACGAAGGGGAGGTGGATGCCGTCTCCCCGCGCATCGGCGACATTCACCGCGTCACCAATGGCCTGTCCGACCGGCCCTCCATCAGCATCCATGTCTATGGCGCCAATATCGGCGCGGTCGAGCGCGCGACCTATGCCCTCGACGGCACGCCAAAGACCTTCATTTCGGGTTACGCCAACAGCGTGATCCCCAACCTCTGGGACAGATCGAAACAGTCATGACCACCGACACGCTGGACAAGATTCAGACCGCCACGCCGCAGGATATCCGCCACGCCCTGCTGGTGGGCAGCGAAATCGCCGTCATCGACGTGCGTGAGGAACATGAATTTGCGCAGGGCCACCCGCTCTTCGCCGCGCAGATCCCCTTGCGCCGCATCGATGAGGAAGCCCGCTGGCGCATCCCGCGCCTGGCGACGCCGATCATCGTCTATGACAATGGCGAAGGGTTGGCGCACAAGGCCGCCGTCCGCCTCGAAGCGCTTGGCTATACCGATGTGCGCGAACTGGATGGTGGCCTGTCGGCATGGCGCGACGTCGGCTACGAACTGTTCGAGGATGTGAACAGCTATAGCAAGGCATTCGGCGAACTGGTCGAACATCGCCGCCATACGCCCAGCCTCGCCGCCGAAGATGTGCAGGCGCTGATCGATGAAAAGGCCGACATCAAGATCCTCGATGCCCGCCGCTACGACGAATATAATACGATGAGCATCCCGACCGGGACCAGCGTGCCCGGCGCCGAACTGGCGCTGCGGGCCCGCACCATCGCGCCGGACCCGGACACGACCATCATCGTCAACTGCGCCGGCCGTACCCGCTCCATCATCGGCACACAGTCGCTGGTCAATGCCGGCGTGCCCAACAAGGTGTTCGCGCTGCGCAACGGCACGATCGGCTGGACGCTGGCCGGGCAACAGCTGGAAACCGGCCAGACCCGTGTCGCGCCGGAAATCGACGATGTCGCGACGCAGGAAGCCCGCACCCATGCCCGCGACGTCGCTTATCGCGCCGGGGTCAAGCGGATCGGCTGGGCGGAAGTGGAAGCGTATAAGGCTGACACGGCCCGTACCCTCTACCTCTACGATGTGCGCCAGCCGCGCGAATATGAAAGCGGCCATCTGCCCGGCTTCCGCAATGCGCAGGGCGGCCAGCTGGTACAGGAAACCGACCATAATGCCTCCGTGCGCGGCGCCCGGATCGTCGTGACCGATCCGACCGGCGTGCGCGCGGACATGACGGCCTCCTGGCTGGCGCAGCTGGGTTGGGACGTATCCGTGCTGGATGTCGACTGGTCGGCGGCGACGCTGGAAAGCGGCCCGGACGGCGCACCGTCCCCGCGCGGACCGGAGGGTCGCTACAAGCGTCCCTATGAAGGCACCGACAACAAGGCCGCCGCCATGCAGGCCTATCTCGATTGGGAATATGGCCTCGTCGCCCAGCTGGAGCGCGACGGCACCCACGGCTTCTACGTGATCTAGTTCCCGTTGCCCGTTCGTTTCGAGCGAAGTCGAGAAACAGGAAGCCTTGCGCTTGCCGCTTCTCGACACCCTCGAAGCGAACGGATCGGGGCAATGTCTCGCATCAATTTCAAGGAGAGCAACCATGAGCGTCAAGTTCATCGGCTATATAGGCTTCAACAACGGGTCGGAAACGCAGGCGGCGGTGCGCAGCCGTGCGCTCGACACCGACTATGTCAACGCAGCGGCCAAGGCACAGGAAGAGGGCGGCTTCGACCGCGTCCTCATCCCCTTCGGCTCCAACAGCCCGGAAAGCCAGATCGTCGCGGCCCACGCCGCAGCCATCACCACCAAGCTCGGCTTTCTGGTCGCCCATCGTCCCGGCTTCACCCAGCCGACGGTCGCCGCGCGCCAACTGGCGACGCTGGATCAGCTGTCGGGCGGCCGCGTCGCCGTGCACATCATCACCGGCGGCGCCGATGAAGAAATGGCGCGCGATGGCGACACCAAGACGGTGAAGGCCGAACGCTATGCCCGCACCGACGAATATCTCAACATCCTGCGGCAGGAATGGACGGAGTCCAAACCCTTCGACCATCAGGGCAAGTTCTACGACATCCGTCAGGCGTATAGCGCGATCAAGCCCGACAATCTGCCGGTCTTCTTCGGCGGATCGTCGGAAGAGGCGATCGACGTCGCCGGCCGCCATGCCGACGTCTATGCGCTGTGGGGCGAAACGCTCGAAGCGGTGCAGGACACGGTGCGCGCCGTGCGCAAATCGGCCGCCCGCTACGGCCGCGATCCGGGCTTCTCGCTTTCGCTGCGCCCGGTGATCGCCGATACGGAGGAAGCCGCCTGGAAGCGCGCGGCGGAGATCGAGGAGCAGGTGCGCGAAAACCGCACCGCTGCCGGCCTGCCGATCACCGGCCATCGTCCGCCCAATGTCGGCGCGCTGCGCCTGCTGGAAACCGCCAGCGCCAATCGGCAGGACAAGCGTCTGTGGACCGGCGTCGCCGCGCTGACCGGCGCGGCCGGCAACAGCACCGGCCTGGTCGGTACGCCCGAACAGGTGGCCGACGCCATGCTCGATTATTATGACATCGGCATCGACCATTTCCTGATCCGCGGTTTCGATCCGCTGGGCGATTCCATCCTCTACGGGCAGGAATTGCTGCCGGTCGTGCGCCGCCGGGTTGCAGAGCGCGAGGCGGCCGGCCTCGCACTGGCGGGCTGATCCATGCCTAAGAAAAACGTCGTCATCCTGTCGGCGTCCCTTATCGCGGTGGCGGGCCTCGGCCTTGCCGCCGCGACTTTTAAGGGCAGCGATGAAAAGGTCTTGCGGGTCGCCAATCAAAAGGGGCAGGTGAAATCCATGATGATCGCATCGGGCGTGCTGAACGGCGCGCCCTATACGGTCGAATGGTCGGAATTTCCCTCGGCCCAGCCTTTGCTGGAGGCGGTCGGCGGTGGCGCGGCGGACTTGGGTCTGGCCGCAGACGCCCCCTTCATCTTCGCCTATCAAAGCGGCAGTCCGGTAAAAGCGATCGGTGTGCAGGCGCCCGCGCAACAAGCCGGCGAAGCGCTCGCCATCCTGGTCAAGAACGGATCACCGCTCAAAAGCGCGCAGGATCTGGTCGGCAAGTCGGTGGCGACTACGCGTGGGTCGATCGGCCATCATCTGCTGCTTCAGGCGTTGGAGCGCGCCCATATCCCGGCCGACAAGGTGCGCGTCACCTTCCTGCCGCCGGGCGACGCAAAGGCCGCCTTCGACAGCGGATCGATCGACGCCTGGGCGATCTGGACGCCCTATACCAATGTCGCGATCAAGGAAGGCGCGCGCGCCATCGTCGATGCGAAGGACTATGGCCTGCCCATCTATATCGACATCGCCCATGCCGACAGCATAGCGCCGAAACGCGCGCTGCTAGCCGACTTCCTGCAACGCGAGGCGAAGGCCGTCGCCTGGGCGCGCGCGCATCCTGACGATTTCGCGCAGGTGCTGGCGAAGGAAACCGGACTCCCGCTCGACATCGCCCGTGCCAGCTTCGACCGCAACAACCGGGTGTCGCAACCGATCGATGCCAAGATCATCGCGCATGAGCAGGATATTACCGCGCGGTTCCGCAACGCCGGGCTGACGGACGGCAAGCGCGACGTCGCCCAGGCCTTCGATTCCAGCTTCGGAAAAGCGGCCCTGAAACAATAAGTTTGAATGGGCAAAGATCATCTAAACTTTAGCGATACTCATGGATCTGGCTCCAAATTCATTTCTCAACTAAAGAAGTAGAAAATACTGAGGCCCCAAGAATTGTTGGGGGAATATGTCCATGAAGAACGCCGCTCTCTATCTCGCCTCGTCGGCGCTCACGGCTGTCGCACTCGCTGTCTCACCGGCGTCGGCACAGTCCGTCAGCCCGCCCGATGATGCCGCCGCTGCGGACGCCGGGACGATCATCGTCACCGGTGTTCGCGGCGCACCGCGCACCATCGCCGAAAGCCCGGCGCCTATCGACGTCGTCAGCGCGGACAAGCTGCAGGCGACCGGCGCGGCGGAGTTCGGCGAAGCGCTGTCCAAGCTGCTGCCCTCGCTCAATTTCGGATCGACCCATGCCGGCGTCTTTTCGGTCGGCCGACCCGTCACCAACCGGGGTCTGGCGCCGGCCTATACGCTGGTGCTGGTGAACGGAAAGCGCCGGCACAACGGCGCCTTCCTCAACAATTCGACCACCGACACGTCGGGCGCCAACCCGGTCGATGTCGATATGATCGCGACCAGCGGCATCGACCGGATCGAAGTGCTGAAAGATAGCGCCGCCGCCCAATATGGCACCGATGCGATTGCTGGCGTCATCAACATCCAGCTGGCGCAGAAGGAAGGGCTGAGCGGCGATTTCACCTATGGCACGCTCTATTCGGCCAATGGCAAGCCGGATAGCTGGAAAGGCACGTTCCGCTACGGCACAAAGATCGGCGACGATGGCGGCTTCCTGACCGTTAGCGGCGACATTCGGAAACGGGGCGGCGCCTGGTGGAATCTGGCCGCGACTGACGCCAACCTTTACGGCCTTCCATCGGGCCGCACGATCGACCAAGTGGTGGCCTCCAGCGGCCTGACCCGCGCGCAGGTGGAGGCGAACATCGCCGACGCCAATGCCCGCAACGCCGCCTGGAACCGCGACGGCGCCCATAATGGCGACCCGCAGATCAAGGCGTTCAACTTGGGCTATAACGCCCAGCTCCCGGTGACGGACAACGCGACCCTCTACAGTTTCGGCACCTATGGCGAGCGTGACGCCCAGATCGGCAACAATTTCCGCCGCCCCAACAGCACCGCCAATTTCACTGCGCTTTTTCCGAATGGCTATTATCCGCTCAACAATATCGACGAGACGGATTTCCAGTTTGTCGGCGGTCTGAAAGGGACGCTGATCGGCTGGGACTATGATATTTCCACCTCCTTCGGCCGCAACGCCAGCCGGCAATTTTCCAAGCTCTCCATCCGCCCGTCGCTCGGCCCGGACAGCCCGACCACTTGGCCCAATCTGGCCAATTTCGAATTCCGCCAGTGGACCCACAATGTCGATCTGCATCGCGAATATGACATCGGTTTCGCCAAGCCTTTGCAGGTGTCGATCGGCGGCGAATATCGCCTAGACCGTTTCCGCACCTTCGCCGGCGATCCGCTCGCCTATCAGCCGGCAACCTACACGTTCCAGCCGGGCGACCAGCAATATGACTGGAATGTCGGCCGCGTCGCCTCCCCGGTGGTGCAGGGCGCGATCGTCCTGTCGCCCGCCGACGAAGCCGACATCAGCCGCAAAGTCTATGCCGGCTATATCGACCTTGGCCTTTATCCGACCGACGCCTGGTATATCGGCGCGGCGTTGCGGGCCGAACATTATAGCGACGGCTCCGGCAGCCCGATCGGCCTGAAGCTCAACAGCCGCTATGAAATCTCCCCGGCGCTCGCCATTCGCGGCACCGTGGGCACCGGCTTCCGCGCGCCGTCGCTGACACAGATCGGCTATGCCCAGACGGACGGGCGCACCTCCTCCTTCTTCAACGCGGCGACCGGCCAGACCGAACTGCGCCCGACCGTCGCAAAGCTGGTGACGGCGGACAGCAATGTCGGCCAGTTGCTCGGCGCCAAGCCGCTCAAGGCGGAAAAGACCTGGAATGCGGGCCTTGGCATCGTCTTCACGCCCTTGCCGACGCTCTCGATCACGCTCGATGGCTATTATATCAAGATCAAGGATCGGATCGAGCGCACCGGCCGCCTGTTCGGCACCGGCATTTCCGCGATCCTGGCCGCCAACGGCCTGTCCGATGTGGAGCAGGCGGAATATTTCATCAACGCCGCCGATACGGAAACGAAGGGCTTCGACCTCGTCGCCGACTATTCGACCGGCTTGGGCGATTTCGGCAAGCTAGGCCTCACCTTCGCCTTCAACTATAGCAAGACCAAGGTGACGGACATCGTCGCCACCCCGGCGCAGTTGTTCGCGGCCAATGGCACGTCGCTGCTGGGCGCCGGCTCGGTCTTCTTCGGCGGGGACAAGATCGGCGAGCTGGAAGTGCTTCAGCCGCACACAAAGCTGGTCAGTACGCTGAACTGGAGCAAGGGCATTTTCGGCTTCAGCCTGACCAACACCCGCTACGGCAAATATACGCAGCGCACCGCCGCAGGCGATGACCGCTATTTCGGCGCGAAGATCATCACCGACGCCAGCATCAGCGCGAAGGTGACGGACTTCGCCACCCTCTCGGTCGGCGCCACCAACCTGTTCGACGTCCGCCCCGAAACCAACGGGCCGGGCAATCCCCAGACGGGGCAGGGCTATTATGGCCCATCGCCCTTCAACCCAGCGGGTGGCTATTATTATGGGCGGATCGCTCTTGCTTTCTGATCGACGCACGTTCCTTGCCGGCGCCGCCGCGCTCGGCCTTGCCGCCTGCGGTGGGACCGGGAAGGCCGCACGGACGAAACTGGTCCTGGGCGATCAGGTCCATCTCCTCCAGTCGAAGGCGGAGGCGGCGGGTACGCTCAAGCATCTGGCTTATGATATCGAATGGGCCAATTTCGTCGGTGCCGCGCCCTTGCTGGAGGCGCTCAATGCCGGGGCGGTCGATACCGCGCCGGCGGGCGACCTGCCGGTGGTGCTGGCGGCGGCGGCCGGCGCCCCGCTCAAGATCGTCGCCGCTTCGGTGTCCTCCACCCGCGACATCGCCATCATCGTGCCGCCCGGTTCGCCGATCCATAATGTCGCGGGCCTTGCCGGCCACCGCGTGATCGTGTCCAGCGCGCGGGGCAGCATCTCCCATTATCTCCTGCTCGAAGCGCTCAAGGAGGCGAAGGTAGATCGCAAGGCCGTCGATATCGGCTTCATGCTGCCCAATGACGCCGCTGCCGCCTTCGCGGCCGGACGGATCGAGGCCTGGGCGACCTTCGGCACCTATCAACTGGCTGCGGAGCAGCGCGGCGCGCGGGTGCTGCGCGACGGGCAGGGGATCAACACCGGCCTGCTCCTGATCGCAGCGTCGCAGGCGGCGCTGGACGACACTGCCAAGCGGGAGGCGCTGACGAACATGCTCGGCCGCTTCCGCACGGCCGGCCAATGGGCGCAATCGCATAGCGAAGCCTATGCCGGCGTCTTTGCCAAGGCGACGGGCGTGGACCCGAAGCTGGCGAAGCTGATCGTGGATCGACAAAGTTCGGTTCTGGTCGCGCCCGACGCTGCCGTCATCACGCCGCTGCAACGCGTGGTCGATCGCTTCCATGCCGATGGCGAATTGCCCGTCCATATCGACGTCGCAAGGATCGTCGACGCCAGCGTCTTCCCGGCATGAGCGACGCTCGTCCATCCATCAGACATTCTCATTGGGCGGCTCCCTGCCGCCTGCCTACATTTGCCCATAAAGGAGCATCCCCATGGCCACAGTCCTGAAAGACGATCGTTTTCGTGCACCCGGCATCAGCGAAGCGGAATGGAAGGTCCGCGTGGACCTCGCCGCTTTCTATCGCCTGTCCGCCCTCTATGGCTGGGACGATTTTCTCTACACCCACATCTCGGCGCGCGTGCCGGGACCGGATCATCATTTCCTGATCAACCCGTTCGGTCTGATGTTCGATGAAATCACCGCGTCCAGCCTGGTGAAGGTCGATCTCGACGGCAATGTCATCGGGGACAGCGACTATGGCATCAACTATGCCGGCTATGTGATCCATTCGGCGATCCACGCCGCGCGCGACGATGCCCATTATATCGCCCATTTCCACAGTGCCGACGGCATGGCCGTCTCCGCCCATGCCGAAGGGCTGCTGCCGCTCAACCAGCGCGCGCTCGCCCTCATCCCGCGCATTTCCTACCATGACTATGAAGGCGTGGCGCTCAACCTGGACGAGCGGGAACGCATCGTCGCAGACCTCGGCGATACCAAGGTGATGCTGCTGCGCAATCACGGCACGCTGGCGCTGGGCGCTTCGCCCGGTGAAGCGTTCAGCGGCATCTATCATCTGGAGGAAGCCTGCAAGGCGCAGGTCCGTACCCTGTCCATCGGCCGCGACAATGTGCTGATCGCGCCTGAAGCGGCGCAGGAAGAAGTGCGCCGCCAGATCAGCCGCGAACGCAAGCCGGTCGAAGGCGGCAAATCGCATCACGACCTGGTCTGGGAAGCTGCGTTGCGCAAGGCGGGCCGTCATTCGCCCGGCTTCGACGCGTAAGGACAGGGTAGGGGCATGTCGCAACGCCAGTTGAAACTCGGCCTCGTCCCGACCGGCGTGGGCGGCCCCGGCGACAGCAATCGCTGGCTGGACACGGACATTCCGATCGACGCCAGCGTCAATATCGACTGGTATATCGATGTCGTGCGCCAGGCGGAGGCGGCAAAGTTCGACCTCGTCTTCATCGTCGACAGCCAATTCATCACCGCCAATTCGCCGCCCCATTATCTTAACCGGCTGGAACCGCTCACCCTCCTGTCGGCACTGGCCGTGGCGACCAGGCATATCGGCCTGGTCGCTACGCTCACCACATCCTATAACGACCCGTTCAGTCTCGCCCGCCGCTTCGCCTCGCTCGACCTGATCAGCAAGGGGCGCGCCGGCTGGAATGTCGTGACCAGCGGAGACGCCGGCACGGCCGGCAATTTCAGCCAGCCAGAGCATTTCGACTATGACACCCGCTATCGTCGCGCGGTCGAGTTCCTTGATGTGGCGCGGGGCCTCTGGTCCAGCTGGGAAGAAGGCGCACTGGTCCGCGATCGCGCGACCGGCCAATTTCTCGACCCCGACAAGCTGCACCGGCTGGATCACAAGGGCGAATTTTTCCAGGTCGTCGGCCCGCTCAATCTCCAGCGTTCACCACAGGGCGAGCCGGTCATCTTCCAGGCGGGCGACAGCGATCAGGGCCGCGATCTGGGTGCCGGCATCGCCGACGCCATCTTCACTCACGCCGCCACGATCGAGCAGGGGCAGGCCTTCTATGCCGACCTGAAAGGCCGGGCCATACGCCAGGGCCGCAACCCGGATGAGATCGTCATCCTGCCCGGCTTTACCGTCTATGTCGGCGATACGGATGAAGACGCGCAGGATATCCAGCGCCGCTATCGCGAGCTGGACCAGAGCTTCGATCAGGCGCTGGCCGAATTCGGCCGCCCGTTCGGCTGGCATGATTTCCGCCAATATGATCCCGACGCCCCCTTCCCGGTACAGGCGCTGGAAGCCGCGAAGAACAGCTTCTACACGCAGGCCAAGGCGGTCACGGATCAGGCCGTCGAACAGGGACTGACCCTGCGGCAGGCGGTCGAGCGGGCGCGGGCCGGGCGCGGCAGCCCCTTCGTGGGATCGGCGGAAACGGTCGCGAACGAGATTCAGCGCTGGTTCGAAGGGCGCGCGCTCGACGGCCTCAACGTCCATCTGGGCCATCCGGCGCAATTCAAGCGTTTCGTGGCGGAAGTGGTGCCGATCCTTCAGGAACGCGGCCTGTTCCGCACGGACTATGAAGCGGACACGCTGCGCGGCAATCTGGGCCTGCCGATCCTGCCCAGCCAGCACCGGCGGGAGGGCCGCCGCCGCGACGCAGCCTGAGCCAATCGCCTGAAACTATGAAAAATCTTCGATCCTCATCCGCCAACTCTCATTGGCGGTGATCGCCTACGCTTGCCATCATGGCCTCAACTCCAGGAGATCATGATGGCCACACTTCTCATTGAACCGCTCAAGGATCGTTTCGCCGCGTTGCAGGCGGATCGGGCGCGCAACTGGGCGCCGGCACAGCTGGAGGCCAATGCAGCCGTGCGCCGCCAGCTTGTCGATCGGTTCGACCCTGCCGATGTGGCGCAGCCGGGCGACAGCCTGCCGCCCTTGTCCTTCACGCAAGTCGGCGGCGATACGCTGACGCTGGACGCGCTGACCGCCGAAGGGCCCGCGCTGCTGCTCCTCTTCCGCTTCGCCACCTGCGCGGCCGACAATATCGCCTTGCCCTATTATGCGCTGGCGCTGGCGCCGGCCTTGGCCGATCGCAACATTCCGCTGCTGGCGCTCAGCCCGCAAATCCCCGATCGCCTGCGTGAGATCAAGCAGCGCCACGGCCTGCCTTTCCCGGTCGCGACCGATGCGGATAATGGGCTGGCGCGGCTGCTCAACGTTGCCTTCCGCCCCGAAGATCGGCCTTCGCCGCCGCCGGCCGGCTGGATCGGCGAAGTGACCGGCACCGATAGCTGGGAATTGCCGCAACCCACGGTGCTGCTGGTGGGGCCAGGCCGGATCGTCCAATGGCTGCATGTCAGCCCCGACTGGCTGGACCGACCAGAGGCAGCGGACATTCTTCGCCAGATCGACAGCAGGGTTTGAGATGAAAAGGGGGCGGAAAACGCCCCCTTTTCTTATCCCCGATCGGCCTTGAAGGCGGCATAGCGCCGCGTGGCGATCTCCGCCCCTTCGCGCAGCAATGGTCCCAGACGCCAGAAATCGCTGAGATGCCCTTCGCCGGGTGCAGCGTCCTGATCCCATCCATAATCATGGCGCAATCGCCCCAGCTGGCCGCCGTCCAAAATCCCCTGCGGCGTGATGGTCGGCCGGGCCAACTGGTCGGGATCGACATAGATAGCATCGGACTCGCAATAGAGCTCGCACATATAGCAGGTCTGGCACTGGTCGATCCGGGCGATCACCGGGGCACCATCCGTCCGCGCGTCCAGCACATGGGTGGGGCAGGCGGCAACGCAGCTATTGCAGCCGTCGCACCGCTCCTCGAAAATATGGGCGATCATGCGGCGACTTCCTTCAATTGGGTCTGGGGTGTGGCGTGATCGAAGCGGGTCCAGACTTGCTCCAGCCCGCCCGTCAGCAGACGTCGGGCCTGCGCCGGATCGACCAGCGGCCTGTCCTCGCGCATATGCAGCCCCCGGCTTTCATCGCGCGCCAGTGCGGCTGCCCCGACCCAGCGTGCGCTGGCCAGCATCGCCGCCTGCTCGCGCAAGGCGACCCGGCCCAGACCCCCGGCATGGCCATGGTCGGCCATATCCCGCCAAAGATCATCGAGCCGTTCCTGCGCCGCTTCCAGCTTGGCGGCGCTGCGCCAGAGCGTCCCGTCGAAGGCGATGGTGAAGGCCTGCACGGCCGGAACCACAGGCGTCAGGTCGATGGCGCGCACGGTCGCAGCCGGCCGCAATCCTGCCCGCCCAATCGCCTTGCCGGGTGCGGCTTTACCCATCCGTAATGCCGCCAGCGCGGCCGCCTTGCCAGCCACCCGGCCGGATGTCAGCGCCCAGGCGGCATTTTGCGCGCCGCCGCCGCTGGTCGCCCCGGCGATCAGTTCACGCGTCGCGCAATCGCCCACGGCATACAGGCCCTCGACGCTGGTGCGGCAATCCTCGTCGATAATCTGCAAGCCCCCGGTCCCGCGCACCGTCCCCTCACCAAACAGGCGGATGGGGAAGCGATTTTCGAACAGGTCGATCCCGCGCCGCTCGAAGGGCGGCAGCGATGCCGGCTGGATCCGCCGCAATAATTGCTTCAGCAGGTCCGGCGCATCGCTCAGGTCCGCCAGCACCGGCCCGGCATCCATCGCTCGCGCCAATGCCTTCAAATGCGCAGCCTCGCCGCTCATCGGCGGCGGCACGTCCAGTTCCTGCCCCTCCGCATCGAAAAAGCGCGCCGCGAAATAGGGCAGGGTACGCGTCGAATTCCAAGCCGGCGACAGCGAATAGGAGGCGGAAAATTCCATGCCCGACAGCACGGCCCCGGCCTCCGCCGCCATCAGCAGCCCGTCGCCGGTATTGCCATGGCTGCCGATCAGCCCCGACCGGAAAGCGCAGCCACCCGTCGCCAAAATCACCGCCGGCGCGCGCACGCGCCAGTCGCGATCGTCCAGCCGTGCATGTCCCGCCGCGCCGACGATGGCGCCATCGCCATCCTGCAACAATTCCAGCGCCGGATGATGGTCCAGGATCGTCACGCCCCGATCGACCGCAAAGCGGCGTAGCGCCCGCATATATTCCGGCCCGCGCACGCCCGAATAGAAAGTGCCGCCCTTCCCATCGGTATCGAACGGATAATAGGGCGTCAGTTCGGGCAGCGCGCGCCATGTCTCCTCGATGATCCGCGCCATCCAGTCGCGCTCGGCCAGGTCGAAGGCGCGCGCATGCCGCTCCTCCACCGCCTGCGCCCGCTTGTCCGGCGCCACCCACCAATGATTGGGCCCGCCCGTCGCCGTGACGCCGCTGGTGCCGACAAAGCCCTTGTCTGCCAGCACGACGCGCGCCCCGGCTCGCGCGGCCGATGTCGCCGCCCAGCATGCCGCCATCCCACCGCCGATGATCAGCACATCGGCGGTCAGGTCCAGCCCGTGCGGCTCGCTCATTCGGCCGCGATCGCCTGGGTCTGCCGCGCCGCCTCGCTATGGCGGTTTTCCGGCACCGGCAGGCCCAGATGGCTGCGCAGCGTGTCGCCCTCATAATCCGTGCGGAACAGCCCGCGTTCTTGCAGGATCGGTACCACCCGCTCACGGAACAGCGCAAAGTCGCCCGGCCGGGTGACGCGCAGGATGAAACCATCTGCGGCGCGGCCGACAAACCAGCGTTCGATTTCCGCCGCGATGGTTTCGGGCGATCCCACGAAATCGGACTTCCACTGGCCGAACCGATAGGCCGCCTGCCGCAACGTCAGCTTTTCCTCGGCGGCGACGCGGATGATGCGCTCGGCCTGCCCCTTATAGCTGTTGAGCGTCACGCCCGACAGGTCGGGGAAGGGGGCATCCAGATCATAGACGGAAAAGTCATGATAGTTGAACGCCCGGCCCACCTGCGTCAGCAGCTTGCCGATATCCAGCGCGCCCTGCGCCGCGGCGGCGATGGCCTGTGCTTCCTCGTCGGTTTCGGCGATGGTCGGCACCAGCCCCGGTAGTACCTTGATCAGGTCGGGGTTGCGACCCAGCGCGGCGGCCCGCGCCTTCAGGTCCGCATAATAGGCTCGGCCAGCCTCGAAATCCTGCGACGCGGCAAAAGTACCCTCGGCGATCGCCGCGCCCAGATTGCGGCCTTCGCTGCTGTCGCCCGCCTGGAAGATGACCGGCTGCCCCTGCTTCGACCGGCTGAGCGCCAACGGCCCGGCGACCGAAAAATGCGCGCCCTTATGATCCAGCCTATGCTGCTTGCTCTTGTCCAGGAAAGTCCCCGTCGCCCGATCGCGCGGGAAGGCGTCATCCTCATAACTGTCCCACAGGCCCTGGACGACGTCCACGAACTCACGGGCGCGGGCATAGCGGACCTTATGGTCGAAATGCTCCTCCCGCCCATAGTTGCGCGCCGCGCCCTCAAGGCCCGTCGTCACCACATTCCATCCGGCGCGACCCCGACTGATCTGGTCGAGCGAACCGAACTGGCGCGCCACATTATAGGGTTCCCAATAGGAGGTGGTCAGCGTGCCGACGAGGCCGATATGGGATGTCGTCGCCGCCACCGCCGACAACAGGGTCAGCGGCTCCAGCCGATTGAGGAAATGCGGCGCCGTATCGGGCGTGATGTAGGGAGAATCGACGATGAAAACGAGGTCGAACTTGGCCTGTTCGGCAAGGCGCGCATGCTCGATATACCAGTTGATGTCGATGCTGGCATCGCTGGGCAGGTCGGGATCCTGCCAACTATGATGGTCCGCGCCGACGCCTTCCAATATCGCGCCCAGATGCAATTGCCGCTTTGCCTGCTCCACCATCTTCATATCCTCATATCTGTCAGAGGATCAGGCTAGGCGCACTGCATCGCCCTGAATAACGAGGGCTGCTCAATCGCTGCTGATTTTGTCCAATATTGCGGACCCTTCATCCGCGCTCGATCGCAATGGTCGGACGGGTGTTGGGATAGATGCGTTCGACTGCCGGTTCGCCCGCCGCCAGATCCGGCTTCTTCATCCCATAGGCGTTGACCGGCTGCGACCGGTTCACCCACAGCGCATAGTGAAGATGGTCGGCGCGCGGATCGTCCGTATTGGGATGGATCAGGATCGTCAGCCCCAGGCTGTTGAGTTGCAGCCAGGGCAGGATGACCGGCTGCAAATCGGTGCCGAAACCGAAATAGAAGGACGGCGTGACATGCGGGCCGCGCGGTTCATGGTTCCAGTTGCCCAGTTCGATGGCGAACCGGTCGGCCGACCATTTGCGGATCAGCACGGCCTTTTCGTAACTGTCCTCATCGAAATAGATATGCGCGTGATAGCTTTTGATGTCGGTAAAGGCGCGCGGCCGGTCCGGCAGGCCATTTTCCTCACCCGGACGCACCGATTTGGGGCGCCGGGTCGGCCCCCGGTCCGTTTCATAACCCCAGGGGCTTTTGCCGGTCCGCGCGGCGACGGCGGCGGGGGAGAGTTTGGGCGTCGGCTCGGCGGCAAAGGCCTGCCCCCCGATCAGGCCGGCTGTCGCGGCGATCCCGCCGCCGCGCAGCAGGTTACGGCGGCTTGGCGACAACAGGTCGGCCCAATGCTGGTCTACAGGATCGGTCATATCATGTCTCACATTGTCTGATGGGCTTGGCGACCTGCGCAATGTCTCCAGCGCCGGGCGGACGATGATGAGACAGCGACATGGACAGGTCTTTCGCAGGACGGGACGGATAAAGGACGACGACGCTTCCCGGCTGATCTCCGGGTCGCAATGAAGGGAAGGGGGGAAGCGTCGTCGTAGGAGGGCGACGCCCATCAACCGCAAAAGGGCACACGGTGCAGGGCGGAGCCGAACGGATCGTCTGTCTGATGGCCATCCCTTTTCTGGCCGGAAACTGGTCCGCCGGGGGAGCAGTCCTTCCCCCGGCGGTTATTTATCTACTAATATGGTAGATTATTGAGACAATCGAGTTTTGCTCATGGTTGGGTGGCTACCGCCAAACTACTGTCCAACTCGCCGTCTCGCTTGCGCCGCTGTGCGCCATAGCGGGCATAAAGGGTGGGCAGCACGAACAATGTCAGCAGGGTCGCCGACAGCAGCCCGCCGATCACCACCGTGGCCAGCGGCTTCTGCACTTCCGCGCCAGCCCCACTGCCGATCGCCATGGGCACGAAGCCCAGGCTGGCCACCAGCGCGGTCATCACTACCGGCCGCAATCGCTGCACCGCGCCCAGCCGCGCCGCCTCCAGCCTATCCATGCCTGATCGCATCAGATCCTGGATCGACGACAGCATGACCAGCCCGTTCAGCACCGCGATGCCGGACAGAGCGATGAAGCCCACCGCCGCGCTGATGGAAAAGTCCATGCCGCGCAGAAACAGCGCCAGCACCCCGCCGACCAGCGCCATCGGCACGCCGGTAAAGACGATCGTGGCGTCCCGCACCGACCCCAGCGCGGCATGCAGCAGCAACAGGATCAATATGAAGCAGGCCGGCACCACCAGCATCAGGCGGTCGCGCGCCGACGCCAGATTTTCGAACTGCCCGCCCCATTCCAGATAGCTACCCGCCGGCAGGCGGACGTCCTTCGCAATCGCCGCCTGCGCATCCTGAACCACGCTGGAAATGTCGCGGCCCCGGACATTGGCCTGCACCACGACGCGGCGCTTGCCATTTTCGCGGCTGATCTGGTTCGGGCCGTCGATCACCCGGATCTGCGCGACGCTGGCCAGCGGTACGAAGCCGCCGCCCGCGACCGGCATCTGGATCTGGGCGAGGGCAGGCAGGTCGGCCCGCTGCGTGTCGGACAGGCGGATGACCACCGGAAAGCGCCGGTCCCCTTCGAAGATCATGCCCGACGTCCGCCCGCCGATCGTCGCGGTCACCACATCCTGCACATCCTGCGCCGTCACGCCGACCCGTGCCATCGCATCGCGATCGACGCGAATGTCCAGCATCGGCAGGCCGGCGGTCTGCTCCACCTTGACGTCGGTGGCGCCCTGCGTCTTGCGCAGCACGGCGGCGATCTTGTTGGCCGTGCGGTTCATGGCGTCGAAATCCTCGCCGAACACCTTGACCGCCACGTCGCCGCGCACGCCCGCGATCAGTTCGTTGAAACGCATCTGGATCGGCTGGGTGATTTCATAGGCATTGCCCGGAAACTGCGCCAGCTTGCCCTCCAGTCGCGCAATCAGATCCGCTTTGCTCAGGCGCGGGTCGGGCCATCGCTCACGCGGTTTCAGGATCACGAACATGTCGGTGGCGTTGGGCGGCATCGGGTCGGATGCCAGTTCGGCCGTGCCCGTCTTGGAAAAGACGAACTGCACTTCGGGCTGCTTGCCGACCATCTGCTCGATCGGCTGCTGCATCGCCTGGCTCTGCTGCACCGACGTCGCCGGGATGCGCAGCGCCTGGATCAGCAGGTCGCCCTCATCCAGTTGCGGCAGGAACACCTGCCCCAGCGACAGGAAAGCCGCAACCGCGACCGCGCAACCGGCGATGCCCGCGCCGATCGTCACCGTCGGCCGCCGCATCGCCCGATCGAGGCCAGGCTCGTAACGCGCCTTGAGCCAGGCGATGATCCGCCCGTCCTTCTCCTCGACCCTGTTCGACAGCCAGATGGCGATCGCGGCCGGCACGGCGGTCAGCGACAGGATGAAGGCGAAGGCGAGCGCGATGATGACCGTGGCGGCCATCGGCACGAAGCTCTTGCCCTCCACCCCGGTCAGCGTCAGCAGCGGCACATAGACCAGCATGATGATCGCCTGCCCATAGACGGACGGCCGGATCATCTCCCGCGACGCCAGCGCCACCATATGCAGCCGCTCATTCTTCGTGAGCAGCCGGCCCTGCCGATGCTGTGCTTCGGCCATGCGGCGCAGCGCATTTTCCACGATGATGACCGCGCCGTCGACGATCAGGCCGAAATCCAGTGCGCCCAGGCTCATCAGATTGGCCGACACGCCGATCTTCAGCATGCCAAAGCCGGTGAGCAGCATCGTGACCGGGATCACCATCGCCGCGATCAACGCCGCGCGCCAATTGCCGAGCAGGGCGAACAGCACGACGATGACCAGCAGCGCGCCTTCGGTCAGGTTCTTCGCCACCGTCCCGATCGTGGCGTTGACCAGCGCGGTGCGATCCAGCACCGGCTGCACGATCACGTCGGGCGGCAGGGATGCGTTGATGCTCTTCAGCCGATCGGCCACGGCGGTCGCGACGGTCCGGCTATTCTCGCCGATCCGCATGACGGCGGTGCCGACCACGACTTCGGTGCCATTTTCCGACGCCGATCCCATCCGCACGGCCTGACCCGTCTTCACGGTCGCGACCTGGCCCAGCGTGATCGGCACGCCCCCGCGCGTCGATACGACGATGCGCGACAATTCGGTGGCGTTGCGGATCAATGCGTCGGATCGCACCGCCAGCCCCTCGCCATTGCGGTCGATGAAGCCGCCGCCTACGGCCGTGTTGTTGCGCTCCAATGCGGTGCCAAGGTCGGTCAGCGTCAACCCCAGCGCGGACAGCCGCTGAACATCGGGAATGACCATATATTGTTTGCTGTACCCGCCGATCGCGTCGATCCCGGCCAGCCCCTTGGTATTTTTGAGCAACGGCGCGACGATCCAGTCCTGCGCCGTGCGCAAATAGGTCGCCTTGTCGATATCGGTGGTCAGCCGGTCGCCCTCGGGCGTGATATAGCTGCCGTCGGGCTGCATCCCCGGTTCGCCGGGCAGATGCGTGTCGTCGCCGCGATGCTCCAGCCGCACCGTCCACATATAGACTTCGCCAAGGCCGGTGGCGATCGGTCCCATTTCCGGGCTGACCCCGGCGGGCAGGTTTTCGGCCACACCGTTCAGCCGCTCGCCCACCTGCTGGCGGGCGAAGTAGATGTCGGTGGATTCATCGAAGACGGCGGTGATCTGGGCAAAGCCGTTGCGGCTGATCGACCGGCTATGGTCGAGGCCGGCGATACCCGCCAGCGCCGTTTCGATCGGATAGGCGACCTGTTTTTCGACCAGTTCGGGCGACAGGGCCGGGGCGCGGACGTTGATCTGCACCTGATTGTTGGTGATGTCGGGCACCGCGTCGATCGGCAGGCGGTGCAGGGCGATGCCGCCGATGACGGCGGCGATGGCGGTCAGCAGCAGGACGAGCCAGCGCTTGCGGACCGCCCAATTGACGATAGGGGCGATCATGGCTCAATGATCCTCATGCGTGGCTTCGCCCTTGCCGAGTTCGGCCTTGAGCGTGAAGCTGTTGGTGGTGGCGATCGTTTCGCTGCCTTTGAGGCCCGACTTGATGATCACCATCGCGCCGCTGGTCTGGCCCAGTATGACGGGCACGCCCTGGAAACCGCCGGGCGTCCGCACGAAGACCATCGGCTTGCCCTCGACCGTCTGGACGGCGGTGGAGGGCACGGCGATCGCCTTGTCGCCGCCTTCGTCCGATAGCTGCACGGCCGCCGTCACCGGCTCGCCCGCGCGCCACTGGCCATCGCGATTGTCGAGGATGGCGATCACCGGCACCAGCCGCGTCTGCGCATCCAGCACCGGCGACACGAAGCGCACCCGTGCATTCGCCTGACGCCCGGCCGCCGTCACCGTGACGCTGTTGCCCGGCTTCACCCGCCCGGCATCGGCCGGCTGCAACTGGAGCGAGAGCGACACGGTGGACAGGTTGGCGACGCGATAGAGTTCGGCATTGGCATCGACCGTCTGGCCCAGCGCCACGCTGCGCGAAATCACCTGCCCGGACGCCGGCGCGACGATGCCGATCCGGTTGAGGCCGCCGCCACCGCCGCCGGTCGCGGCCAATTGGCCCGTCGCTTGGTTGTAGGCGATGCGCGCTTCCGTCGCAGCGGTGCGGGCGGCGATCAGATCCTGCTGCGGCGACACGCGCTGCGCGAACAGCCTTTGTTCGCGGGACAGGTTGCTGTTGGCCAGCGCCAGCCGCGCGCGCGAAGCCTCGACCTCGCCCTTCATCAGCGCCGCTTCCCGGCTTTCGATCACGGCCAGCGTCTGGCCGCGCCCGACCGTCTCGCCCAGATTGCGGGTCAGCGACACGATCCGCCCGCCGATCGCGGCGGACACGACCTGCATCGCCTGCGGATCGCTTTCGATCGTGGCGGGCAGTTCCAGCGTGCCGGACCCGCCGATGGTCGGCCGTCCGATCTGGATCGCGGCCGACCGGATCTGTTCGTCATTCAGGACGATCTTGCCCTCATCTTCATGCCCTTCCTCGCCATGCTCTTCTTCCTTGGCGGCCGTGGCATTGCCCGCCTCCGTCCCGCCACCACAGGCGGCCAGCATCAGGGCGAGGGGGACCGGCAGCAACGCCGCGCACATAGTCTTTTTCATGGTCAATATTCCTCCTGCGGCGCGGGAGCGGTGAGCCGCTCCAACCGGGCCTGGGCATTATGATGGGCGGCCAGCGCGTCGATCGCGGCCAGGCGGGTGTCGGCCAGCGTCCGCTCGGCATCGAGCAGGTCGAGCTGCCCGAACTTTCCCTCGCGGTATCCGATGCGGGCGATCCGCGCGGCCTCCTGCGCGGCGGCCATCGCCGGCCCCTGCGCATTGCGGGCCAGCGTGGCGGTGATGTCCGCTTCGGCCTGCGCGTCGGTGATGGCCTGCTCCACGTCCAGCGCAGTCATGCGCTTCTGCGCCTGCGCCATCTGCTGCTGCGCCCGTACCTGCGCCACGCCGGCCCGGCCGGCATTGAACAGCGGGATGGGCAAGGAGACGCTGAACACCGCCGCCACATCGTTGGTGGCCGACAGGCGCCGCACGCCCGGCCCGACCGTCAGGTCCGGCACGCGCTGCGACCGGGCGAGGCGGACGCCGGCATCGGCGGTGGACAGGTCGGCATCGGCCGCAGCCATCGCCAACGTACCGCGACTGTCCAGCTGCTGCGGCCCCTGAACCGCGACGGGCAGCCGGTCGAGCAGCCCCTCGTCCAGCGGCGCATCGACCGGCTGGCCGATCCGCCGGACCAGATTGGTGCGCGCCGCCATGGCCAGCCGCAGCGTCCGGTCGGCATTCGCATGCGCATTCAGGCGGGCGACATCGGCACGCTGCTCCTCGATCGGGGAGGCACGCCCCGCCCGGACCCGCAGCGCGGCGGCATCATAGGCGTTGCCGGCAATGCGCAACTGATCGGCGGCGATCGTGCCGCGCCGTTGCGCCGCTACCGCCTCGATATAGAGCAATGTCACCTGAAGCCGGACATCGGCCTGCGCGATCGCCGCGCCCAACAGGGCACGATGTGCCTGCGCATCGGCCACCGCCACGCGCGCCGGCCGCTTGCCGCCCAGTTCGATGGGGATGCTCAGCCCGACCGTGATTTCGGCCTGATCGAAACCATTATAGGCGCCCGATCCGCCGACATTTTCCAGCTCGGTCTGGATGGTGGGATTGGGACGCAGGCCCGCGACGGTACGCGCGGCCTGCGCCGCCGCCACGCCGGCCTGTGCGGCATCGGCGGCGGGTGCGCTGGCGCCGGCCGCGCTCAGCGCCTGTTCGAGGGTGAAGGCTATGGCGGCAGGAGCGGATGTCGATGCGACATCCGTCTGCGCCTGCGCCATCGCGACGCAGCTTGTGGCGGCCCAAAGGACCGCGATGATCTTGTGCATGGGAAACTATCCTGATCGAATCGCATCAGGCCGCGATCCGCAACTGCGGTCACGGCCGGTGGGACAGGATCAGGCGATGGGCGGCCGCAAATCGGGGCCGGAAATCCAGCGACCCAGCGCGGACCGGTCCTGCGGTCGCACAGGGCTGTTCAGGAAAGCGAAGATATTGGGGGAAAGGCTGCGGGCCGGCAGGAAAGCGGCGGCGCCATGGCAGCTGCCATGATGGTGGGTCACGGCCTGATCGCTGTCGCCCGGTGCGCGATCCTCGTCCGTATCGCTATGCACATAGCCGGAACATTCGATGTCGAACGCCCCGGCCTGTTCGCGCGCATGGATCGCCGTCGCCATGGTCAGCGACGCGAGCAATATGCACATGAACAAGAAGGCCCCGCGAAACATCGACACCGTCCTAGCCGATTTCCCCACCCCTGTCATCGCATACCCACGACACCCCACCGTCACCATGTGCCGATTTCGGTGCTGGACGCGGGACAATCTATGGAACATAAAGTGAACATAGTGAGCGATTCGAGATATGGCAGTCAGGGTTCCCATATATGGCACAGGTCCGTCAGGACGACAGGCGCCAGCGACGCAAGCGTCCTTCCGGGCGCTTGAACAGGGGCATCTGCATGAAGTGCACTGCACCGCGCCGGACCGGGCGGCGGCGCTGGCCTTCGCCCTTTCGCATGGTGCGTCCCAAGCCGTGTCTCAGGGCATGGGCGCGCAGGCAGGGGCGATCTTCGCTTTGCGCGCGACGCGGCGGCAGCGTTTGCCCACGCTCTTTTCCGGCGACGGGCTGGCTCTGCTGGGGATCGATCCCGGCCGCCTGACCCTCGTGGAAACGGGCAGCGAAGTGGAGATGCTGCGCGCGGGGCTGGAGGCGGCGCGCTGTCCGGGCGTTTCTATGGTGTTGATGGAAAGCGAGGGACGTTTTGCCGACTATGACCTGACCGCCAGCCGCCGGCTGGTGCTGGCGGCCGAAGCCTCCGGCGTCACCATTTTGCTGCTGCGCGGCGATGCGGAACAGCGGTCGAGCGGCGCGCAGACCCGCTGGTCGATCCGCAGTGCGCCCTCGGTCCCGCTGGAGGCCGATGCCCCCGGCCTGCCGGCGGTCGAGGCCGAATTGCTCCGCTGCCGAAGCGGGCCTGCGGGCGGGCGCTGGTTGCTGTCATGGGATGCGGAACATGGATGTTTCAGGGATAGGGACGCAGGCGAGAGGGACGGGCGACCGTATGTGCCTGGCGCTGTGGTTCCCTTTTCTCGCCTGCGAACGGATGCAGGCAGCGACAACCAGCGACAGGTCGCCTGACGCGGAACCGGCACCCTTCGCTCTTGTCGCGCGGGTCGGCAATGCGCTGCGGCTGGCCTCGGTGGACAGGATCGCGTGTCGGCAGGGCTTGGCGGCCGGCATGACGCTGGCCGATGCGCGGGCGCGCTGCCCCACGCTGGTCACGCACCCGGCCGATCCCCCCGCCGACGCGCGCGAATTGGATCGCTTGCTGGAGGCGATGCGCCATTTCACCCCGATGGTGGCGCTCGATGCGCCCGATGGCCTGATCCTGGATATCAGCGGCTGCACCCATTTGTTCGGCGGCGCGCAGGCGCTCGCGCGGCAGGCGCGGGCCATGGCCGGCTATGCCAGCCGCCCCGGCTTCGGCACCAACGCCATGGCCGCCCGCGCGCTGGCGCGTCATGGCCGGGCGGACGGCGATATCCACGCCCTGCCGGTCATGGCGCTCGACCTGGACGATGGCGCTCTGGCCGCGCTGCGCCGGGCGGGGCTGCGCAGCATCGGCGATCTCGCCCGCCGGCCCATGGGCATGATCGCCGCGCGCTTCGGCGAGCAGGCCGTCACCCGCCTGCGCCAGATATTGGGCGAAGCGCCCAGCCCGATCGCGCCGCGCCGCCCATCCGCCCCCATCCGCGCCGAAGCCCGCTTCCCCGAACCCATCGCCCGGACCGAGGATGTGATGGACGTGATAGAGGATCTGCTGGGGCAGGCAGCGCGGCAGATGGAGGCGCGCAAACTGGGCGGGCGGCGCTTCGTCATCCGCCTGCTCCGCAGCGACGGCGCGCGGCAGGGGTTGGCGATCGAAACGGGCCAACCGGTGCGCGATCCCGCCGCCGTGCTGCGCCTGCTGCGCGAACGGATCGATACCATGGCCGATCCGCTCGACCCCGGTTTCGGCTTCGACGCGGTGCTGCTCGCAGTCCCGCGCGTCGAGCCGTTGGTCGAGCGCCAGCAGGCGATGGAGGGCGAAGAGGCCAGGGCAGGCGAGGAGAGCATCGTCGCCCTGATCGACCGGCTCGGCATCCGCCTTGGCCCGGACAAGGTCCGCCGTCTTCAGCCCCGCGACCGCCATATCCCCGAAGGTGCGCAGGCCTTCATACCCGCGACGCAGGCAAAGGCGCATCCATGGCCGGCAAGCCCGGATCATGCACCCCGGCCGCTGCTGCTGTTCGACCCGCCCCAGCCGGTGGCGGTGATCGCCGGCGTGCCCGACGGCCCGCCCCAGCGCTTTCGCTGGCGCGACCAGTTGCATGAAGTGCGGCTGGCCGAAGGACCGGAGCGGATCGCGGCCGAATGGTGGCGCCGGCGCGACGGGCATCAGCCGGGTGGGGCAGGGCGCACCCGCGACTATTATCGGATCGAGGACAAGGATGGTCGCCGCTACTGGATGTTCCGCCACGGCCTGTTCGGCGAAGAAACCGACATAGGCTGGTATCTGCACGGCCTGTTCGCATGACCGGCTTTGCGGAAATCGTCGCCGCCACCAATTTCAGCTTCCTGCGCGGCGCCTCCCATCCCCGCGACATGGTGGTGCAGGCCGCGCATCTGGGCATGACCGCCATCGGCATCGCCGATCGCAATACGGTCGCCGGCGTCGTCCGCGCGCATCAGGCGATGAAGGATCTGGGCGCGCTGGCCGGCGGCATGCGCCTGATCGTCGGCGCGCGGCTGGTGTTCGCCGATGGCACGCCCGATATCGTCGCCTATCCGCGCACGCGGTTCGGCTGGGGCCGGCTGACCCGCCTGCTGACGCTGGGCAACCGGCGCGCGATCAAGGGCGATTGCACCCTCAATCTCCCCGACCTGATCGACCACGCACAGGACATGGCGCTGATGGCGATGGATGGCGACGCCGCGCTGCTGGCGCAGTTGCGCGCGGTGACGCCCCATCTCTGGCTCGCTGCGACCATGGGCCGGTCCGGCCGCGACGCCCGGATGCTGGCCCGGCGGCAGGCGCTCGCCGCGGAAACCGGCGTCCCGCTGATCGCCACCAATGACGCGCTCTATGCAGAGGCCGACGACCGCCCGATGCAGGATATCCTCACCTGCATCCGCGAAGGGCTGACCATCCAGACCGCCGGCAAGCGCCTTGCCCCCAATGCCGAACGGCATCTGAAACACCCCGGTGAAATGGTGCGCCTCTTCACCGCCTGTCCGCAGGCGATCGCCGCGACGCAGGATCTGCTCGCCTGCATCGCCTTCACGCTCGACCAGCTCGTCTACGAATATCCGCACGAGCCGGTGCCCGAAGGCTGGGCGCCGCAGGACTGGCTGGAACATCTGGTGATGGAAGAGGCGCAGGCGCGCTTCCCCGACGGCTTGCCGCCCCGCTATCGGGAAACGCTGGATGAGGAATTCACCCTGATCCGCAGCCGAAAATACGCCTATTATTTCCTGACCGTCCACGACATCGTCGCTTATGCCCGCAGCCTGAACCCACCGATCCTGTGTCAGGGGCGCGGGTCCGCCGCCAATTCGCTGGTCTGCTATCTGCTGGGCGTCACCCCGATCGATCCCGTCAAAGAGAAACTGCTCTTCTCCCGCTTCCTCTCCGAAAACCGGCATGAGCCACCCGATATCGACGTCGATTTCGAACATGAACGGCGCGAGGAGGTGATGCAATATATCTACCGCCGCTACGGCCGCGAGCGGGCGGGCATCGCCGCGACCGTCATCCGCTATCGCTCCCGCAGCGCGCTGCGCGAAGTCGGCAAGGCGCTGGGCCTGACCGAGGATGTGACGGCGCGCCTGTCCGGCACCATCTGGGGCAGCCATAGCGGGGAGGATGTGCCCGAAAGCCGCGTCAGCGAAGCCGGCTTCGATCCCGCCAATCCCGAACTGGCGCGATTGCGCGACATGGCGAGCCGACTGCTCGAATATCCCCGCCACCTCTCGCAGCATGTCGGCGGCTTCGTATTGAGCCAGAGCCGGCTCGACGAACTGGTGCCGATCCACAATGCCGCCATGCCCGACCGCACCTTCATCGAATGGGACAAGGATGATCTCGACACGCTCGAACTGATGAAGGTCGATGTGCTGGCGCTCGGCATGCTGACCGCGATCCGCAAGAGCTTCGACCTGATGCGCCTGCACGGCCTTGGCGACCTGACGCTGGACCGCGTGCCCGTGGAGGATGAAGCCACTTACAAGATGCTGCAAAAAGGCGACAGCATCGGCACCTTCCAGGTCGAAAGCCGCGCCCAGATCGCCATGCTGCCCCGGATGAAGCCCAAAGTGCTTTACGACCTCGTCATCCAGGTCGCGATCGTGCGACCCGGCCCGATTCAGGGCGGCATGGTTCATCCCTATCTGCGGCGGCGCGCGGGGGAGGAGGCCGAAGACTATCCCGGCCCACCCGACAATCCGTTCGAACTGAAAGAGGTTCTGGAGAAGACAAAAGGCGTACCCCTGTTTCAGGAACAGGCGATGAACCTTGCGATCAAGGCAGCCAAATTCACGCCAGCGGAGGCGGATGGCCTGCGCCGCTCCATGGCGACCTTCCGCAATCGCGGCGACATCGGCAACTGGCAGGAAAAATTCATCACCGGCATGACGGTGCGCGGCTATCCGCTCGATTTCGCCGAACGCTGTTTCGAACAGATCAAGGGCTTCGGCGAATATGGCTTCCCCGAAAGCCATGCGCAGGCGTTCGGCTGGCTCGCTTATGTCTCCTCTTGGTTGAAATGCCATTATCCCGCCGTCTTCACCTGCGCCCTGCTCAACAGCCAGCCCATGGGCTTCTACGCCCCCGCGCAACTGGTCCGCGACGCGCAGCAACATGGCGTGGAGGTCCGGCCGATCGACGTGCAGGCCAGCGAATGGAACAGCAGTCTGGAGGGCGAGCGGATATTGCGCCTCGGCCTCGACCGGATGGATGGTTTCCGCGAGGAATGGGCGAACGCCCTGATCGCCGCGCGGGCGCAGGCGCCGATCCGCGACATGGAGGATCTGGCCCGCCGCGTCGGCCTGCCGTCCCGCGCGCTGCATCTGCTGGCCGATGGCGACGCGCTCCGCTCGATCGGCCAGAGCCGACGCGAAGCCGGCTGGGAAGCGCGCCGCGTCCCCTCCGCCCAACTCCCGCTGTTCGCGGCGCAGGACTTGCCGGAACTCGGCCGCGAAGCCGACGCGGCGCTCCCCGCCATGCCCCTGTCGGAGGAAGTGGCGGTCGATTACGCCACCCATCGCCTGTCGCTGAAGGGCCATCCGATGCAATTTCTGCGCCGCCATTTCGCGTCCCAGGGCGCGATCGACTGCGCCGGCGTCAATGCGGCAAAGGACGGTGCGAAGGTCCGGGTGGCGGGCGTGGTGTTGATCCGCCAGCGGCCGGGCAAGGGCAATGCGGTCTTCATCACGATCGAGGATGAAAGCGGCATCGTCAACGCCCTGCTCTGGACCCGCGACATGGAAAAGCAACGCCGCGCCGTGATGGCCGCCCGCCTGATGCTGATCGACGGCGAAGTCCAGCGCAGCAAGGAAAATGTCGTCCACCTGATGGTCGACCGGGTGACGGATGCGAGCGAGACGCTGGCCCGGCTGAACGAAGGGCAGGACAGTGGGAAGCCGGAACGGCCGTCCCCACGCAGGCACCCGCGCGACGTGCGGATATTGCCGAAGTCACGGGATTTTCATTGAGGGTAGTGTGGTGGGGGAGCGCCACGTCAGCGGCGCTCTACACTGAGATATTGAAGCTCGATTCGCTCGCACCCATCCCAACCCCTCCCTTGAAAGGGAGGGGCTAATTATGTCCATTTCTAGTCGCTTGCTGCCTTAGGGGGTAGGGAGAACCTCGCGATAATATGCCACACTCGCGCCGCCCTCCGCCTCAACTCCCTGTCAAAATCTCCTACTCACCCAGCTTCATTGACCCAATCCTCAACGCGCAGGCCGGGCACGCGGTCGAATTCGCGCAGATTATTGGTGACGAGGATCATGCCGCATGAGCGGGCATGGCCAGCGATCATCTGGTCATAAGGGCCGATCGGCGTACCTGCGCGTGCCAGTTCTGCACGCAACTGCCCTGTATGGGCGGCAGCCTCCCGGCCGTAATCAAGCACCTCCAGCCGCGCGGCGAAGCCTTCCACATCCATGAGATTGCGCTGTGGATTGGCGGATTTTTCAGCGCCGTAAATCAGCTCCATCAAGGTGACGGAACTGATGCACATCTGGTCATGATGCCGTTTGAATGCCGCGCGCACCTCTTGCGGCCTGTTCTTGACCGTGAAGATGCAGATATTGGTGTCGAGCATGAATTTGAGCATCAGAAGGCTTCGCGCTCCTGATGATTGGGCTGCTCGCGATCTGTCATGAAATCGGCGGTCACCCCTGCGCCGTCGAACCAGCTATCCCAGGCTTCGCCAGCAGGGGTGATGATACGGGTGCGGCCCAGAGCAATCACATCGACCCGCTTTACATCGTCGGGAAGGGCGACCGCCTTGGGCAATCTTACCGCCTGGCTGCGGTTGCTCTGAAATATAGAGGCTTGTGGCACGACATGTCTCCCGGATCATACCAATTTAGGAACCGCATGGGATATGTCAATGGGATATGCCGGACATCCGGTCGCGTCCCTCCAACATCCTTCCAAAGTAGGATTTCCTCTGATCTATCCTTGCGGATGCACCCCATCCGCCAGCCCTTGCCCCCCAAACCCCATCGGTTGCGATCCGGGCGCAAGGCTGTCGCGGTCCCGTCGCGCCCCTGTGACCCAAGTGGCGCGTTCCCGTCGCGGGCCTGTGACCCAGATGGCGCGCACCCGTCGCCTTCCTGTCGCATTCCGGGTGCGCGCCTGTCGCAACTCGCCGATTTTGCCCTGCAACAGTGTGAACTTCGCCCTGTCGCGTCGAAATGCGCCGCGTCGTCTCTCGCCCTATCGCTTCAACGCGAACCAGATCACATGGCGCGGCCCCTTGCCATTGTCGCGGGCCTTGACCGCCACCTCGTCCACCAGAAAGCCCGCATTGCGCAGGCGATTGGCGAAGACATCGTCCGAACCGGCCGACCATACCGCCAATATGCCGCCCGGCTTCAACGCCGCCTTGGCCGTTTGCAGTCCCGCCCGCGAATAGAGCCGGTCGTTCGCCGCCGCCGTCAGCCCGTCCGGCCCATTGTCCACGTCCAGCAGGATCGCGTCGTACGTGCCATGCCCCGCCGCGATCACCGGCACGACATCGTCGATCACCAGGTCGACGCGCGGATCGTCCAGGCATCCGGCCATCAGGTCGACCATCGGTCCGCGCGCCCATTCGATGATCTTGGGCACCAGTTCGGCCACGGTCACTTTCGCCGCCCCATCCAGCACGCCCAGCGCCGCCCGCAGGGTAAAGCCCATGCCATAGCCGCCGATCAGAATATGCGGCGCCTTGCGCCCGCGCAGCCGCTCGATCGTCATCAGCGCCAGTTGCTTTTCCGATCCGCTCATCCGGCTGCTCATCAATTCGTTGCGGTCCAGCACGATCATATGATCGGCGCCGCGCCGATAGAGTTTCAGCTCCTGCCCGCCCGGCACCTGTGCCGAATCCAGATATTCCCGCGGGATCATGTCACATCCTTCCATTCATCGCACAGCCTGTCGCGCGGCACGCGCATGGCAGCTTGGCTTCCGTCACGCAAATGCTACAGGCACCCGGGCATCGCATCATCCTATCACGGCAGGCAGTTTCTTCCTTCATGCGCTATTTTCTCGACACCGAATTTAACGGCTTTGGCGGCACGCTCATCAGCGTCGCGCTGGTCCCCGAACATGAAGGGGATGAGGAATTCTACGTGTCGCTGCCGCTGCCCGACGATATCGAGCCTTGGGTCGAAAAGCATGTCGTCCCCTATCTGCGCCATGTGCCGCCCGCCATCGACCTGCAACTGGGCCGGGTCGAAGCGGCCGACCATGTCGCCGCCTATCTGGAGGGGGATAGCGATCCGGTCATCATCGCCGACTGGCCGGAGGATCTGGCCCATTTCTGCGCGCTGCTGGTCACCGGACCGGGGCGGATGGCGGGGGTCGATTTCGGCCTGCGCCTCGAACTCATCAACGCGGCGGGTTTCAGCGCAGCAGCCAACAGCCGCGTACCACACAACGCCCTGCACGACGCACGGGCGCTGCGCGACTTCTACATGGCGGATTGATCGGGGAGCGGCGCTCGCCGTCCCAGTCGCGACCGTTCCAGCCACCAGAGCAGCGCGCTCGCCGCCAGCCAGGCCAGCCAGGTCGCCCATATTGGCCAGGCAGCAGCGGGCATGGTCGCTGCCGCAACGGACGGCACATCGCTGCGCAGCATCGCCATCGCCTGCCTGTCGCGCGCCGCGCGCATCACCGGCAATGCGTCACGCGGCTGCACGTAGAAGGGGCGCGTTTCGCCCTGCGTGCGCAGCCTATGCCAACCCGGCGTGGCCGCCCAGAAGGCACCGCAGCCGGCGACCGGCAGAACACGCGCCTGTGTGCCATCCGGCGTTTCGACGCGCGCATCCCCGGTCAGGCCGCACGGCGCCATTCGATCGCCGACCCAGACCGTATCGGTCGTCATGCGGCTGGCCGGGGCAGGGCGGGCGACCGTACCCAGCATATCGCTCCACCAATCGCCATACAGATCGCCACGCCCCGTCAGCGTCAGCCCATAGCTGTCGATCGCGGTGAACAGCGCGACACGCCCCGCGCCGATGGCGCGCCATGCCGCCAGGCTGGTGCCGCCCGCATCCTGCAACAGGGGCACCGCATCGCTGCCACCGGGCACCAGGCCGACGCGGCTTATATCGGGCGCCAGTTCTTCCGGGAGCGCCATGTCCACGGGCGCGTCGACGCTGCCGATGCCATGGCGCGTGCGGGCGATCGCCTGCTCGGGCACTTTGGGCAAAGCCAGCGGCGCGATGCCGCCCGGACCGCTCAGGCCAAAGCCCAGCGCCTGCCATTGCGATCGGGTCGCGCCGTCGATCGCCCCGCCCGCGCGCAGCACCAGCCCCATGCCGTCCCGCACCGCCGCCAGCATCGCGCCGCGCGCGCCGGGCCAGCTGCGTTCGTCCACCACCGCCACATCGAAACGGCGCAGGCTGCCCGCATCCAGCGCGACCGGCGCATCGCCCAGCGCGATCCCGCCGCCCGCGCTCATCTGCGTGGTCACATCATATCCGGCATCGCTCGCCCAGCGGCGCAGATATTTGACCTCCGGCCCCGGCGCGCCGGCCAGGATCAGCAGGCGGGGGCGGGCATTTTCGACAATCCAGACCGGCACGTCCGCCTGTTCGACGATCCGCCGACCCGATCGCACCCGCACGGTGAAGCCGACCGCCCCGGCCGCGCGCGCCGTGCCGGCCAGCTGGAAATGGCCGTCCTTGTCCGCTGCGCCGCTGTCGGTGACGCGCCCGGCCGGGTCGAGCAATTCTATCGTCGCGTCTGGTAATCCATTGAGCGTCCCGCCCATGATGAAGCGCGCGCCCGGTGCGACCTCTGCCGGCGGCGCGATGTCCACGATCCCCGGCCGCATTGGCGGCGGATCGAACCGCACCGCCAGCCCTTTCGCGACATCCATGTCGCGCGGTTCCAGCCCATGGCCCAGCACATGGATCTGCGTCACGCCGGGATGGCGGCGCAGCGCGGTGGCCAAGTCCGGCACCGCTTCGCCGCCGCCGATGGCCGGGGCTTCGGGCAGCAGGATCAATGGCGCCCCCGCCTGCGCCCCGATCATGCGAGACGTGCCCGCCGTCGCGATCCGCAGGCTGGCCGCCTCGCCACCAGCCACGGGCGGGAATAAAGCGAGATATAGCAAGCCGGCGCAAAGCGGCTGGAGCAACGCCAGCGCCCCGGTCCGGCCGATCGAAGCCTGCCCGCTCGTCATCGCGGATCGATGCCATAGTCCCAACCGCACCCAGCCCAACAATGTGGCAAGGCTCAGGATCAGCGCGACGGCGATCTCCATGCTCATGGCGTCCCCCCGATCGCGTCCAGATAGCGGGCGCCGGTGGCGTCGGCCGGGCGCCGTCGCGCCGGGCGTGCGGTCCGCTCCATCGCCGTCCACAACAGCGCGCGCAGCTTGGTGCGGCAGGATTGGCAAGCAGGATCGCTGCGCACCGTATCGATCGCCCCGCTCAGCGCCAGCGCATCGGGCAGCCGCGAGGCATTGGCCCGTGCCCAGCCTTCCAGCGCCCCGAGCGCGATCGGTCCCCGGATCGCGTCCGGTCCGTCGCCCAAGGCCCGCCATGCGGCGGCGGCCGGGCCATCGGCGCCCACAATGGGGGCGATCGGCAAGGCGCGGCTCTCGAGCCCCTCGCGCTTGCCGGTCATGCGGCGGCTGGCGTCGATCGGCGGCAATTCCGGCCCGACCCGCGACAGGAAAATACGGGTCGCCTGCTGCACCTCCTTGATGAAGCGCAGCGCCTTATAGGCATAGGGGAGCGCGGCATCGGGATGGCCGGTCTTGAGTTCCCGTTCGGACTGCCACATTTCATCGACCGCCTGCTTTAATATCGCGCGGGTTTCGGGGTCCAGACTGGATGCGGGGCTTTCGTCATGCGGATGGCCGAATTCCGCCAGCACATCTTCCTTTTCACCAAAGACATTCGACTTGGCGACCGGCGGGCCATGGTCGTGACCGTCGCCGTCCTGATGTCCGTCCGCATCGGCGGTGGGCAATTCGGGTTGGCCTTCACTCTCGCCGCCCAGAAACTGGCTGTACCGGCCGCGCAATATCTGCTGGTCGCCGCCGATCGCGGCGGAGCGGGACAGATACCGGTCGGGTGCCAAGCCACGCTTTTCCTTCAACAGCTTTTCGATATCGATGATGATCTGGCGCTGGCTGCGGAAATAGGCGGGCAGGGTGGTGTTGACCATGCCGGTCAGGCCACTGCTTTCGGGTGCCTTGGGGGAGGGCCAGCGCAGGATCAGGCTGGGGCCGCGCACCTCCTGCGGATTGGGCGATCGATTGTCGCGCACGATCAACTGCACCACCATGTCCCCGCCGGCCGCAAAGCCGAAGGTCGAGAAATCGAGCCGGGGCGCAAAGCGACGATCGCGCGCCGGGCCGGTGCCGGTGACGGCGATTTCCCGCTCGCTGAACGTCACATTCTCACCCTCGCCAATGGCCAGCGTCACGCGCAACCGGGCGGTTGCGGCCACGCCATAATCGTCGGTGGCGGCGAAGAACGTGCTCCAACTGCGCTGTCCGGCGCCGACCATGGTCAGGCTGGCGGCAGGGGAGAGCGCCTTCACCTGTGGCGGGTTGTCGGTGATCGCATCGATCCGGTGCAGCGGCGGCGTGACGCCGTTCGCAGCGCCCGGATCGACACGGTACAGGAAAGAGGCGTCGAGCATCCGGCTGGCGATCCATGTGTCGCCTTCGCGGTGCAACGGGATCGGGGTGCCGCCGGGCAAAATAAGAGCCGGCGCGCTGGCCTGCGGATCGAAGCGCAGCGTCCATTCCAGCCGCGACCCCGATGGCGCGCGCGTGTCGAGCGTGGCGGAATCGCGCACCGGCAGGCCGGTATAGGCCGGCGGAATGACGCGCAGATTTTGGGCGATCAGGCGCGGGATGCCGGGGCGAACCGGCAGCCCCTCCTGTGCGGGCGCCAATGTCGGCGGGCGTTCGCCCGCGCGGGGCCAGAGCAGGGCAGCCGCGATCAGGCCGGCGGCGATCAGGCTGAGGATCAGAATGGCCCGCCGCGACCAGAGCGGGGCCAGATCCTGCGGGTCGCCCTGATCCAGCCGGGCGGCGATGCGGTTGCGCTGAAGCGCTTGCAGCGGGGAGGTCGGCGGCGCGTCTGCGAAGAGGAGGGCGCTACTGTCCTCCAGTTCGGGGCGCGTATCGTCCAGGCGGCGGATCAGCCAGGGCCGGTCGAAACGGGCCGCGCGCCGCCGTGCGACACTATATGCGACAACGAGTAAGATAGCTGCAATGACCAGCGCGGCGGCGGGGCCGGCCAATCGCCAGCCGATGGCCGTCAGGGCAAGCAGCACCGGCGCGGCCAGCGCAAGCGTGTCGGCAGTGCCCCGGCGGCGGGCGGGCGTGACCCATTGGGTGAACAAGGCGTCGCCGCTCATGGCGCGATGCTCCGGCTGCGGCGGGTGGCGATCCAGCGTTCGACCAGAAGCAGCAAGGCGATCAGCAATGCCAGCCAGAAACGCAGCGATTGCGGCGGCTGATCATAGGCGCGGCCACCGGTCAGCGGCGCATAGTCGGCAGCGGCGACGCGACCGGGCGTTGCCGCAGGCGTCAGCAGACTACGCAATTGCGCTGGAAAGTCCCCTTCCAGCAATTCGGGCATTTGCGACGGCATCAACGGGCGCGTGAAACGGATCAGGCGACCATCGCCCAATGCCCGTGCTTCCGCCAGCGGCAGCCCCTGCGCATCGCGCCAGACCGGCACCATCGCTCGATCGGTCGGGATTATGGCATCGCTGGCGACGATCATCGTCCCGCCGCTCCGAACCCATTTGACAGCGCTGTCCAACAGCGTGCCGCCCGCCAGCCAGACTAGCAGATGGTCTTTGTCGGGCAAGGGCTTGTCCGTCGGAAAGCTGTCCAACTCGCTGTCTCTTTTCGCCGAAGCCAGTGCAGCGGCACGGATGTAGCGCAGGGCCGCGCGATGATCGGCATCGTAGCGGATCGACAACGGCGGTATTGCCAGAGGCTTGGCGGCGGATGCCATCGTGCCCCCGGTGACGCGCCACGTCACCTTGCGCGACAGGCGCAGGCGGTCCGCATCGGCGCCTTCGGCAATGGCCGGCACCACTATCGTCAGCGGCGTGTCGGCCGGCAGTTCTGCATCGATCTGGCGGATCAGGCTGGCGAGCGGGATGGGACCGGCAGGCTGGGGGGCAGGCTGCGGCCGGTCGATTGCAGGAAAGCCCGGCGCCAGCCAGTGCAGCCGGCTATCCTTGTATGTGGCCAGGTCGAAAGTGGCGCCTGGCACGATCGCGACATAAGGGCTGCGATCGGCCGCGCCGAACAGCACGGGCTGGGCCAGCCACAATGCCGCGAGCGCCAGCAGCGTCAGCCGGATCAGCAGCAAGGGCCATTCGTCGAACCGCAGCCGTGATCGCGGCCGGGGCTTTTGCCGCAACCAGCGTAGCGCGGCAAAGTCGGTCGGCACCTGCTCGCTGCGCCGGGCGATATGCAGGATCAGGGGGACGATCAGCGCCGTCAGCGCGGCCAGGGCCGCCGGGAAAAGCAGGGCCATGCTCATCCATATTCCGCCGCTTCATGGGCCGCGAACAGGCGGCGCAGCGGCAGGTCGACCGGCTCGTCCAGGACATGCGCCGCGTGGCGGATGCCGATCGCCTCCAGCCGTCCGTGCAGCGCCGCGCGCGCCTCAGCAAAGCGCGCCAGAAATTCGGCGCTCAGGGCGGCGCCGTCCGCCAGCAGTTCCTCGCCCGTTTCGGGATCGCGGAAACGATAGCCGCCATCGAAGGGGAAATCCCGTTCCGCGACCGTCAGCATCTCGACCACCAGCGTTTCGCGCCCGGCGGCCGCCAGTTTCTCCGCCAATGCCACCGCGCCTTCGTCGAAACAGTCGGACAGCAGGATCACCAGATCATGTGCGCCGATCCGTTCCCACACCGGCCCCAACTGGCTTTCAGGCGCGAAACCCCGTGCCGGGCGGACGTTCAGCAATTCGAGCAACAGCCGGTCGCGCTGGCGCAGGCCGGTGGCGGGGGGCAACAACGTCAGGCCACCGTCGCCCAGCGCCATGGCACCGAAGCGATCGCCCTGTTGCATCGCCAGTTCGGCGATGGCGGCGGCGATGCTCTTGGCCGCGTCGAGCCGGCTATAGTCGGGGCGTGTCGCGTCTGCTTGCCCCATGGAGGCGCTGGCGTCCATCAATATCCAGACCGCGACCGGACTTTCGCGCTCGGCCTCCCGCACGAAGAATTTGTCCGACCGGGCATAGAGTTTCCAGTCGATCTGGCGCAGTTCGTCGCCCGGCTCGTAGGCGCGATACTGAGCGAATTCCAGCCCGGCGCCCCGGCTGTGGCTGCGATGCAGGCCCAACCCATGCGACCCCACCGCCCGGCGCGTGACGAGGCGCAGGCCGCGAAGGCGGCTGCGCACGTCTGGAGGAAGAAGATCGACCATGGCGGAAGGATCAGGCGAGCGGGACGGCGCGGATCAGGGCGGCGACCACATCGTCGGCGCTGCGGCCTTCGGCTTCGGCGGCGAAGGACAGCAGGAGGCGATGGCGCATGACCGGCGCGGCCAGTGCCGCGATATCGTCGCGCGTCGCGGCCAGACGACCGTGGAGCAAGGCCCGCGCCTTGGCCGTGAGGATCAACGCCTGCCCCGCGCGCGGGCCGGCACCCCATTTCACATATTTGCGGATATCATCCGGCGCGCCATCGCCGGGGCGGCTGGCGCGGACGATCCGCGTCACCCAGCCGAGCAGGTCGTCGCTCAGATGCACGTCGCGCACCAGCTTTTGGAGCGCCAGCACTTCTTCGCCCGCCATCACGGCGGGTACCGTGCCAGGCGCTGCACCGGTGGTCTGGGCCAGGATCGCGCGCTCTTCCGCCTCGGTCGGATAATCGACCCGGATATGGAGGAGGAAGCGGTCGAGCTGGGCCTCGGGCAGGGGATAGGTGCCGGCCTGCTCCAGCGGGTTCTGCGTCGCCAGCACGAAGAAGGGTTTGGGCAGGACATGGGTCACGCCGGCATAGCTGACCGTCTTTTCCTGCATCGCTTCCAGCAGCGCGGCTTGCGTCTTGGGCGGGGTGCGGTTGAGTTCGTCGGCCAGCAGCAGATTGGTGAAGACCGGTCCCTGCTGGAAACGGAAGCTGCGATGGCCGGTGCCATGATCCTCCTCCAGCAATTCGGTGCCGAGAATGTCGCTGGGCATCAGGTCGGGCGTGAACTGGACGCGGCGGAAATCGAGCTTCAACGCTTCGCCGAGCGAGCGGACGAGGAGCGTCTTGCCAAGGCCGGGCACGCCCTCCAGCAGGCAATGGCCGCCCGCCAGCAGGCCGATCAGCAATTGCTCCACGACGTCGCCTTGCCCGACGATCGCCTGCCCGATCGCAGCGCGCAATTGGGTCAGCGCGCCAAGGCGGCTCTGGATGTCGGCTTCGGTGAGGTCGGTCATGTCATGTCCCTTGCTGGGGAAAATATGCTCCGTCATTCCCGCTGAGGCGGGGATGACGAAAGTGGGGCGGGGCGAAGGCATCACACCGACAGCGCGTACATCACGATATTGACCGCGAATTTCGTATTATCCTCGGCCAGGAAACGTTTGTTGCGCCAGTCATAATCCCATTCGCAGCCATAATCCTTGTTGCTGTATAGAAGGCCCAGCCGCCCGTTGACCTCTATCCCTTTCAGATAGTCGTGGACCAGATCGTCGCCCCAGCCATTCAATTCCAGCCCGGTATTGGGCGGGCCATCGAACTTGAAGAAGCTGCGGTAGAGGCCGTGGCTTTTGGGTAGAGCCTTCAAAGCCTTCGGCCCGAAAATCTTCGCCATCTGCGCCTCGAAGGAGCGGGCGAACAGGCCGTCTATGTCATGGTTGCAATCGTCCACCATGACGAAGCCGCCATTGCGGACATAGCGTTCGAAATTGCGCCGCTCGGCCGGCGAAAACTCCACCAGCTTGTGCCCCGCCATGTAGCAGAAGGGGGCCGTCAGCATCTTCGGGTCCGAAAGAGCGATGACATGCTCCTTCGGATCGACGCGCAGGGTCGTGTAATCGATCAGCGAGGTGATGATGTTCGACGGCGCGCGCTGGTCCACGTCCCAATCGCCACTGTCGTAGCGCAGGCGCGTGAACCAGAAATCAAACCCTCCGGCAGCGGCAAGGGGGCGGGCCAGCAACGTGCTGACCAGACCACCTGCCATCAATCGAAGAAATTCGCTGCGTGTCATGAAAACCGATCGGGCCCGGCCATGCTCCATCCTGCGGCATGGATCGTTCCCCGGCGAAGGCCGGGGGCCAGATTGGGCCGTGGAACTGAACCCCGGCCTTTGCCGGGGCACAGATTGGTCATGACAGGCTCTGTCGTCACACCGCGTCCGAGAGCGAGGTGAAGGTGAAGTCGCGCAGTTTCATCGGCGGCACGACGATGTTCATCGACACTTCGTCCGGCGGCACGCGGACCGGCTTGCCCAGCTCTTCGACATTGTTGAGCATGATCACCGGGCTTTCGTTGAACCGGAAATTCTTGATCGGATATTTGATCTGCCCGTTCTCGATATAGAAGGTGCCATCGCGGGTCAGGCCGGTCAGCAGCACGGTCTGCGGGTCGACCATGCGGATATACCAGGTGCGGGTGACGAGTACGCCGCGCTCGGTCGAGCGGACGAGGTCGGCGGTCGACTTGGTGCCGCCCGTCATCAGGATATTGCCCATCTGGCCGGCAGCGGGCTTGCCCTGCTTCTGCGCCCAGTAGCGGCTATAGTTGAGGTTGGTGATCTTGCCGTCCTTGACCATGTCCATGCGCTGGCGGGCCAGGCCATCATCGTCCCATGGTTCGCAGGCCGCGACCGGATCCCAGGGATCGGTGTAGAAATTGACCTGCGGACCGAACACCTGCTCGCCCAGCTTGTTGCCGCCGCCCTTCTTCGACAGGAAGCTGCGGCCTTCGTCCGCTTCGCGCGCGCCGAAAAAGTAGAACATGAAGCCGATCAGGCCCGCAGCCGCCATCGGTTCCAGAATCACCGTATATTTGCCCGGCTCCAGCGCCTTGGCTTCCGAAGAGGCCGACGCCTTGCGCATGGCGATCTGGATGTCGGCGTCCGCCTTGAAGCGGGTGGCGTCCTGCGTGTCGGTACCGACCCAGCCGGAACCCCGGCCATCTTCGGTCCGGACGGTGCAGGTATAATCGAGCACGGTCGAGCGCTGGTAACCGAAATTGCCCTTGCTGTTAGCGATCGCCTTGAAACTCTGGCCGTCCTCCAGATAGCCGGCCGCGATCAGCTTCTGCGACTTGCAGGCGTTGATCGAGGTGGCGGCGACCTGCGCACGATAAGCGGGCGTGATGTCGGCGGTGGACTGGGCGAAGGTCGGGCTGGCCTTATAGGCCTGCTTGTCGACGGCCGGCATGAATTCCGGATTGTCCGGCGCCAGCTGCGCCAGCGTTTCGGCCCGGCGCACGACGCGTTCCAGCGCCGCGTCGTCGAACTGGTTGATGGTCGCGGTGCCGACCTTCTTGCCATAGGCGACCTGCACGGCCAGCTCGATATCATCGGTCTGCCCGGCGGTGGACACATTGTTGCGGGCGAACCGGATATTACCCTGAATCTTGCCGGTCAGCGTTGCGCTACATTCGTCGGCCTTGGACAGGGCGACGACCTTGGTCAGGATGGCCTTGGACTGCGCTTCGGTAAGGATGCTCATTATCTTTTCTCCCTTTAAGCGTCAGCCGAGCGAACGCGCGGTGTTGATGACGTTGATACCGTTGAAGCGCGCGGTCGATGACCCGTGCGACACGGCGGAGACTTGTGCCGGCTGGCCCTTGCCATCGAAGAAGGAGCCGCCCAGGCGATAGTCGCTGGCGTCGCACACGCCCACGCAGGCGTTCCAGAATTCCGGGGTGCGGATCTGATAGGCGACATCCTCGATCTGCTGGGTGATCTTGCCGTTCTTGATCTCGTAGAAGAGCTGGCCGCCGAACTGGGCGTTGTAGCGCTGCTGGTCGATCGAGAAGCTGCCGTCGCCCACGATGTAGATGCCGTCCTCGACACCTGCGATCATGTCCGCGACGCTCTTCTTGGCCTTGCCCGGCTCCAGCGACACATTGGCCATGCGCTGGAACTGAACGTTGGACCAGCTGTCGGCATAGGCGCAGCCGTCCGATGCCGCCTTGCCCTCGATATGGGCCTGATCGCGGATCGCCTGATAGCCGACCAGCTTGCCGTCGCGGATCAGATCCCACTTCTTGGTCTTGATGCCTTCATCGTCATAGGCGACCGCGCCCAGGCTGCCGACCTGCGTCTTGTCGGCGACGATGTTCACATTGGGGCTGCCATATTGGAAATGGCTTTCCAGCTTGTCCATGGTGGCGAAGCTGGTGCCGGCATAATTGGCTTCATAGCCCAGCACACGGTCCAGTTCGAGCGGATGGCCGACCGATTCATGGATGGTGAGCCAGGTGTGCGACGGGTCGAGAACCAGGTCATACTTGCCCGGCTTGACCGAAGGCGCCTTCAGCTTCGCGCGCGCCTGCTTGGCGGCGGCGATCGCATCTTCCTTCATGTCATAGCTGTTGCCGTAGACGACCACGCCATTGGGCAGCACGGTCTTGCCCGACGCGGCGCCGTCCAGATATTCGTAGCCCAGACCCATCGGGGCCGACAGGCCTTCGCGCGTCCGGAACTTGCCGGTGGTCTTGTCGACTGCCGTGATGGTGGTCGGCGCCCAGATGCGGTGGACGTCCTGGTCGATATAGCTGCCGTCGGTGCTGGCGAAATATTTCTGCTCGTTGACCAGGAAAAGGATGGAATTGATGAAGTCCGCGCCCGCGTCCATGGCGGCGGCGTTGACGTCCGTCAGCAGTGCGACCTTGTCCTTGATGGGTACGGCCATTGCGTTCTTGACGATCGGCGTCTTCCAACTGACTTCGCCCACGCCCTTGGTCGGGGCCAGCTCGACAGGGGCGGTCTGCGCCGGGGCGTTGGCCTTGGCGATGGCGACGGCCTGCTGCGCGGCCTTGGCCACGGCGTCGGCGGTCATTTCATTGGTGGCGGCAAAGCCCCAGGCGCCATTGGCGATGACGCGGATGCCGACGCCCGACGATTCTGTGTTGACGATATTTTCGACATTGCGCTCGCGCGTGATGACGAACTGGCGCAGGTAGCGGCCGACGCGCACGTCGGCATAGCTGGCGCCCGCGCTCTTGGCCGCGTTCATCGCGGTATCTGCCAGGCTCTTCTTCGCCGCCACGTCGATGGCGCTGTTCAATTCTTCTGCGGCAATCACTTTGCCGAACATCGAAGGAAGGACGAGTCCCCCCACGCCCATGGCCCCGAAGGCCAGAAAGTCGCGTCTGTGCAAGGTATGTCTCCCGCCTGATATGCCCGCCTGTTTGCGGGTCGGATTGTCGCTGGATTGCGGCAGGTCGCCGCACCGGCTTGATGGGGCGGATCATTGCGGCGCGGACAGGCTGGGTCAAACATCTTTTACGGATGCACAAGAACCATCGGCATAGTTTCGACACATGTCATCTGTCGAAAAATTGCACCGGAAGCACACCGGAATGGACGGCGGGCAGACGCAAAAAATCGGCGGCGATGGCTATGCCATCCCGCTGATAATTCGCTTCTTCCTGTGAAGAAAGTTGGTCGGGGAAAGAGGATTCGAACCTCCGGCCCCTGCCTCCCGAAGACAGTGCTCTACCAGGCTGAGCTATTCCCCGACCGATGCCGAAGCCGCTTTGTGGGCGGCCCCGTAAGGCAGGAGTGCGCCTATAGAGAGGGGTTTGGAGGCTGGCAAGCGGGCAATGACGTTTTTTTGCAATGATCGCAAAATGATCAGAGCAGCCCCGCCGCGCGGAAGCTGAAACGGGCGGGGCCGGCCTGAATGACATGGTCGGCAAGCTGCATGTCGAGCGGGCGCAGGCGGCGGGCGAGCAGGCGGGTCAGCATGATGTCGTCAGGGCGGGGCAGGGAACTGGCGCCGGCGGCGCGTTGCTGGATCAGAGCCAGCCAGCGGCCATCCGTTGCCAACAGCCTGCCGAACGTCCCGCGCCAATCGGATTGCAACGGAATGACGCCGTTCGGCCGCCAGTCCGCATCGAGCAACGCCAGCAGGAAGGTGTCGCGATCCGTCATGGCGGCAGCATGATGGAACGGGCAGGGCGCATGCCAGCACAAGTTGATCCATTATGGTGGAGTGGACATCGACGATCGCCCAGGATCGGGGTGAGGGCGATACCGGGTTATGGCCCGCCCATCCAGATCCGGATGCCCATATATCAATTGTGCGGGCGTCGGTACGCGGTCGATCCTGAGCGCCAAGATGTGATTCGCGCCAGGCCCGGATCGCGCCGGCCACTCTTTCACCGGCTGGAATGTGGCGGACGCTTCGCCAGAAGCGCTGCTGCCCTGCCACATTCATGCCGCCCGATGGTCAAGCGCCATCAATGGGCGTCGGGTAATCGAACGTCGGGCTGCGATTGTGCGTTTGATATCGTGTTTGCATGCGCTCTCCCTTATACAGGCGGCTGTTGGTAGCGGAGGCATTTGAGTTGGTAGCGCAGAACGGGCATCCCGAGGGTCAATATCTGGACCTGATGCGACATATTCTGGAGAATGGCGACGAACGTGTCGACCGGACGGGCGTGGGTACGCGCTCAGTCTTTGGAGCGACGGCGCGATTCGACCTGTCGGACGGGACTGCGCCGATCATCACCACGAAGCGGGTCTACTGGAAGACCTCTATCAAGGAGATGCTCTGGTTCCTGAAGGGGGGCACGAACATCCAGGATCTGCTGCGCGACAATGTACGGATCTGGAGCGATTGGCCGCTCGCCACCTACCGGCGCGAGACTGGGGAAGACATTGATCAGGACGCATTTGAGCGTCGTATCGTCGAGGACGATGATTTTGCTGCGCGCTGGGGTGAATTAGGGCCTGTCTATGGCAAGCAATGGCGGCGTTGGGCCGGCCCTGACGGGCAGGAGCATGATCAGATCGCTCAACTCGTCACGACGCTCAAGGACAATCCATCTAGCCGCAGAATGCTGTTCCACGCCTGGAATGTGGCCGAGTTGGGCGAAATGGCGCTTCCCCCCTGCCACATGGTCTATCAATATCATGTCACCTCGGACGGGCGTCTGAACTGCCTGATGTTTCAGAGGTCCGTCGATGTCCTGTTGGGGCTGCCCTTCAACCTGGTGGGCGCCACGGCTCTTCAGATGATGCTGGCGCAACAGGCGGATCTGCTTCCCGGTGAGTTTGTGTGGATGGCCGGCGATGCCCATCTCTATCTGAACCACCTCGATCAGGCGCGAGAGCAACTGACGCGAGAGCCGCGGCATTTCCCCAAAATGCGCCTGGTCCGCCGGCCTGATAGCATTGATGGCTACAGGATCGATGATTTCGAGGTCGAGGGCTATGATCCGCACGCTGCCATCAAGGCCGACGTGGCCGTCTAGCTTGTAACGCCTTGCTACATGGTCATGCTGGTGCGGCGACCGTTCGGGCCTGGGCGAGAGTTCGCTCGCATGCCCGGGCGACTCATCGTCATGGATCGTCTCGGCCGTGTCGCTCGACAATTATCGCCTTGGTCGCAAAGAACCCATCGATCGCTCAAGAGTTATGCCTGCGATGAACGGACGGTCGCATCCTGCGGTCGCCAAGATCCAAAGGACATGATCGATGCCGCTCAAGGCCCTGGCGCTCAATTGCACCCTCAAGGCGGATACCGGCGAGGATAGCTCGACCGATGCCATGATCGCCGTTCTGGCAAAGGCTTTCGGTGAGAAGGATGTTTCCGTCACCGAAACCGTTCGGATCGCCGCGCTCAATATCAAGCCCGGCGTCACCTCCGATGAAGGTGATGGCGACGCCTGGCCGGCGCTGCGGGAAAAGATCCTGGCCCACGATATCCTGATTTTTGGCGGTCCCATCTGGATGGGCCAGATCAGCAGCGTCGCCAAGCGCGTGCTGGAGCGCATGGACGCTTTCCTGTCCGAGACTGACGACCAGGGACGAATGCCCAGCTATGGCAAGGTCGCGGTCGCGGCCATCGTGGGCAATGAAGACGGCGCACATTTCTCGTCGGCCCAGCTTTTCCAGGCGCTTAACGATGTCGGCTGGACCATTCCGGCGGTCGCCGCCTGCTATTGGGTCGGCGAAGCGATGGGATCGACCGACTTCAAGGATCTGAAGGAAACGCCCGAAATGGTGACGAAGACCGCCAAGATGGTGGCAGGCAATGCCACGCATCTGGCAGGTCTGCTGCAATCCAGCCCCTATCCGGGTTGAGCCGCATGGCGGGTCTGTCGGGCAGGTTTCGCGAGAATATCGTTCTTTACGGCGCCCTGCTCGCCAATGTCGGGATCGCCATCGCCAAATTCGTGGCGGCGGCGATCAGCGGCTCCTCCTCCATGCTGACCGAAGGCGTGCATTCCCTGGTGGACAGCGGCAATCAGCTGTTGCTGCTTTATGGACAGGCCAAGGCGAAGCGTCCCGCCGATGCCAGCCACCCGTTCGGCTATGGGCGCGAGCTGTATTTCTGGGCCTTCGTCGTCGCGATCCTGATCTTCGCGGTGGGGGCTGGTGTCTCGATCTATGAAGGCTGGGTGCATATCGCCCAGCCGGAGCCGCTGCGCGATCCGACGATCAACTATGTGGTGCTGGGCGTCGCCGTGCTTCTGGAAGGGACGAGCTGGGCCATCGCCGTGCGCGAATTCAACGGGAAGCGCGGTGCGAGCAGCTGGTGGCAGTCGATTCGCCGGTCCAAGGATCCGGCAGGGTTCATCGTTCTGTTCGAGGACAGCGCGGCCCTGATCGGGCTTGGTATCGCCGGTGTCGGCGTCTGGGCCAGCCATCATTATGCCGATCCCCGCATTGACGGTGTGGCGTCGATCGCGATCGGCCTGATCCTGGCCGGTGTCGCCGTCCTGCTCGCGCGCGAGGCCAAGGGGCTGTTGATCGGGGAGAGCGCGGACCCCGCCATCGTCGCTATTGTCTGGGCGACCCTCGACAAGCGGCCGCAGATCAGCGCGGTCAACCATGTCCGTACCATTCATACCGCGCCCGACGCCGTATTCGTGGCGATCAGCGCCGATTTCGTCGACGATTTGCCGATGGGTGAGGCGGAAAGCCTGATCGAGGATATCGAGCGCGAGATGAAGGCACGCGTGCCGGAGCTGACTTCCATCTATATCCGGCCAGAGAAACAGGCCGATGCGATCCGCCAACCGCCGCCGATCTAGCTTTTCTCGTCCGCCTCCATTGGCGGGATGAAGCTGACTTGCGCCAGTCGCCAGGCTCTATCCTCATCGTCGGGCCAATAATGTCGGGGATGGCGGCATTCCGACGGTGGGTGGGCATCATGTACTTCGGCCCGGATCAGCCGCCCGGTTTCGCGCAGCCGGACGGTGGCATCGGGAAATTCTGCCTGCAACCGATCGCGTACCTTCTGCGCGTCCTGGGACAGGTCCGTGCTGGAAAGAGCGCGCGGCGCGCCGTCGACCAGTTCGGCGGTGGAGGAGCGTAGCGCCTTGATCCCGTCATTGAGCACATCGACTGAAATGATCGCCGCCGCGAGCGAATCCGCCCACCACCAGCCAAGGCCGAGGCCGATGATGCCGGCCAATCCCGCCGCGCCCGTCAGCCAGTTGGCCTTGTTCATCAGCGCGTCGGTATGGAGCAGCTTGTCATTGAGCTGCTTTGCCAGCGGCAATTCCTTGCGCCCGATGAACAGGGGCGGGATCAGCGAATAGATTTGCGCGGCGAGCATCAGCCAGCCGAGCCACAGATCGTGCCCCAAAATGACGATCGAGCCGACGGTCGCATGCTCCTGCGTGCCGAGCGCCATCAGCGCATTATAGAGCAACAGCGCGCCGACTGCCGTCAGCGCGACCGCCGCCACGAAAAACCCAAGCCCGTTGACCCGCTCGAAGCCGAAAGGAAAGCGGCGCGAGCGATGGCTGTGGCGCTCCATATGCGCGGCGATCAGGAACATGACCGGCGGGACGAGACCCAGCGTGTCCTCGATCCAGGCGGTCTTCATCGTCTCGCTCTGACCCAGCACCAGCCCCATCGTGACGATGATGGTGAGCGTCCAGAAGATGTTCCAATATTCAAGGCGGATCGCCCTGGCCATCGGCTCGCGCAATTCCTGTGGCAGGCTGGTCCGGCTCATTGGTCGCGTGCCTCCTGCGATATCGCGCGGCTGGCGCGCTCGACCGTCATGATCCAGCGATTTTCGCCATTACGCATCGCGGCTTTGAGCTTGATCGGCGCGTCTCTGGTGCCGCTGGTCGAAAGGGCAGGCGCGAAGGCGACGTCCGCCGCCCATGGGCTGTCCGCCGTGAAGCGGCCGATGACGAGGTCGATCCTGCCTTCGTCCAGTTGCTGGAACAGAGGCTCTCCCGAACCGCTGCGCCATTGCGCGCGCGCTTTGGTGCGCCGCTCGATTTCTTCGACAAGTCTGCCGACCTGCGGCGCTGAGCGAATGGCGGGATCGGCCAGTGCTACGGTGAAGATGCGGTTCCGCTCGATCCGTGTCGATGTGCCAGCCGGGTCGCGCGGCAACGCGTCGCAGGCGCCGAGCAAAAGTAGCGCGAAGGCGGCTCCTCGCATCATTCGGCAGCTTCCTTGTGCGCGGGGCTTCGATCGAAGCGAGACATGGTTTCTTTCTGGATCGTTGCTAGCGAACAACGCGCGAAACGACGAAAGGGCCAATTGCATGCACAGCAGAAGCTCTAGATGGCAGCGGCCGATCGAATTTTTGCGATGGATGCGCTTGCCTTGGCGCGGATCGCCGGCAGATCTACCCGCACCAACTGGCCGTCGCGCTTGTGCGCAACGCCGTCGATCAGGACGAGCGACACATTGTCGGGGCGGGCGGCATGGGTCAGCAGCGATGGCAGATCGGCGGCGGGTGCGGTGTTCAGCGCATCCACCCGTACCGCAATGATATCGGCGCGCATGCCCGGCGCCAGCGCACCGACCTGCTGCCCCAGGCCCAGGCTTCGGGCGCCATCTATCGTGGCCCAGCGCAGGGCTGTCATGTCCTCCATCAACAGCTGATTGCGAGAGAGCCCGCGCGCAAGATCCGTCGACAGGCGCATCACCGAGAACATATCTGCCTGTCCCGCCAGCACCATATTGTCGACGGACAGGCCAAGGAGCAGACCCGCGGCGATCATGTCGGCTATGGGCGGCACGCCATAGCCGACCTCCAATTCGGTCCAGGGGCTGATCGACACGGGCGATCCTGCCTGTGCGACGCGATCCATGTCGGCGCGCGATGCGGCGGTCAGATGGACGAGTTGTACGTCGGCCCCGAGGCCTTTGCGCGCCGCCAGTGCCGCGATGCCGCCACTGGCGGCCGATTTCGGATCGGACGCCATATGTGTGGAGATCGGCAGCCCAAGTCGGCGCGCGACGTCCCATTCCGCCTGCCAGACAGGCGGGGCCGAACGATCCGGGCCACGCGCGCAGATTCCGATGGAGACGAGGTTCGAAGGGCGCCTGCGCGCGATCGTGGACAGATGGTCGAGGTTCATCGGCTGGTCCTTGCCGACATCTTGGGCGTAGCCATAGGCGAAGCGACCGCGAACGCCGGATCGGATCATGGCGGCGATTTCCGCATCCGCATGGGCGGGGCTGCGCACATTATGCGCCCAGTTGTGCACGGTAGTGATGCCGCTGTTCACCGCCTCGGCGAGCGCCAGATCCACGCTGATGGCGACGTCGGCAGGCGTAAAATGGGGCGATATCGCGGCCATGGTCGGCATGAAGCCGCCCTTCGCGCTGCGCCACAGCCCCCGCGCCGCCGTGTTCCACATATGCCAGTGGGTATCGACGAAACCGGGCATCAGGACATGGCCGGACAGGTCGATCACATCCGCATCGCCCGCAGGCAGGTCGGGACCGATCGCCTCGATCCGCCCCTGGTGGATCAGCATGTCCGTTTTCGCGCGCGGCGGGTCGGTCATCGTCAGCAGATGATCCGCACCACGCAGCAGCAGGCGACGAGGGGGCGCCGCTCGCGCCGGCATGGTCATCCCCCATGCAGCGGTCGCCAGCATGGCGCTTGCCTTTCTGCGGTTGATGATGGTCGACAATGGCAATCCTTTCCGGTCGGGCAAGCTCATGGTTCAGCGAAAGCGGCGGCGATCGCATCGATCTGATCCGGCGGAATCCGGCGCGCGATGACGGCCATGCCATCTGCGGGCTTGCGCGCGTCGACCACGGTCGGATCGCCCTGCCATTGGCGCAGACGGGCGGCGAGATAGGTGCGCTTTTGGCCGGACAGCATAGGCGCGTCCTTGCCGGGCGCATGGCAATTGCCGCAGGCGGGAAGCTGCCGTGCAGGATCGCCTTTCGCTATGATGGGCAAGGTCGGGATGGGCCGCTGTGCAAGCCCCGGCATGGCGGCGAAATGCGCTGCCAGCCGCGCCATCTCTTCATCGGTCAGTGTCGCAGCGGCCACCTGCATCGGCGCGCTCTTGCGAGTGCCAGACGCATAATTGCGCAGAGCCGCAAGAAGAGAGGCCGGTTTCTGGCCGCCCAGCACGGGAATATCGGGCTGGCCACGACCGCGCCCGTCGCTGCCATGGCAAGAGGTGCAGGCGGCCAGCGTGCCGGGGCGTGTGCCCGGCAGATCGACGGACAAGGGTTCCTCAATCAGCGCGCGATATTGCTCCGGTGTCATGCCGGGCAGGCGGCGCACGAAACCGACCATTCGCCAGACCTCGTCATCGCGCTCCGTGGCGGGCCAGGCCGGCATGGCGGTGAGTTTGACGCCGTGCCGGATGATCCAGAACAGTTCGCGATCGGTCCATTCCTGCGCGGTGACGGACAGGTCCGGGGCAGGGGGCGTCGACGCCTGCATGACGGGGGATGGCTTCACGCCCGGCGCACCGTGGCAGACTTGGCAGGCCTGACGGAAATGGCCGGCGGCGCTGACCAGGTCGCGATCGGGCGCCTGGCCTTCGGGGGTCTGGAGCGCCGAATAGGTCCGCACCGAATTGCGCATGACCCAGTGCAGGAACCAGTCGGTGACTTTCCAGTGGCCCGAGGACGCCGATATCTGCATCGCGCCCGACCAGGCGAAGACCATGCCCGCTGCCAACAGGATGGAGATCGTCAGGATCACGCGTTTCCAGGTGATACGGATGGTCATGCCGGCGCGTCCTCCCTCGCCTTGAGCAATCCGGCGAGCAGGACGAGGCCGCCGATCATGTAGCTGGCGCCGCCGATGACGAGCATCACCACGCCGCCCAATTGCTGGTCGGCCAGCGTATCGAGGCCGAAATAGATGCCGTGATGGGCGTATAGCGGGCGCGGCGCGAGGCCGATCAGGACGCCCAGCAAGGTCATGTGCATGGAGGTCAACAGCAAGGCGCCGATGCCGGCGATCCGCTGTGGCGCATGCAGGACGGATGACCAGAGCAGCAGGCCAGCTAGAAGGAAGCAGGCCTGTTCGATCGCCATGACCATCCACGATCCATGGGCGGCGGCGCGCAGGGCGGGCAGGTGCCAGAGCCAGACGGTAGCAAGTTCGACCAGCATCATCGCCATGGGAGAAACGACGTGCGGCAAACGCATCGCCGGGTCGGCGCGCGTGCCAGACATGCCAAAGGCGATCAGCGGCGCGGCGACAGCCACGGCGGTCATGTGGGCAACCATATGCCCCGTCATGCCCATGTCGCTGGCGATCAGGCCCAATGGCAGGAGCGCTAGGCCGGTGAAGAGACACGCCCGCCTCACAAGCAATCGCGCAGAAAGATGACGGGCAGGGACGTGAAGAGCACGCCCACGAAGCTGAGGCACGCGAGCAACAGCGTCGATTTCGCAAGGAAGCGCAGCCGGTCGATATCGGTCGAATCCTCATGCGGCGGGCTGGCACCGGGTATGCGGCCCTGGTTCCAGGCGATCCAGCCGGACAGAGCGATCAGGATGAGGGCAAGGAAGGTGCCGACGACGAACAGCGTAGGGAAGGTCGCAAAGGCGCCCGCCTTCGCGCATGATATGGCCGCCCAGAGATAGGAGAAGAGGAAATGCCCCGCCCAGATGGTCGGCGGCACGATCAGCGTCCACAGCGTGACCTTGAGTCGTTCGGACCAATGGCGGCGGCGATCCTTCATGACAGGCTCGGGAACAGGCCGATGGTCGCATAGGCGACGATGGCGGTGAGGGCGAAAAAGTGCATGTAGACGGTGACGTTTCGGATGTCGGCGTCATGCTGCGGGTCCATGCGGCGGGCGATGCTGCGGGCCAGCGCGTAACTCTGCATGATCGCGGCGATGCCGGCATGGGCGACCGTCCAGACGGTGAGCGTCCACACGATCGCGGGGTAGCTATGGTTTTCCGGGTCCATGCCGTGGGTCCATGGCCCGGCAAGCCCTGCGGCGATCCCGGCGAGGCTGGTCGCTATGCCCAGCATCAGCAACAGGCGCGCGATCCCGACGCTGCCCCGCGCATGGACGTCACGCGCGGCGATGGTGGCGAGCCAGCTTGTCACGCCGAGCACCAGCGCCACCATCGGCCAGTACATGCCCGGCCCGTCCGCCATCGCCATTGGTGGGAAATCGGCATGTCGGGTCCAGAAGAAATAATAGCCGAAGACGAGGCCGGAAAAGGCGGTCGCATCCGCCATCATGGTGATGAACATCGCCCACCATCCCGGCGCGGCGGGGCCGGAGATGTAGAGCGGCAGTTCGATCCCATGGCCGATCGGCTTGCACGGCTTTTCCGGGATTTCGGCCGTGCCGGTCCACAGCCACCATATGGCGCAGGCCAATGTCGCAACGGCGCAGACCAGCGCCGCCCAGTAGAGATGATAGGTGGTCAGGATGAAGACGCCGCCAAGCGACAGGGCGGTCAGGATCGGAATGACGCTGGGTGTGCCGAGGCGGATCACCGCCAGCGGCCGGGCGTCGAGCACGGTCGTCACGATCGTCTCGCGCCGGCCTTCCTCCGCGTCGGGCAGGAAGAAGCGGCCTTCATCGACCTTCTGCACGAAATCCTTCTGGTCCCAGATCGGGTAGCGGCTTTCGATAAGTGGAATGGATCGGATGCCCCAATCCTCGTCATCGGGATGCGCCAGCCATTCGAGCGTTCCGGCGCCCCAGGGATTGCGCTGCGCCTTCGCCCGGCGGGGCGAGAGGCACAGGTCCACGCAGATCACCGCCACGCCCGCCGCGAACAGCCATGCTCCCAGGGTGGACGCCATGTTGAGGCCGCCCAGCCCGAGTTCTTCCGGATAGGTGAAGACGCGGCGCGGCATGCCCATCAACCCAGAGAAATGCATGGGAAAGAAGGTCAGGTTCGCGCCGACGAACAGCATCCAGAAGGCGATGCGGCCGAGGCGGTCGGACAGCCTCTTTCCCGTGACCAGCGGCCAGTAATAATAGAGGCCCGCAAACAGCGGCAGCAGCGTACCGCCGATCAGCACATAATGGAGGTGCGCGACGATGAAATAGGTGTCGTGCGCCTGCCAGTCGAATGGCGCGACCGCGACCATCACGCCGGTGAGGCCGCCGATGACGAAGATGGCGAGGCTGCCCGTCGCATAGAGCAGCGGTGTCGACCAGGTGACGCGGCCCGCCCATAAGGTCGCGATAAAGGCGAAGATCTGCACCGCCGTCGGGATGGCCACGGCTTCCGATGCGGCAGAAAAGAAAGCGAGGCTGATCTTGGGCAGGCCGGTCGTGAACATGTGGTGGACCCACAGGCCGAAGGACAGGAAGGCGGTGCCCACCGCCGCCAGCACGATCCACGGATAGCCCAGCAAATGGCGGTTGGAGAAGGTCGGCACCAGCATCGCGAACAGGGCAATAGAGGGCAGGAAGACGATATAGACTTCCGGATGGCCGAAGATCCAGAACAGGTGCTGCCACAGCAGCGGGTCGCCGCCCCGGCTCGCGTCGAAGAAGGGCCAGTTCAGCAGCCGCTCCATCTCGAACAATATGTCGCCCGCGATCAGTGGCGGAAAGGCGAACAGGATCATCACCGCCACCACCAGGATGTACCAGGCGTAGAGCGGCATCAGGTTCAGCCGCATGCCCGGTGGCCGGCATTTGAGGACGCCGACGATCAGTTCGACCGCAGCGGCGACCGACGACACTTCGATGAAGGATAGGCCGAGCATCCAGATGTCGGCGCCAAGGCCGGACAGGTCCGTCCGCGTGGTGAGCGGGGGATACATGAACCAGCCGCCATCGGGCGCGGCGTTGAAGAAGATGGAGCCGCCCACGAATACGCCGCCCAGAAGGAAGGACCAGTAGCCAAAGGCGGAGAGGCGCGGGAAGGGGAGGTCGCGCGCCCCCAGAAGCTGAGGCAGCAGGATGATCGACACCGCCTCGAACATCGGCACGGCGAACAGGAACATCATCATCGAGCCGTGCAGTGTGAACAGCTGGTTGAACGTGCCTGCGCTCACCAGATCATTGTCCGGCACGGCGAGCTGCGTGCGCATGATGAGCGCCAGCACGCCGGCGAACAGCATGAAGGCGAAGGCGGTCAGCACATACCAGACGCCGACCCGATTATTGTTGCAGTCGGTCCAGCGCAGGAACAGGCCGCTCGGTGGCTTCCATACCGCGCGAAGCCGCTCTTCCTGTGCGGCGCGGAGCGCGGGATCGTCCTGATCGTGCAGGCTCATCGCATGCCCTTGAGATAATGGGCGATGGCGCGGGCTTCCTCTTGGCTGAGTTGCGGATAGGCGGGCATGCGCACGCCGGGCTTGCTGACCTGCGGTGCGCGGATGAAGGTGGCGATATTGTCGATGGTGGGAGGCAATATGCCCGCGCCCAGCGTCCGCCGCTCGCCGAAACGGCTGAGGTCGGGGCCGATGGTGCCGGCATGGGGCGTGCCCCGGACGCCATGGCAGGCGCCGCATCCCTGGGCATCGAACAGGGCGCGGCCGGGCGTGGCGATGGCCGGCAGAGGCACGATGGCACGGGCGTCGGCCATCCATGTGTCGAAGGCTGCCGGCTCCATCGCGATCACGTCGAACGCCATGAGCGCATGGCTGAGTCCGCAAAACTCCGCGCATACGCCGCGATAGCGTCCCGGCTTCTCGGCTTTCACCACCAGCCGGTTGGTGCGGCCGGGGATCATGTCCATCTTGCCGGCAAGACCGGGGATCCAGAAACTGTGGATCACGTCCGTCGCGCCAAGTTCGAACAGCACCGTACGACCGACAGGCAGGCGTATCTCATTGGCGGAGAGGAGCGGCGTGGCTTCGCCCGGCGGTCGATAGGCGACCCGCCACCAAAATTGTTCGCCCTCTACCCGGATGACGAGATCGGCAGGACTGGCGGGGCGCGGCCGCATCGCGGGCAGGGCGTAGAGCAATAGCGCCGTCAGGATCAGCGTGGGTCCGATCGCGCCGACCCACAGGATCATGCGCATACCTTGATGATGGTCCAGGCTATGTTCGGGCGCGCGGACGGCGCGGATGTAGAGCGTGGCCGTGATCGCGAGGATGACGACCGCCCCGACGGTCAGCACGATGGCGATATGCCGGATATCGCGTGCGTCTGCACCAAAGACGGACAGGGTCGATTGCTGCGCGTTGCAACCGCTCAGGCATAGGAGCGCGATAATGAGAGTGCAGGCGCGTGCCATCGTCTGGCTGAAGTCCCCCGATTGCGGCTGTAATCCTTCAAACCCGCAAAAGCGCTGGAGGTTCAAACATTTCTGCACCGCAATAAAGTGCGGACAATCATGCCCTATCCATTTCGCAACCGGAACCGATGCCGTGCCGGAATGTTCTTACATTAACTATTCACGAAGGGGATCATATGTCGGACGCCATCTCGACGCAGGACGCACCTGCCAGCCTGACCGACGCAGCCTTCAAGGGCGAGCTTAGCCGTGTGATCCCCCAATTGCGTGCTTTTGCCCGCAGCCTTTGCGGTAATCACGATCTGGCCGACGACCTTGTCCAGGAAACGATGCTCAAGGCATGGGCGGCGCGGGACCGCTATATGGCCGGCACGAACTTCCGCGCCTGGTCCTTCACGATCCTGCGCAACCATTATTTCAGCCTGACCCGTCGCCTCCGCTTCACCGGGGAGTGGGATGATCTCGTCGCGGACCGTGTTCTGGCTGCGCCGGCTTCGCAAGACACCAGCATCCAGTTGCGCGACCTGATGCGTGCACTCATGCAGCTACCCGAACCGCAGCGCGAGGCCCTGATCCTCGTCGGTGCCGGCGGGATTTCCTACGAAGAGACGGCCGATATCACGGGTGTCGCCGTCGGGACGGTGAAGAGCCGGGTTGCGCGGGCGCGCGCGGCGCTGGAAGCCCTGATGAACGGCGGCGTTCTGGAAATCGCGCGCAGCGACTTCGACGTTACGGAAGATGCGGTCGTCAGCATTTTTGCCTATCTCGACAGGATCCAGACCCGCCAAGCGGGGCGACCGGGTGTGTCGGGCCTGCTGGCACTGGCCGCCTGATCGGATGACGAGGCGAAGCACGATCCAGCCCGACTTCGTGTCTTCGATCCGTCAAAGCCGTGGTCGATGACGTCTGATCAGGATCAGCCTTCGGCGGATGATCCCAGCGTCCCTGACGATGCCCTGTCGCCCGATGAAGCACAGGATGTCCTGCGGCGTCAGGCCAGTTCCCATATGGTCGTGCATGAAGCCGTGCGGCTTCAGGGCGAAGAAGAACTGGCGCGGCCGGTCGTCGCTCTGCTGCTGTCTGGGCTCGCCGCGGGCCTTGCCATCACCATATCCTTTCTGGCCGAACTCTATCTGCGCATGCGCCTGCCGGACGAGCGCTGGGCCGAACTCGTCTATCTGCTGGGCTATCCCGTCGGCTATGTGATCGTCATCATGGGGCGGCTTCAGTTGTTCACAGAAAGCACCGTCACCGCTGTGCTGCCCGTTGCGGCGCGGCCGAGCATCACCGGATTGGCGAAGCTTGCAAGGCTATGGTCCGTCGTATTGACCGCAAATCTGATCGGTGTGCTGATCGTGGTCGCGCTGATGGCGGGCGAGGTCATCATTACCCATGAGCAGCGGCTCGTCGCGATCGATATCCTGCAAAAACTTCCCGCGCAGGGCGCCATCAAAACGCTGACGCTGGGTATTCCGGCTGGCTTCCTCATGGCGTCCATCGCCTGGCTTCTGCCCAATGCCAAAGGCAGCGAGTTCTGGGTCATTTCGCTGCTGACATATGTCATCGCGCTCGGTGGTTTCAGCCATGTCGTGACCGGCTTTTCGCAGACGGCCTTTCTCTGGCTGAATGGTCTCATGACCCTGACGGAGATGCTGCGCGACTTTCTTTTGCCCGCGCTCGTCGGCAACATTATCGGCGGCACGGGGCTGTTCGCCGTGCTGGCACATGGCCAGATGCGGGGCGACAGCGAAGCGGCGGAAGACAAGCGCTAGGCGGCGACGTCCCGCTCACCTGCGCTTGAGATTGTCATTCCTGAAAGACGACCTGCGTTGCGGTACTGGTCATCTGCGCGAGGCGCGCGGCATCCCAGTTGCTCAACCGGACGCAGCCATGGCTTTGCGAGCGTCCTATCCGGGCCGGTTCCGGCGTTCCGTGAATGCCATAATGGGGTTTGTTGAGGTCGATCCAGACCACGCCGACGGGATTGTTGGGGCCGGGCGGCAATACGGCTTTCCCGTCGCTTTCGGCGGCATCCCAGAACAGATCCGGATTATAATGATAGGTCGGCAGAAAGGCGATGGCGTGTATGCTCCATTTGCCGATCGGCAGGGGATCATGCGCGCTGCCTGTGGTCGCGGGAAATTGCGCAACCAGGCGATCCTGGCTGTCATAGACTTTGAGCAGGCTTTCGGATTTGTCGACGACGATCTTCGCCGCCTGGGGTTGCCGTGCGCCGATGTTGAGGGTGGCGAGCGTGTCGCGCCATTGCGGTGACAGGCTGACGTCATAGGCGCGATCGGCTGGGATCAGGCTGGGCAGTCGCAATTCCATACCGGCCTGTGGCGCCCTTAATGCCGGATTGAGCGCGAGCAGAAGTTGCGGCGTCGTATGGAAGCGCTCGGCCAGTCGTTCCACGATATCGCGATATCCAAGATGGGGCAGCGCGGCCTGATCGACGATCTTGGGAGGGATGTCGGGTGTGAAGTCAGCGGTAAGCGCATCGTCCTTCAGCACCATGGTCATGAGCGCGGGGGCGGCATCCTTGTCCAGGGCAGCGCGCGTGCCGCCGTCAAGTTCTCCAGATTGCGGCAGTCCCTGGGCGGCCTGATATCCCTTCAACGCTGCTGCGAAGAAGCGACCCTTTCGCCCGTCGATGACCCCCGGACCAAAGCCCGCCCGGTCCAGCTGGACCTGAGCGCGGAATATGGCGACGTCGATATTCGCGGGCAAGGACGCGGCGTGCGTCGCTTCAGCCGGTTTGGGGGCTTGCCCGACTGCTTGGATCGACACAAGACCAGCGGTGGCCAAAATCAGACAATACCATGGAACCCGTCTTTTCATTCGGTAAATGCACCCTATATCTCAGTGAGATAAGCAACGCGCGGGTGCGGCTTTATCTCCCTGACGCGATTTCGGGACGAACGACTTACATGATGATGGATAGACGGGCGGTGCTGCTGGGCGCCGCCGCTTGTGGTGCATCGCAGCTTTTTCCTGCCACCACATGGGCCGCTCTGCCCGAGCGGCGCCTGTTGTTTCGCAATGCGCACAATGGGGAGAAAGTGGATGTCTGCTATTATTCGGGTGGACGGCTGCGTGCTTCGGGCATTGCGGAGCTCAATCACTTCCTGCGCGATTGGCGCACCGGCGAAGTGACCCGCATGGACACCGATCTGTTCGACACGCTGGTGCAGTTGCATGCGGCGACCGGGGCGGACAAGCGAGCCTATTTTACGCTCATTTCCGGTTATCGATCACCCAAGACCAACGCGCGGCTGCATCTCGGCAGTCATGGCGTCGCGTCCAAGAGCCAGCACATGCGAGGCAAGGCGGTGGACATCCAACTGCGTAATGTCCGCCTTGCCAGCCTTCAGAAAGCGGCGCTTTCTTTGAAGGCTGGCGGCGTCGGCTATTATCCCGATGACGGGTTCGTCCATGTCGATACGGGGCCGGTGCGCCGCTGGAACGGCAATTAGGGTTCGGCTTTAGTCGGCCATCACGGACCGATGTCGGAGCCGGCGCCGCGCAGCCGCGCACCGCTGCCGGCCTTGAAGCCGAGCGCGACCGAAATTCGGTCGTTCCAGCCATAGGGATCGGCGCGCACCACCGGTTCGCCCTGATCGTCGAACAGGACGGTCTGGTACAGCATGCGAACCGGTATCTCGCGGGGTAAGGGGACGAAGCTTTCCTTCCCCGTCGCACGGGCCTTGTTCCATTCGTCCACAATCCCGGCGTCCTGCGCCAGCATCGCGGCGAAGCCCTCCGCATCTTCGACCCGGACGCAGCCATGGCTGCGCTGGCGCTGCACCTGCGCAAACAACTGCTTCGCTGGGGTATCGTGCAGATAAATCTGATGCTCGTTCTTCATGTCGAACTTGACGAGGCCAAGCGAGTTTTTCGGTCCGGGCTGCTGGACGATCCATCCGTCCTTTCGCACCATATTGTTGCGCCGTAGATAGGCCGCGCCCTTGCCGGCAATTTCCTTTCGCTCGATCGAGCGGGGGACGGTCCAGGTCGGGTTCGCCACCAGGCGATAGATGGGCGATCCCAGCTGCGGCGTTTCCGTGTCGGGCTCACCGACCACGACCTTGCGGACATTGGCGAGCTTGCCATCGCGCCAGTAGCTGAGCCGCGCGGCGGCCAGGTTGACGTCGATCCGCGTGGCGGGCGGAGTGCGATCGAGCCAGCGCGTGCGCTCCATGGCGACGGCGATGGCCCGTGCGCGGTCGGCATCGGACAGGTTCAGGATTTCCAATGCCTGGGTGCCGATCGAGCCGTCCGGCTTGATGCCGAAGTCCTGCTGCATCCGCTTGACAGCCTGCACCATCGGCTCTCTATAGCGCTCGCCGCCCGCCTGCCCCTTGTCGAGATAGTCGGACGCGACCAGTTGCCGCGCGATGGCAGGCATGCGGCCATCGCTCTGTCCCGGTTCGATGGCCTTGCTCGTGGCGGGAATGGCTGCGGCGGGTGCCTCGGCTTGGCGAGTCAGCGCGAGATAGGCTTTCGACAGCGCCCGATATTCGTCGCTTTGGGGGGCGAGGCTTTCCAGCCAGTCTGACAGCTTGTTCTCGGCCATCGCCTTGGCAAGGCCTGCGCGCAGATCGGGGTTGGGGCGCGCGACGGTGTAGACGTCGTAAAGCTTCGTCGGATCACTATCGCCATGGGCCAAGGCTGCGGCATAACGTAGCGCGACCTCCGTCTGCGCCTCTGGCCCGTTATCCTTCGCATCGAAATTCAGATGGTCCAGACCATGCCGGGCACGATGATCGATCGCTTCACGCAACTGGCGCAGATTGCCGTCCGTCCACTGCGCCTTGCCAGCCGAGGCCGTGCTGTTCTGGGTCGTTACATTGTCGCAGGCGACGAGAGGGAGGGACAGGGCAAATATCGAACCAGCAATCAGAAGTCGGCGCACATCATATCCCTTTTCACGTCAGATATGGTCAACGCGCCACGGCGCTTTGCGCTCCGTCATGCCGCCTTATCAGGGCGATGCGGGACCATGATCAATGTCCTTCCTTCGACGCGCCAGGACGCCAGCTGCGACAGGAAATTCATGCCCAATATGTCGATCGGGCCGAGGGCTGGGGATATGACCGTTTTCAGGTTGCGCGCCTCGATCGTGCCGACGGTGAGCCGGTCGATCGAGCCGGTTTCCGCGCGCACGGCGCCATTGGCCGTTTGAAGGATCACGGGCATCAGGCCGGCCCCCTTGTCAACATCGGCCTCCGCCGCGGTCTTTTCGGAAATCGCCGATATGGTCGCGCCGCTGTCGATCAACATGCGCCGTTGGACGCCATTGATCGACACGCGTGCCCAGAAATGTCCGTCAGGGCGCATGGCGATGCGTACATCCCGGCCCGTCACGCGTTGATCGTCGAGGCCAAGTTGCGACTTTATCCGCGAGAGCGTGGGATCGAATGGTGCCTGCTGAAACAGAAAGAAGAGGCAGAGCGCGAGCATCCCGACCGAGAACAAAGCGCGGAAGATGCGGCCGACGAACGGAATGTTGAACAGGATGATGAGGATGATGGCAGCACCGACGGCATAGATCGCCAGTTGCTGCCATTCGGGATTGGCGCTGATCTCGACCGGCCCGCGCCAGCGCAGGGCTGCGATCATCGTGCAGGCGCGGGACGGGCGGGGGCGACCCGCCAGACCGTGTTCGACAGGTCGTCGGCCACGATGAGGCTCTCGCGCGACGGATCATAAGTCACGCCGACCGGGCGACCGCGCGCATGGCCATCCTTGATGAAGCCGGTCAGGAAATCGACAGGCTTTCCTGCCGGCCGACCATTGGCGAACGGCACCCAGACGACCTTGTAGCCCGACAGATCCTGCCGGTTCCAGCTGCCATGCTGCCCGATAAAGGCACCCTGTGCGAACGACGGACCAAGGCCGGCCCCGGTCACGAAACTGAGGCCGAGGGCCGCGACATGAGAGCCCAGAGCATAATCCGGACGGATCGCCTTTTCGACCATCTTGGGGTTCTGGGGGTGGACGCGCGGATCGACATGACGGCCCCAATAGCTGTAGGGCCAACCGTAGAAGCCGCCTGGACGCACGGACGTCAGATAATCCGGCACAAGCTGCGGCCCGAGTTCGTCCCGCTCGTTCACGACCGACCAGAGTGCCTGCGTCTGCGGATTGATGGCAAGGGCAGTGGGATTGCGGATGCCGCTGGCAAAAGTGCGATGCGCGCCGGTCGCGCGGTCGATTTCCCAGATGACGGCGCGATCTTCCTCGACCGCCATCCCGCGCTCGCCCACATTGCTGTTGGATCCGATGCCGACATAGAGTTTCGTGCCATCCGCGCTCGCGGTCAGCGCCTTGGTCCAATGATGGTTGAGGCGGGATGGGAGCGTGGTGACTTCCTGACCGGGCGTGGCGATCCGCGTCATGCCGTCACGATAGGGGAAGCGCAGCAGGGCATCCTGATTGGCGACGTACAGGCTGCCGTCCACGAAAGCGAGGCCGTAAGGCGCATTGAGGCCGTCGATGAAAGTGGTGCGCACTTCCGCCTTGCCATCGCCATCCGCGTCGCGGAGCAGCGTGATGCGATTGCCGCCCTTGACCGGCGTCTTGCCCATGCTCTTGATATAGCCGGCGATCACATCCTTGGGGCGCATGGGCGGCGCGCTGCCGCCTGACCCTTCCGCCACCAGGATGTCGCCATTGGGCAGGACGAGCGTCTGGCGTGGTATTTTGAGGTCGGTCGCCAGTGCGGTCACGGTAAAACCTTGCGGCGCGGTCGGGCTTTCGCCACCCCAGCCCTCTGGCGTGGCGATCCTGATCGGCGGCACCAGCGTCTGGCGCTGCCCCGGCAGGTCGGGATTGGCGCCGGTCTGATCGAGTCCGGGCTGGCTGTCGCCGCAGCCGGCGAGCGCGAGGGCGAAGATGGCGGCGCAAAGGCTGCGCGGGCGAGCGATGCTCATCAAGCAATCTCCCTGACGGTGCGGTGAGCGACCCAACTGGCCGACAGGGCGAAGACCATGCTGATGATCGACAGGATGAGGCCGGTGACGCCGACCGAACTCCAGGCGTCCTGACTATGCTGAAACGCGTTTATCAGGCCCGCAATCCACATGATGGCGATCAGCAGCGCGTAGATCAGCGATGGCTGCCGATGGGCATGGCGCCGGGCGCCGATCGCCAGAATGATGCTCCAGATCAGCACCAAGCCGCCACCCAGCAGGGCGCCCACGATCAGCCATGAGGAGAAATTGGTCCACTGGATTTCCGCGGTCTGAAGATAGGTGATGTCGGTCAGCAGCGCGACCGTGAACAGTGCCACGGGAAAAGCGAGGAGCAGGCCGTGCAAGGGATGCAGCAAGGGCCTGACGCCCGTAGGTCTATTGGGCAAGGATGCTCTCCTGCACGAAGGGGAATGGGGGGGTAATGCGCCGGCTGCTCAAATGGTTGCGCGCCACTGACGCATCGCAGCAGGCCGTCATCTGTGGCAATCAGCGAAGGCAGTCCCCATCTCCGGGCAAATGGAGGAATTGATGGCGATCGGCGAAAACATGGACGCACGGGTTTCGGACACAGGCAGTGCCCGGAAGGAGGGGGTGGCTTGACCAGCCTTGCCGAGACGATCGGGTATATCGGGTTACTCGAAGACGAGGATATCGAGTTGGATAGCGCCGCGCTGGCGCTCAGTTCGCTCGATCATGAAGGGCGGGATATTGAGCCCTATCTGGATCAACTGCGCCACATCAGCGAAGCGGTCGAGGCTGCGTGCGAACAGCGCCTCGACGAAGATCTGGCGTCTGGCGAAGCGCAGGGCGCGTTGCTTGCAGAGGTGATTGGCGAGACTCTGGGTTTTGCCGGCGATCGCGACAGCTATGACGCACCGCTCAATGCCGACATGATCCGGGTTCTCGACCGGCGCCGCGGTTTGCCGGTCAGCCTCTCCATCCTGTACGTGGCGGCTGCGCGCCGCATGGGCTGGCGATCGGACGCCCTCAATACGCCCAGCCATGTGCTGGTGAGCATAGGGCCTGAGGGCGCGCCGGCCCTGATCGATCCGTTCAACGGCGGCCGGCTGGTCACGCCCGAGCAGTTGCTCGCCTTGCTCGAACAAGTGTCGGGTGCTGGCGGTTGGCCGAGCGAGGTGCATGTCGCCCCCATGTCGAACCGGATGACGCTCGTGCGCCTTCTCCTCAATCAGGCCAGCCGCGCAGAGCAGGCGGGCGACACGATTCGCGCCAAGGCGCTTTACGAGCGCATGACCGTGATGGCGCCCGATCATGACGCGGGCTGGTGGGAACTGGCCCGGCTTCAACTCGTCCACCGCGAAGTCGATGCGGCGCGAGCCAGCCTGGGGGCGATGCTGGAAGTGACTCGGGATACCGAGCGCCGCGCCCACATCCATGCCGCGCTGGTCCAGTTGACGACAGGCGGTGGATCGAAAAAACAGCGTCGATGAGGCATTAAGGCTTTTTTTGCCGGGAACCGCAAAGCGGGCCGCTGGTTATTGAAGCTGTCGGACGCATCATTTTGCCCCCCGCTCGATCCGTCCGACCTCCATAGAGGCCCCGCCATCCCCCCGGCGGGGCCTCCTTCTTTTGGGGCAAAAGGGGTCAGCCGGCATCTGCATCACTGCAGGCGCAGATGAACAGGCTTCCATCCGGCATACCGAAATTGCGGATCAATCGGTGGCCTTCGCGTATTTTCATTTATCGCATCGAAGATTTCGAGGTGAGCGATTACGCGCCGCTGGCCCATATTTCCGCGGCGATCATTGTCCGAAAGCCGCCGACGAGACAGCGAGTTGGACAGTCGATCGCATAGAAGACAGGAAAAATGGGTAAGGAAGGCTTGCCTTTCGTGGTGTTGTAATTTAATAATTGCCGCAAGCAATATTATTGCAATGCACCATAGGAGGCAGGATGAGCGATCCCATCGGATCAGGCGTCACGCAAGGGCAGGCCGGGCGGAACCTTCCGCCGCTACGCCTGCATGTGCCAGAGCCGCCCGCGCGGCCCGGCGAAAGCGCCGACTTCACCCATTTCGACATTCCGGCCGCCGATGCCGCGCCGCGTCCCGATGAGACGGCGCAGCCCGGCGACATGCGCGACCTGGCCTATGGGCTGGTCCGCGTGCTGGATGAGGATGGCGCCGCCGTCGGGGCCTGGAACCCCAAGCTGCCGCCTGAGACGCTGTTGCGGATGCTGCGCTATATGGCGCTGACACGCGCGTTCGACGCACGCATGTTCCGTGCTCAGCGGCAGGGCAAGACCAGCTTCTACATGAAGTCCACTGGGGAGGAGGCGGTGTCGATCGGCGCCGCTCTGGCGCTGGCGCGGGACGATATGTGTTTCCCCAGCTATCGCCAGCAGGGCATCTTGCTCGCCCGCGATTGGCCGCTGGTCGACATGATGAACCAGATCTATTCCAATACCGGCGATCGGCTGAAGGGCCGCCAGTTGCCGATCATGTATTCGGCGCGGGAAGCGGGCTTCTTCTCCATCTCCGGCAACCTGACCACCCAATATCCCCAGGCGGTAGGTTGGGCGATGGCCAGCGCGGCGCGGGGTGACACCCGCATCGCGGCGACATGGTGCGGCGAGGGGTCGACGGCGGAGGGCGATTTCCATTCGGCCTGCACTTTCGCCAGCGTCTATCGCGCGCCTGTGATCATGAATGTCGTGAATAACCAATGGGCTATCAGCAGCTTTTCAGGTTTTGCCGGAGCGGAGGCCACGACCTTCGCCGCGCGCGCCGTGGGCTATGGCATTGCTGGACTGCGGGTAGATGGCAATGACATCCTGGCGGTATATGCCGCGACGCGCTGGGCCGCCGACCGGGCGCGGGCCAATGGCGGGCCGACGCTGATCGAGCATTTCACTTATCGCGTCGAGGGGCATAGCACGTCGGATGATCCGACCGCCTATCGCTCCGCCGAGGAAAGCAGCCTCTGGCCGCTGGGCGATCCGATCGCGCGGTTGAAGGCGCATTGCATCACGCTCGGCATCTGGGACGAGGATCGCCACGCCGCGATGGACAAGGAACTGGCCGAGCTGGTCCGCGACGCTGCCCGTGAGGCGGAGAAGAACGGCATATTGGGCCATGGCCTGCATCATCCGATGGAATCGATGTTCGAGGATGTGTTCGAGGAAATGCCCTGGCACCTCAAGGAACAGCAGCAGCAGATGCTGGACGAATGGAAGGCGGCTGGGCTGTGAGCGCGCCCGCTTTTTCCTCGCCCCTTCAGGGGAGAGGATACCGAAGCCTGACGGCTTGCCGTCTGGCGAAGGTTGGAGAGGCGGCATCCAAAGGCCATCTTCTCGTCATTCCCCCTCTCCCAGCTTCGACTAGGCAGCAAGCTGCCAAGTCTTCGCAACCCTCTCCCCTGAAGGGGCGAGGAGAAGGATATGTCCATGACTGACACTCTGATCGATACCCCTGCCGACGTGCAGCAGATGAACATGATCCAGGCGATCAACAGCGCCATGGACGTGATGATGGACCGCGACCCCACCGTGGTCGTGATGGGCGAGGATGTGGGCTTTTTCGGCGGCGTGTTCCGCGCCACCGCCGGCCTTCAGGCGAAACATGGCAAAAATCGCGTGTTCGACACGCCGATCACCGAATGCGGGATCATCGGCGTGGCGGTGGGCATGGGGGCCTATGGCCTGCGGCCAGTGCCGGAAATCCAGTTTGCCGACTATATCTATCCCGCGCTCGATCAGCTGGTGTCGGAAGCTGCGCGGCTGCGCTACCGGTCGGCCGGCGAGTTCATCGCGCCGATGACGGTGCGGTCGCCCTTTGGCGGCGGCATTTTCGGCGGCCAGACCCATAGCCAGTCGCCCGAAGGCATCTTCACCCATTGTTCGGGGATCAAGACAGTAATCCCGTCCACCCCGTATGATGCCAAGGGCCTGCTGATCGCCGCGATCGAAGATAATGATCCGACCATCTTCTTCGAACCCAAGCGCATCTATAACGGCCCGTTCGACGGCCATTATGATACGCCGGCAAAGAGCTGGGCCGGCCATGCAGACGCGCAGGTGCCGGCCGGCTATTATCGCATCCCGCTGGGCAAGGCGCGGATCGCGCGGGAAGGGCAGGCGCTGACCATCCTGTGTTATGGCACGATGGTCCATGTGGTGGAGAATGTGGTCGCGGCGCATGGCGTCGATGCGGAGATTATCGACCTGCGCAGCCTGGTGCCGCTCGACATCGACACGATCGAGCAATCGGTGCGCAAGACCGGCCGCTGCCTGATCGTGCATGAGGCGACGCGGACGTCCGGCTTTGGCGCGGAATTGCTCGCCCAGGTACAGGAACGTTGCTTCTATCATCTCGAAGCACCGATCGAGCGCGTCACCGGCTTCGACACACCCTATCCGCATAGTCTGGAATGGGCCTATTTCCCCGGCCCGGTGCGCATCCGCGAAGCTATCAACAAGATCATGAAGGACTGATCAGTCATGGCACTGTTCACATTCAAACTGCCGGATATCGGCGAAGGCATCGCACAGGCCGAGATCGTCGGCTGGCACGTCAAGGTGGGCGACCGGGTCGAGGAAGACCAGCCGATCGCCGACATGATGACCGACAAGGCGACGGTCGAGATGGAAAGCCCCGTCGCGGGCACGGTCGTGCGGCTGGCCGGCGAACCGGGCGACCAGATTTCGATCGGCGCGATGCTGGTGGAGATAGAGGTGGAGGGCGAAGCCGCCGCTGCGCCGCCGCCGTCGGTCGAAACGATCAAGGCGGAAGTGCCGGGCGATGCTGTGGTTGCGGAAGCCGCCGAAACTCCCCTCCCTATCAGGGCGGGGCCGGGGGTGGGTGGCGAGCGTCGCGAGCCTTCTGCCGTTGCGGACGTTGAACCGCCTGCGGCGGTACCCACCCCAAACCCCTCCCTGAAAGGGAGGGGGGAAGAAGTGGTTTTAGCCTCTCCCGCCGTGCGTGCGCGTGCCAAGGAACTGGGCGTCGATCTTGCCCAGGTGAAGCCTGCCGGCGATCATATCCGCCACTCGGACCTCGACGCCTATCTCCTTTATGGACAGGGGCAGGGCTATCGCCCGGCCGGCCGATCCGCCAGGCGCGCGGACGAACAGGTCAAGGTCATCGGCATGCGTCGCCGTATTGCGGAGAATATGGCGGCGTCCAAGCGCAACATCCCCCATTTCACCTATGTCGAGGAAATCGACGTCACCGCGCTGGAGGAACTGCGCGAGCAGTTGAATGCCCAGCGCGGTGACCGGCCCAAGCTCACCATGCTGCCGCTGCTGATCGTGGCGCTTTGCAAGGCGCTGCCGGATTTCCCGATGCTCAACGCCCGTTATGACGATGAGGCAGGCGTGGTGACGCGGCACGGTTCGGTGCATCTGGGCATGGCGACGCAGACCGACGCGGGCCTGATGGTGCCGGTGATCCGCGATGCGCAGGATCGCAATGTGTGGCAGCTGGCGACCGAAATCCGCCGTCTTGCCGACGCTGCGCGGAGCGGCAAGGCCAAGTCGGAGGAACTGTCCGGATCCACCCTGACCCTGACGTCGCTGGGGCCTTTGGGCGGCATTGCCACCACGCCGGTCATTAATCGGCCCGAAGTCGCGATCATCGGTCCCAATCGCGTGATCGAACGCCCGATATTCAAGGGTAAGGAGATCGTCGCGGCGAAGCTGATGAACCTGTCGATCAGTTGCGACCATCGCGTCGTCGATGGATGGGACGCGGCCAGCTTCGTACAGGCGGTGCGCAAGCTGCTGGAGGCGCCGGCTTTCCTGTTCGTGGATTGAGTATCAGGGCAGGGGCGGGCGGCATGAAGTCGCCCGCTTGCCCATTCAGCGCATGACCGCGCGATAGCTGAGCCTACCGGCGCGGCCGGGCTGCACCATATCGGGCAATTGCCAGCGTATATGGGTTACATCCTCTGCCACGGCGCGGCGCACGCCACCGAGCGGCGTGGGGAGCCATATCTGGTCCAGGCGGCCCCAATGGCTGCCGCCATCGACAGACACCATCATCGCCGGATCGCTGATGTCCGGGCGGATGCCGCGCGGCACCGGACGGGTGATGGCGGAATCGCGCAGCGCATGGCTGCCGTCATTGCGCCAATGGACGATGACGATCAGCGTATCGCCCGGACTGACCCGGTCGGCGCTCGCCAATGTGCGGCGTGCGCGGCCGTTAATGTCGGTCGATACCCGCTCCACGAACATCTGCGTGTCGAGGCGCATCGCCGGCTGCGCTGCGGCCACGCCCGTCATGCTGCCCATGATGCCCATCGCCATGCCCGCCGCCCCGGCGAGCCTGGCCAAAAGCCTGCGCGTCATAGTCTTCCCCGTTCCTTCGTCCCCTTGGCGTCCGGACATAGCAACCGAGCGCAAATATTTGGTTAAGCCGGCCTTTTCCTTATGCGCGGCCCGCTCACGCCCTTTGTAAATTGACGCTGCGCCCCCGGCAGCGCACATCGGGGTGAACGAAAGGGGAATCGGGCGTGCCATTGACGGAGTTGCAAGAGGTCAACCGGCGTCGCGACCGGCTGCTGGCGTCGATCGCGCTGACATCGGGTATCGGCCTCTTGCTGGCGCTGCCCTTTGCGCTGCGGGCGGGGGCGGAGTTTTTCCTGCCGCTGACGGCCGCGCTGGTCGTCGCCATCGCGCTGGTGCCGCTGCTGGAATGGATGGAGCGGCGCGGGCTGCCTTCGGGATTTGCGGCGCTGATCGCGGTTGTGGGCTTCCTGGTGGTCGCCAATACCGCGCTGGTGCTGATCGTGGTGCCGGCGACCGAATGGTTCGTGATATTGCCGCAGCGCCTGCCGCAGATTCAGGCGAACCTGGCGCCGCTGATAGACTTTTACGCCAATCTTCAGCGCTTCGTGGATGAAACCGTGCAGATGCTGGCGACCGGCCCGGTTGCCGCGGCGCAGACGGCCGCGGTGGAGGCGCCACGATCCCTGCTGCAATTTGCCGCCACGTCGGCGCCCTCGGCCATCATCCAGATGGTGTTCGCGCTGCTCATCATCTATTTCTTCCTCGCCGGCTGGACCCGGCTGCGGCGGCGCACGATCAATAGTCGCGGCAGTTTCGACGGCGCGATGGCGGTGGCGCGGGTGATCCAGAATGTGGTCGATGCGACGTCGGCCTATGTCATCACTATCGCGATCATCAACCTGTCGCTGGGCCTGGCCGTGGCGGTCGCCCTGTGGCTGATCGGCATGCCTTCGCCGCTGATGTGGGGCGGCATCGTGGCGCTGCTCAACTTCGTGCCCTATTTCGGGCCGATGCTGGCCGCCGTGCTGCTGGGGCTGGGCGGCCTGATGGTGTTCGACGACGTCTATGTCGCGCTGCTGCCGGCCGGATTGCAGGTCGGCTTTCATCTGGTGGAGGCCAACGTCATCACCCCGCTGCTGCTGGGCCGGCGGCTGACGATGAACCCGTTGCTGATTCTCCTGTCGCTGACCTTTTGGGGGTGGGTATGGGGCACGCCCGGCGCGTTGCTGGCGGTGCCGTTGCTGATCATCATCCAGACGGTCGTGTCGGCCGCCGGCACCCCGGATATTGCCGGTTTCCTGTTCGAGCAGGGCACGTTGACCGTGTCGCCCCGCAAAGAAAATGACGAGAAAGATGAAACTGATGTTGCGGACGGTTGACAGCATCGCAGGACGCTCATAGACGGCGCTTCCACACCAAACGCGGGTGTAGCTCAGTTGGTTAGAGTGCCGGCCTGTCACGCCGGAGGTCGCGGGTTCGAGCCCCGTCACTCGCGCCACTTTCCTTGACCGGAGGGTGGATATGGTGTTCCAGACTGCATCGTCTGGTGGTTGAAAAACCGCAAAAGATGTCGCCCTGCGCGGGTGTAGCTCAGTTGGTTAGAGTGCCGGCCTGTCACGCCGGAGGTCGCGGGTTCGAGCCCCGTCACTCGCGCCACCTTCCTTGACCGGAAGGTGATTTTCCCAGATATTGCATCATCTGGCGGCTTTTGAGCCGATAAGGATGCAGCGCCTACGCGGGTGTAGCTCAGTTGGTTAGAGTGCCGGCCTGTCACGCCGGAGGTCGCGGGTTCGAGCCCCGTCACTCGCGCCACCGCTTCTATAAAGCGGTGGGAATATGTTTAGCGCCAGCGCCCGGTTTCCATCCAGGCCAGCAGCCGCCGCAGCGGCAAGACCCAGATCCACACGATCCCCAGCACGACATAGACCGGCACCTGTGCCCACATCGGCAGCGCGCCGATCAGGCCGGACAGGCTACCGACCATGATGGCCCATAGGGCGATCAGCACCACGATCGCCAGCATGCCCACGGGCTTGCGCCAGCTGGGCTGATGATAATGGCGTGGGTCGATGCTCACAGGCCCGGTCCTTCGATCAGTTCGACTTCGGTCATGATGATGTCCAGCGGCAGATCCCACGGATCGGCAGGCACGGCATCCAGTTCCTGCGCGGACCAAGCGATGCCCACGCGCAGCGCATCGGGGAAGCGGGCGAAGGCGCGGTCATAATAGCCGCCGCCCTGGCCCAGCCGGTTCATCGCCCGGTCGAACCCGACCAGCGGGGCGATGATGACGTCGGGCGTGACCGGGCCGTCCTTGGGTTCGGGATGGCTGGTGCGGAACAGGCCGGGTACCAGATGATCCTCCGGCTCCCAGGGCAGGAAATCCATGCTACCCAGCCGGTCGAGTACGCGCGGCAGCGCCACGACCTTGCCCATCGCCTGCAACTGTCCGGCCATGCGCTGCGCTGGGGCCTCGTCATCCAGGCCCATATAAAGCGCCACGACCGCGGCATCGGCGATCCGGCGGGCCAGTGGGGAGGGGACGACCTTGAACGCCAGTCGATGCGCCAGCGGGTCCAGCGTGGCGACGAAGCTGCTGCGTCGTTGCCGGGCGATGGCGCGCAGACTGTTCTTGTCGGCGCCGGGTGTCTCGTCGCTCATGATGACCTTATCGGATCGGAAGAGGGGTTGGGGAGGGTGACGGGACCGCCTCGGCCGTGTGCTGGAATATCCTCTGACGCCTCAACGTCAGGTGGGGACCATGTAGAACGGGCCGGAGCCCGCCCAGGGACAGCCCCCTTGGATGTGATTATCGCCTCAGGGATGTTCGCTAAAGCTCGTACCGCGCAGTACCCGTCACCGATCAATCTAGGCGTTGTCGGCCCGGCCGGCAAGTCGTTCGCGCAGCTTTTCTATGCGCCCCGCCAAAGCCTCGATCGCCTGAACGCTTGGCTCGTCGTCGCCGTCCAGTTGCAACCGGGCCTGTCGGCCGGCATTATCCCGCTTCAATTCGTTCAGTTCGTCGGCCAGGAACAGCGCAGCGAACAGCAGGGTGCGCACCTCCGTCAGGCCCGGCGTGCTTTGCTGGGCGACCCGCGCCTTATCCTCGATCAGGCTGGCCAGATGCGCCAGATGCGCTTCTTCGCCATCACGGCAGCGGATTTGATAATGGCGGCTGGCGATCACTAAGTTCGTTTCAGCCATGGGCATGCCCTTTCAGCGTGTCGATAAGATCGTCCAGCGAGCGCAGCGCGGCGCGCGCGGCTTTCTGGTCCACAGCGGGGAGGGGACCGGCCGGGGCTATCAGACCCGCCACATCCTGTTCAAGCCGGCTCACAGCACGCTCCAGCGTGCCGATCGCCTGCATCATGCGGTCGCTTGCCATCACCCATCCATAGCGAAAGAAAAGGCCCTGCAAAAGCGCTCTTTCGGGCAGCTGGCCCCGCTCTTGGCACCCGTGCGGTTGACGCATGGGGCTTGACGCGACAAAGGGGGCGCGATCTCGACTCGCCTGCATGCGCGCGGGCGCCGTCCTTTTGCATGTTCAGGAAAGACGCCAGCCCAGATGACCGTTTCCGAAAAGTCGCTCGCCAACGCCATCCGGGCGCTGTCCATGGACGCCGTACAGGCCGCCAATAGCGGCCATCCGGGCATGCCGATGGGCATGGCCGATGTGGCGACCGTGTTGTTCGGCGATTATCTGAAGTTCGACCCGACCCAGCCCAAATGGGCCGACCGCGACCGTTTCGTCCTGTCGGCCGGCCATGGGTCGATGCTGATCTATTCGCTGCTGCACCTGACCGGCTATGCCCGTCCGACCATCGAGGACATCGCCAACTTCCGCCAGCTGCACAGCCCGTGCGCCGGCCACCCTGAGAATTTCGAGCTGGCAGGCGTGGAAGCCACGACCGGTCCGCTGGGTTCGGGCCTGGCCACCGCTGTCGGCATGGCGATTGCCGAGCGTCACCTGAACGCGCAGTTCGGCGACGATCTGGTCGATCACCGCACCTGGGTGATCGCGGGCGACGGTTGCCTGATGGAAGGCATCAACCATGAAGCCATCGGTCTGGCCGGTCACCTGAACCTTGGCCGCCTGATCGTGCTGTGGGACGATAACAAGATCACCATCGACGGCGCCGTCGACTTGTCGAGCAGCGAAGATGTGCTGGCCCGCTATGCCGCGACCGGCTGGCATGTCGTGTCGTGCGACGGCCATGACGTCGCCGACGTCCGCCGCGCCTTGGCTGAAGCGGTTGTCGACAGCCGGCCCTCGATCGTCGCCTGCGCGACCAAGATCGGTTATGGCGCGCCGAACAAGGCCGGCACGTCGGGTGTTCACGGCTCGGCGCTCGGCACGGATGAAGTCGCCGCTGCCCGTGAGTTCCTGGGTTGGACCGCCGAACCCTTCGTCATTCCCGCCGACATTGCCGACGCATGGAAGGCGATCGGCGCCAAGGGCCGCGACGTTCGCGCCGCCTGGGAAGGTCGCCTGGCAAGCAACGATAAGGCGGCGGAATTTACCCGCCGGATGGCTGGCGAACTGCCCGCTAATTTCTCGCTGGACGCCTATATCGACAGCCTGATCGCCAATCCGCAGAAGGTCGCGACCCGCAAGGCGAGCGAACTGGCGCTTGGTGCCATCAATGATCTGTTGCCGGAAACGCTGGGCGGCTCGGCCGATCTTACCGGTTCGAACAACACCAAGACCAAGTCGACCGGTCCGCTGACCAAGGACGATTATTCGGGTCGTTACGTCTATTATGGCATCCGTGAATTCGGCATGGCCTGCGCGATGAACGGCATGGCGCTGCATGGCGGCGTGATCCCCTATGGCGGCACCTTCCTGGTCTTCTCCGACTATATGCGCGGCGGCATCCGTCTCGCCGCGCTTCAGCAGCAGCGCGTCATTCACGTCCTGACCCATGACTCGATCGGTCTGGGTGAAGACGGCCCGACCCATCAGCCGATCGAGCATGTCATGTCGATGCGCATGATCCCGAACCTGGACGTCTATCGCCCGGCCGACATCGTCGAAACGGCGGAATGCTGGGAACTGGCGCTGAAGGATGCGACCGGCCCGTCGGTGCTGGCGCTGACCCGCCAGAACCTGCCGCAGCTGCGCACGGAAAAGAGCGAAAATCTGTCGGCCAAGGGCGCCTATCGCCTGGTCGCCGCCACCGCCGCGCGCAAGGTTGTGATCCTTGCCACCGGCTCGGAAGTCGAAATCGCGGTCAACACCGCCAAAACTCTGGAAGATCAGGGCATCGGCACCGACGTCGTCTCCGTCCCCAGCTTCGCCCATTTCGATGCGCAGGACGCCGCCTACAAGGCCGACATCCTGCCTGCCGATGTGCTGCGCGTCTCGATCGAGGCGGGCACGACCTTCGGCTGGGAACGCTATACCGGCCTTGACGGCCTGCGCTTCGGCATCGACGGCTTCGGCGCGTCGGCCCCGGCCGAAGACCTTTACGATCATTTCGGCCTGACCGCCGCCAAGATCGCGCCGCAGATCGCGGCTGCTCTCTAAAGCGCTTGCGCGCGCCGCCGGTTGGTGGCGCGCGCTGACGCAGACCCTATAACCGAACAACACACCCCAGGAGGCTAGTGCAGTGGCAACGAAGGTAGCAATTAACGGTTTTGGACGTATCGGCCGCCTGGTGGCGCGCGCCATTCTTTCGCGCACCGACCATGATCTGGAACTGGTCAGCATCAACGATCTGGGCGACGTGAAGTCCAACGCCCTGCTGTTCAAGCGTGACAGCGTCCATGGCAATTGGGCCGGCGACGTCAGCGTGGACGGCGATTTCCTGGTCGTCGACGGCCGCAAGATCAAGGTGACGGCCGAGCGCGATCCCGCCAACCTGCCGCACGCCGATCTGGGCGTCGAAATCGCCCTGGAATGCACCGGCATCTTCACCACGAAGGACAAGGCCAGCGCACATCTGACCGCCGGCGCCAAGCGCGTGATCATTTCTGCGCCCGGCACCAATGTCGATCGCACCGTCGTGTTCGGCGTCAACCATGACGCGCTGACCGCCGACGATATCGTCATTTCGAACGCCAGCTGCACCACCAACTGCCTGGCTCCGCTCGCCAAGGTGCTGAACGATGCGATCGGCATCGAAAGCGGCTTCATGACGACGATCCATAGCTACACCAACGACCAGAACACGCTGGACCAGTTACACAGCGACATGCGCCGCGCCCGCGCCGCCGCCCTCTCGCAGATCCCGACGTCGACCGGCGCTGCCCGCGCGGTGGGTGAGGTTCTGCCCGAATTGAAGGGCAAGCTGGACGGATCGTCGATCCGCGTGCCGACCCCGAACGTTTCGGTCGTGGACCTCAAGTTCATTCCCAAGCGTCCGACCACGAAGGAGGAGGTCAACAGCCTGCTCAAGGCTGCGTCGGAATCCGGTCCGCTCAAGGGCGTGTTGGGCTATTCGGACGAACCGCTCGTCTCGATCGACTATAATGGCGATCCGCGCAGCTCCACCGTCGACAGCCTGGAAACGGCTGTAGTCGATGGCAAGCTGGTCCGCGTGCTCAGCTGGTACGACAATGAATGGGGCTTCTCGAACCGCATGATCGATACCACCGGCGTCGTCGCGAAGTTCCTGTAAGACAAAGGTTGAAGGGCAGGCGAAAGTCTGCCCTTTCTCGTCATCCCAGCGAATGCTGGGATCTCGCTTTCTTCCTCGACGTGGGAAGGGGAGGGAGATCCCAGCCTTCGCTGGGATGACGTCTATTCAGATTAGGGGAAGATATATGACCAAGCCCTTCAAGACGCTCGACGATATGGGCGACATCACCGGCAAGATCGTGCTGGTGCGCGAAGATCTGAACGTGCCCATGCAGGACGGTTCGGTCAGCGACGATACCCGCCTGCGCGCAGCGATGCCGACCGTGCTGGAACTGGCCGATCGCGGCGCAAAGGTGCTGATCCTCGCCCATTTCGGTCGCCCTAAGGGGCAGAAGAACCCGGAATTTTCGCTGTCGAAGATCACCCGTCCGTTGACGCAGGTGCTGGGCCGCGACGTGCAGTTCATTCCCGACTGCCAAGGTGAAGCAGCGACGGACGGCATCGCCGTGATGCGCAACGGCGACATCGCGATCCTGGAAAATACCCGTTTCCATCCCGGCGAGGAAAAGAACGACCCGGCATTGGTCGATGCGATCGCCGCCATCGGCGACCTCTATGTCAACGACGCCTTTTCCGCCGCGCACCGCGCCCATGCCTCGACCGAGGGGCTGGCGCACAAGCTGCCGTCCTTTGCCGGTCGTTCGATGGAAAAGGAACTGGACGCGCTTCAGGCGGCGCTCGGCGAACCGGTCAAGCCGGTGGCCGCCGTCGTGGGCGGCGCCAAGGTGTCGACCAAGCTCGATGTCCTCAACAACCTCGTCACGCAGGTCGATCATCTGATCATCGGTGGCGGCATGGCCAACACCTTCCTCTATGCCCGTGGCGTCGATATCGGCAAGTCGCTGTGCGAGAAGGATCTGGCCGAAACCGCCGAAGCGATCTTCGACAAGGCGGAAGCTGCCGGCTGCATCATCCACCTGCCTTATGACGTGGTCGTGGCGAAGGAGTTTGCCGCAAACCCGCCGTCCTTGCGCACCTGCAACGTGCATGAAGTCGCGGAAGACGAAATGATCCTGGACGTCGGCCCGGCCGCTGTCGAGGCGCTGGGCGATGCGCTCAAGAACTGCCGGACCTTGGTGTGGAACGGTCCGCTCGGCGCGTTCGAGATCGCGCCGTTCGACGCGGCGACCGTCGCGCTGGCGAAGACGGCGGCCGCGCTGACCAAGGAAGGTCAGCTGACGTCGGTGGCTGGCGGTGGCGATACGGTCGCGGCGCTGAACCATGCGGGCGTGGGCAGCGATTTCAGCTTCATCTCGACCGCCGGCGGTGCCTTCCTGGAATGGATGGAAGGCAAGGAACTGCCGGGCGTGAAGGCGCTGTTCGTCTAAATTGCAATCGGCAGGGGCGTCAGCGTGTGAGGCTGGCGCCCCGGTCGAACAACAGGAAGGCGAGGGTGGCGACGCCGCCGATTGCCGCACCGGCCAGCGCGCTGGCGCTCCAGCCGCCCGCTTCATAGGTGACAGAGCCGATCACCGATCCCAAAGCGCCCACCAGGAACATTACCGTCACATAGGCCGCGTTGATCCGTCCGCGCGCATGGGGATCGAGCGAGAAGATCAGCTTCTGCCCGGTGATCTGGCTCATCTGCACCGCGCCGTCGATCAGCACCGCCATGATGGTGAAGCCGATCAGGCTGCCCGCCGCCACGGTCCAGTCGGCCAGTAGGAAACCCACCGTCAAACCTGCCAAGCCGATCAGCGAAGCGGGACGGGTCAGGCGACGATCCGCCATCCATCCCGCAACCGGCGCCACCAGCGCGCCGCCGGCCCCTGCCAGAGCAAAGGCGCCGATGCCGGCATGGCCCAGATGAAATTCGTGGATCAATGCGAGCGGCGCGGCGGTCCAGAACAGGTTGAAGGCCGCGAACATCGCCGCCTGATAGAAAGCGCGCATCCGCACGACGCGATGCACGACCAGTTGCGAGAAGGTCGACGCCAGCACCTGCCCATAATGCATGCCGCCCTTGGGCTGGCGTTTGGGGCAGGCGGCGAGCAGCGCGATGCCGACCATCGCCATCACGATCGCCGACACGATGAAGGTCGCGCGCCAGCCGACCGATCCGGCCAGGAAATTGGCGACCGGGCGCGACAGCATGATCCCGAACAGCAAGCCACTCATCACCGTGCCCACCACGCGCCCCTGCTTTTCCGGGCTGGCGAGGTGGGAGGCGAGGGGGACCAGCACCTGCGCGCCGGTTGCGCCCACTCCAGTCAGGATCGATGCGACCAGAAAGCTGGTAGGACCGGATGAAAAGGCGATGGCGAGGCAGCCGATGATCGTCGCCACGATCGAGGTCAGCACGATCCGCCGATTTTCGAACAGGTCGGCCAGCGGCACGACCAGAAACAGGCCGACGCCATAGCCCAGCTGCGTCAACGTGGTGATGAGTCCCGCCACGCTGGCCGACATGCCGATTTCCGGCCCGATCACGTCGATCAGCGTCTGCGCATAATAGAGGTTGGCGACCATCACGCCGCATCCGACGGCCATCAGCAGGATGGCGAGGGGGGACAGGTCGGCGGGCTTGGCGGCGGCGATGCTGGTCATGCCGTGCCCTATGGGTTCCATGTCGCAACCTTTCAACCCGTGCCGGCGCGATTCATGGTGCGATGCAGCAGTTTGCCCGCCGAAATCCGGGCAATCATCCTTGCGATGCGGCATGGGACTGGCTACCAGCCCGGATGCCGGCGATCATTGTCAGACGGTCGCGCAGGGTAGGCAGATGATGGAGCGTCTGCCGACAATCGATTATGGGCCGCGATATGGCGGCGCCCAAGGGAAGGTATGTGCAGATGCTGGATCAGGACATGAAGCAGAAGATCGCAACGGGCGAAGGCTTTATCGCCGCGCTGGACCAGAGTGGCGGTTCCACGCCCAAGGCGCTCAAGGGCTATGGCGTCGAGGAAAGCGCCTGGTCGAGCGAAGAGGAAATGTTCGGCCTGATCCATGCGATGCGCAGCCGCGTCATCACCGCGCCGCCCTTCACCGGCGACAAGGTGCTGGGCGCGATCCTGTTCGAACGCACCATGGACGGCACCGTCGACGGCAAGCCGACCCCCACCGCGCTGATCGAACGGGGCGTCGTCCCCTTCATCAAGATCGACAAGGGGCTGGAGGATGAGGCGAACGGCGTGCAGCTGATGAAGCCCAATCCCGGTCTCGACACGCTGCTCGCCCGCGCCAAGGGGCTGGGCGTGTTCGGCACCAAAGAACGATCGGTCATAAACCTCGCCAACCGCGAAGGCATCGCTGCCGTCGTTGCGCAGCAGTTCGAAGTCGGCAAGCAGGTATTGGCCGGCGGTCTGATGCCGATCATCGAGCCGGAAGTGAACATCAAGTCGCCCGAACGCGCCGAAGCCGACCAGATCCTGCTGGAAGAAATCCTCAAGAATCTCGATGCCTTGGACGAAGGCGTTCAGGTGATGTTGAAGCTGTCGCTGCCCGCCAAGGCCGGCCTGTTCGACCCGCTGGTCGACCATCCCGCCGTGCTGCGCGTCGTCGCCCTGTCGGGCGGTTTCGCGCGTCCCGAAGCCTGCGTCGAACTGTCGAAAAATCGCGGCATCATCGCCAGCTTCAGCCGCGCGCTGCTGAACGATCTGCGCCATCAGATGACCGACGAGGAATTCAACGCCTCGCTCGGCGAAGCGATCGACGAAATCCATGGCGCTTCGGTCGCCAAGCAGCCGGTCGCTGCCTGATCGGATTTGGGGCCGGGCGGCTATAGGGCTGCCCGGCTTTCAACATGTTGGCTAACTATACGCCGTTCGCCCTGAGCCTGTCGAAGGGCCTTTCTGCGGAAAAGAAGAACAGGGCTTCGACAGGCTCAGCCCGAACGGAATTTGAACTTTAGTTCCCCGCCACCATCGGCATCACCTTGTCCAGCGGCAGCGCTTCCGCCGTGCCGCGATGACCCACCACTGTCTGAGCCTTGAACAAGGCGTTCAGCACGGCCTCCTCGGTCGCTTCGATCGTCGCCTGAAACAGCGGTGATACCCGGTCGTTGGGCATATCCTCCACCGCCGCCACGGCGTTGCGCTTCGCCGCCGTCCGCCGCACCGCTACATTCGTGGAAAAAGCCACGGCATAGTCGCCCGACCGGTTGGAAAAGCTGGACCCCGTCCGCGCGATCCCGCCAAAGGCGCGTTCGGCCACGCGGCGCAGATTGCGGTCCGACAGCGGGGCATCGGTGGCGATCACGATCACGACGGAGCCATCCGCCTTCTTTTCTTCCACCTGCTGCCGATAATCATATTGGCCCAGCTTCACCCCCACCGGCACGCCCGCGATGGTCAGCACGCCGCCATAATTGGCCTGCACCAGTACGCCGACGGTCCAGCCGCCAAGCGAAGCGGGCAGCTTGCGCGACGATGTGCCGATCCCGGCCTTATATCCAAAGGCGATGGTGCCGCTGCCCGCGCCGACCGCGCCTTCCTCTACCGCACCTTCCTTCGCCGTCTCGATCGCCCGGCGCGCGTCGGCGACCGTCACATGCCGACCGCGAATATCGTTGAGCGTGCCGTCATTCGTCTCACCCACCACGGCGTTGACCGATCGCACCTCTTCATTACCCGGCTGGGCCAGGGTCCATTCGACCGAAGCTGCCGCCGCCTCCGCCACGTTGAGCGTATTGGTCAGCAGGATCGGCGTTTCGACCTCGCCCAGTTCGGCCAGCTGGGTCGATCCCATGAACTTGCCGAAAGCATTATAGGCGACGAACCCCGCCGGCACCTTGTCCTGAAACAGGTTGCCGCCATGGGGCAGGATGGCGGTGACGCCGGTATTGACGTCATGACTGCGCGGCAAGGTGACTTGGCCCACTTTCACGCCGGCGACGTCGGTGATCGCATTAAGCGGTCCCGGCTGGAGGATGCCGACCGTGACGCCAGCCTCCCTTGCCCGAGGGCGTGCCTCTTCCCTCGCCAGCAGCGGCGCGCCGGACAGCAGCAGGACGGCGACGAGGACTTGGCGCATGATGGAGGCTTCCCTGGAAAATGATCCGTTTCTCTATCAAGCGCGCAGGCCTCTCGCCACACTTGGCGCGCGCGCCTGAATGGCTATAAGGCGCGCATGACCGATTTTACCGATGAAGAGCTGGCGCTCGATCCGCATTTTGCCGACCAGTTCGAAGCGGGCTTTCGCCCCGCCTGCCAGCTTTACCTGATTTCCCCGCCGACGATCGGTGACGATTTTGTCGATCGACTGGCGCAGGCTTTTGATGGCGGTGATGTCGCGGCTTTCCAGTTGCGACTGAAGGGGCTGGATGACGACGCGATTGCCGCCGCCGCCGGGCCGTTGCAGGCGCTCTGCGCCGAGCGGGAAGTCGCCTTCATCATCAATGATAGCGTGGCGCTGGCGCAGCGCCTTGGCGCGGATGGCGTCCATCTGGGGCAGGGCGATGGCGACCCCAAGGAAGCGCGCAAGCTGCTGGGGCCGAAGGTGCAGATCGGCGTCACCTGCCATGACAGCCGCCATCTGGCGATGGAAGCGGGTGAGGCGGGGGCCGATTATGTCGCGTTCGGCGCTTTCTTCCCCACCACGACCAAGGAGGTGACGCATCATGCCGAACCGTCGGTTCTGGGCTGGTGGACGACGCTGTTCGAACTGCCCTGTGTCGCGATCGGCGGCGTGACGGCGGACAATGCCGGGCCATTGGTCGCGGCCGGCGCCGACTTCCTGGCAGTGAGCGGCGCGGTGTGGAACCATCCGCAAGGCCCAACGGCCGGCGTGGCCGCATTCAAGGATGTACTGGCAAGCAAGGCCCCGCCGCCGCGCTAATGTCTATCTGTGTCCCCTCCCGTGTGCGGGAGGGGACACGCATCGCACCCTTACGCCCTTTCGCGCGTTCTCTCCTCACAACGATGGAGAGTAGCGCCTTGAAAAATCATCTATTGCTTGCTGCCCTGCTGTGCAGCGCCTGCAATGTGAACGTCACTGACGCCAACGAAAGCCAGCCCGCGCCCAACGCCGCACAGCCGGACAATAGCGCCGCTGCACAAATGGCCGTGAAAAAGGCGGCCTATGATTTTGAGGTTGTGCAGGAGCAGAACCCGCAGCAACCCAGCCGCATCCTGATGGCGCAGGTGGCGCTTGATCGCTGGGGTTTTTCACCCGGTATCCTCGATGGCAAGGATGGCATGAGCTATAAGGCGGCGTTGCGCGGCTTTCAGGCGGCGCATGACCTGCCCGTGACCGGCCAGTTCGACCAGAAGACCGGCGCCGCCCTGCTGGAAGGGGAAGCGCGGCCGACCACCTATCTGGTGAAAATCCCCGATGATTTCGCGCGCGGGCCGTTTTTCGACATTCCCAAGGGGCTGAACGAGCAGGCCAGCCTGCCTGCGCTCACCTATCGCAACCTGCTGGAGAAGCTGGCCGAGCGTTTCCATACCACGCCCGAGGCGCTGGTCGCGCTTAACCCGCCGGGCACGAAGGTCGCCGCCGGCGCGACCATCCGCGTGCCCGCGATCGACAATCAGCCGGTGGCGCAGATCGAGGGCGACGAACGGGGCTGGGGCGAAACGCTCGCCAGCCTGGGCGTGGCCAAGGATCAACCGCAGGCCGACCATATCGTGGTCGACAAATCCGAAGGGCTGCTGAAAGTCTATAATGCGCAAAACCGCATGATCGCGCAGTTTCCGGTGACGACCGGATCGCAGCATGATCCGCTACCGCTGGGCGAGTGGACGATCAAGGGCGTCAGCCGCAATCCGGATTTCCACTATAATCCCAACCTTTTCTGGGACGCATCCAGCAAGGATCAGAAGGCGGTGCTGAAGCCCGGTCCCAATGGTCCGGTGGGCGTCGTGTGGATCGACCTGTCGAAGGATCATTATGGCATCCATGGCACGCCGGAGCCGCAAACGATCGGTCGCACCGAAAGCCACGGCTGCATCCGCCTGACCAATTGGGATGCCGCCCGCCTCGCCCAGATGGTGAAGAGCGGGGTCAAGGCGAAGTTTCAGGCATGAGCAGGCGCGCGTGGGCAGCGGGCGTAGCGGCGGCGCTGCTTTGCGCGGCCTTCGCCCATTTTTGCGTGCGGATCGTGCCGGCCGATGTGCCGTCCGCACCCGCGCCACCGCCCCAGGTCGATCGCCGGTCGGATAAGGGCCCGCTGTTGATCCCGGTTGAGGGCGTGCCGGCCTCTGCGCTGACCGATACATTCACGCAGGCGCGGGCAGGCGGCGCCCGACCGCATGACGCGATCGACATCATGGCGGCACGGGGCAGGGCGGTGCTGGCTGCCGCCGACGGTCGCGTCGAAAAGCTGTTCTGGAGCCAGGATGGCGGTCGCACCCTCTATCAACGATCGTCCGACGGGCGGCTGATTTATTATTATGCGCATCTGGATGGCTATGCGCCCGGCTTGCAAGAAGGGCAGGTGCTACGGCGCGGCCAGCGCGTCGCCACGGTCGGCAGTACGGGAAACGCGGATCCGTCCGCGCCGCACCTGCATTTCGCGGTGAATGTGATGCACCCAGGTGAGGCTTGGTATGGCGGCCGCGCGATCAACCCCTATCCGCTGCTGGTACGGCACTGATCTGTCCTACAGGGGCTGTATGCGCTATTATGGCGGAGCGCTTTCCGAAAATATCCTATGTAGGACACGCAATTTCACGATTTGCGCGAAAAGTGCGAAGTTAAGGCCCGACCCGGCTCCCTCTTGCCCTTCGCGCCCGCCCGCTGTAAAGGCGCGCCCAGCCTCAAAGAGGCCGGCTCTTTTCCACCTTCAGACATATAGGCAGGCTCTTCCCATGGCGAAGATCAGCGGCGTGGACATTCGTCCCGGCAATAATATCGAATATGAGGGCGGCCTGTGGCGCGCCGTCAAGATCCAGCACACCCAGCCCGGCAAGGGCGGCGCCTATATGCAGGTCGAACTCAAGAACCTGATCGACGGCCGCAAGAATAATGTGCGTTTCCGTTCCGCCGAAAGCGTCGAGCGCATCCGCCTCGACACCAAGGATTTCCAGTATCTCTATGCCGAAGGCGACATGCTCGTCTTCATGGACAATGAGAATTACGAGCAGATCAACCTGCCGTCCGAACTGCTGGGCGAAGCCGCCGACTTCCTGCAGGACGGCATGGAAGTGACGCTGGAAATGTACGAGGAGCGCCCGATTTCGGTGCAGTTGCCCGACACGATCGAAGCGACTGTGGTGGAAGCCGACGCCGTGGTGAAGGGGCAGACCGCCTCTGCCAGCTACAAGCCGGCGATCCTGGACAATGGCGTGCGCGTCATGGTGCCGCCGCATATCGTCAGCGGCACGCGCATCGTCGTGGACGTCTATGCCCGCGAATATGTGAAGCGGGCCGACTGATGCGGATCGGGCGCAACATGGCACTGGCCGCTCGTCTGGCAATGGGCCTCGCGATCGGCGCCTTGCCCGTTGCGCTCCCCGTTTCGGCAGCCGCGCAGGCGACGGCGCGGGCTACGCCGACCAAAGCGCAACTCGACAGCGCGGCGTTCACGCTGCGCATCGTCATGACGGCGCTTCAGTCGAACGAGGTCGAACAGCCGGTCAAGAACGCGCTGTTCGATTGCCTCTATTCCAATTCGATCGGTGAGATCAGCGCCGCGAGCGACAAGGTGATCGCTGCCAACGCCGGCAAGGTCGATCGCAAGGATGCGTCGCAGATGCTGGCGGTTGTCGCGGGCACCTGCGGCTATCGCCCCGGCGCCGCTGCTGCGACCAAGCCGGCCGCCAAGCCCGCCTCGAAGAAATAACCAACCAGGCCGTTCCCGCTGGGAGCGGCGGAGAAAAACTATGGCATCGCATTCCGGTCTTCTTACCGTCATGGAGCGCGCCGCGCGCAAGGCAGGCAGCAAGCTCCGCCGCGACTTCGGCGAAGTCGAACATCTTCAGGTCAGCCGCAAGGGGCCGGCGGACTTCGTGTCCAAGGCCGACCATCAGGCGGAAAAGACCCTGGTGGAAGAATTGCAGAAGGCGCGTCCCGACTGGGGCTTCCTGCTGGAAGAGGGGGGCGTGATCGAGGGCGACCCGAGCAAGCCGCGCTGGATCATCGATCCGCTGGACGGCACCACCAACTTCCTGCACGGTATCCCGCACTTCGCGATCTCGATCGCGGTCGAAGAACCGCTTTATGGCGGCAAGCGGGAAGTCACCACCGGCCTCATCTACCAGCCCGTCACTGACGAAAGCTATTGGGCGGAAAAGAGCCGGGGGGCATGGCGCCATGACCAGCGCCTGCGCGTGTCGGCCCGCCGCGACCTAGCCGATTGCGTGATCGCGACCGGTATCCCGTTCATGGGCCATGGCAATATGGCCGAATGGACTCGCGTCTTCGGCGCGGTGGCCCCTTCGGTTGCCGGCATCCGCCGTTTCGGCGCCGCCTCGCTCGATCTCGCCCATGTCGCCTCCGGACGCTATGACGGCTATTGGGAAAGCGGTCTTCAGCCCTGGGATGTCGCTGCCGGCTTGTTGCTGGTCCGTGAAGCGGGCGGTTTCGCCAGCGATTTCCGTGGCGGCGATCAGGCGATCGAACGCAAGGAAGTCATTGCCGGTAACGACGCAATTCACAGCAAATTGCACAAGCTCGTTGCTGGCGCATTGCGCTAAAGTTCAATGGGGCCAAGCTCTTCAAGGGCTTGGCCTTTTTGCGATTCATTCTCACAGCGTTGGCCCCTTGCTTCGCATATGCAGCAGGCCTAAAGCGCGCCCCAAGATACAATTTTCGCCCAGGGGATTCCATTGGTCGATCTCGCCCAATATCTGCCGATCCTGATTTTTCTCGGGATTGCCTTGCTGCTTTCCAGCGCATTCGTCTTTCTGCCGATGCTGGTTGGCCGTCTCACCGGTGCGCACAAGCCCGACCCGGCGAAGCTCTCGGAATATGAATGCGGTTTCCCCGCATTTGAAGAGCCGCGCAGTCAGTTCGACGTGCGTTTCTATCTGGTCGCCATTCTCTTCATCATCTTCGATCTTGAAGCGGCGTTCCTGTTTCCCTGGGCTGTAAGCCTCGACCAGATCGGCTGGGCCGGCTGGGCAACGATGATGATCTTCATAGCGGAGCTGGTGCTTGGCCTCGTCTATGCGTGGAAGAAGGGAGCACTCGATTGGGAGTAGAACTCTATAACCCTGCGCCCGGCACCTTGCCCCCGCAGGGCACGCAGCCCGATCAGGATTTCTTCAACGCGCTGAACGGCGAAGTGAACGACAAGGGCTTCCTGGTCACCTCGACCGAGGAACTGTTCCAGTGGGCGCGCACCGGCTCGCTCTGGTGGATGACCTTTGGCCTCGCCTGCTGCGCTGTGGAAATGATCCACGTCAACATGCCCCGTTATGACATGGAACGCTTCGGCGCTGCGCCGCGCGCGTCTCCCCGTCAGTCCGACGTGATGATCGTGGCTGGCACGCTGTGCAACAAGATGGCCCCGGCGCTGCGCAAGGTCTACGACCAGATGTCCAACCCGAAATATGTGATTTCGATGGGCAGCTGCGCGAACGGTGGTGGCTATTATCATTATAGCTATTCCGTCGTCCGTGGCTGCGACCGCATCGTGCCGGTCGACATCTATGTGCCGGGTTGCCCGCCGACCGCCGAGGCTCTGCTTTATGGCGTGATGCAGTTGCAGCGGAAGATCCGCCGCATCGGGACGATCGAGCGTTAATATGGCCCATTCCGCACCCAAGATCGTGAACCCCGAAGGCATCGCCGAGGAAATCGGCGCGCTGCTGGGGTCCATGCTGATCGAAACCGTCGATCATGCCGACGAGTTGACCTTCACCGTCGTACGCGACGATCTGGCCAATGCCATGGTCGCGCTGCGCGACATGGGTCATTATCAGCAGCTGATGGAAATCGCCGGTGTCGACTATCCGGATCGTCCCGAGCGGTTCGAAGTTGCGTATCATCTGCTGAGCGTCACGCGGAACCACCGCGTTCGCGTGAAGGTGTCCACCGACGAAGATACGCCGGTTCCGACCGTCACGCATCTCTGGCCGGTCGCCGGCTGGCTGGAACGCGAAGTGTTCGATATGTATGGCGTCGTTTTCGACGGCAACACCGACCTGCGTCGCATCCTGACCGATTATGGGTTCAAGGGGCATCCGCAGCGCAAGGACTTCCCGCTGACCGGCTATGTCGAGCTGCGCTATTCCGAAGAGGATAAGCGCGTCGTCTATGAGCCGGTGAAGCTGGCGCAGGACTTCCGCAGCTTCGATTTCATGTCGCCGTGGGAAGGCGCGCAGTACGTGCTGCCCGGCGACGAAAAGGCCGCTGCGCCTTCCGCCCCGGCTGCACCCGCCGCTGCCCCGACGCCCAAGGCGACCGAGAGCAAGGCCGATACCGGTGCCGGCGACGCTGCCAACAAGAAGGCAGAGGACAAGTCGGGCGATGCCCCGGCCAAGCCCGCTGCCGCCACCGATGAAGGCAAGGGCGCTGCCAAGCCGGAGGACAAGGCATAATGTCCGATTATCTGGAAAAGCTGGACCATGTCACCGATGCGGCCGACCCGGCCTATGGCGACACGGAAATCCAGAATTATACGATCAACTTCGGCCCGCAGCATCCCGCGGCGCACGGTGTTCTGCGTCTGGTCATGGAACTGGAAGGCGAAATCGTCGAGCGCTGCGATCCGCATGTCGGTCTGCTGCATCGCGGCACCGAAAAGCTGATCGAATATAAGACCTATATGCAGGCGCTGCCCTATTTCGACCGGCTGGACTATTGTTCGCCGCTCGGCATGGAGCATAGCTATGTTCTGGCGGTCGAAAAGCTGCTGAACCTGGAAGTGCCGCTGCGCGCGCAATATCTGCGCGTGTTCTTCGCGGAACTGACCCGCATCTGCAATCACATGCTTAACCTCGGTTCGCATGTGATGGACGTCGGCGCGATGACGCCGAACCTGTGGCTGTTCGAAATTCGCGAGGATTGCCTCAACTTCTTCGAACGTGCTTCGGGCGCCCGCATGCATTCGGCCTATTTCCGGCCGGGCGGCGTGCATCAGGATGTGCCTCTGAAGCTGTTGACCGACATTGCCGACTGGCTCGACACCCGCTTGCCGCGTCTGTTCGAAGACGCAATGAGCCTGGTGGTCGACAACCGCATCTTCAAGCAGCGCAATGTCGACATCGCCATCGTGAGCAAGGAAGACGCACTTAAATGGGGCTTTTCCGGTCCCATGCTGCGCGGTTCGGGCATCGCCTGGGACATTCGCAAGGCGCAGCCTTACGACGTCTATGACCGCATGGACTTCGACATTCCGGTCGGCACGGCGTACGACTGCTATGACCGTTTCATGGTCCGCGTCGAGGAAGTGCGCCAGTCCGCGCGCATCATGAAACAGTGCCTCAACGAAATGCCCGAAGGGCCGATCGCCAGCTTCGACCGCAAGGTGTCGCCGCCCAAGCGTGGTGAGATGAAGCGTTCGATGGAAGCGTTGATCCACCATTTCAAGCTTTATACCGAAGGCTTCCACGTCCCGGCGGGCGAAGTCTATGTGGCGACCGAAAGCCCCAAGGGCGAATTCGGCGTCTATCTGGTCAGCGACGGCAGCAATAAGCCCTATCGCTGCAAGATCCGCCCGACCGCCTTCTCGCATCTGCAAGCTATGGACTTCATGATGAAGGGCCACATGCTCGCCGACACCACCGCTGTACTGGGCGCGATGGATATCGTGTTCGGAGAATGTGACCGATAATGGCTGACGCAGTTCATATCCCCGATGAGGCCGAAACCCGTGCGCGCTGGGGCGCGTTCGAGTGGACCGCCGACAATGCCGAACAGGCCAAGAAGGTCATCGCGCGCTACCCCGCCGGTCGCCAGCAGTCGGCGGTGATGCCGCTGCTCGACCTGGCCCAGCGTCAGGTCGGTGCGGAAACGCAGACCAATGGCTGGCTGCCCGTGCCGGTGATGGAATATATCGGGCGTCAGCTCGATATGCCGTACATGCGCGTCTACGAAGTCGCGACCTTCTACACCATGTACAACCTCGCGCCGGTCGGCCGCTATCATGTGCAGGTATGCGGCACGACGCCGTGCATGCTGCGCGGTTCGGACGACGTCTTTTCGGCGTGCAAGAACAAGGGGCTGGTCAAGGGTGGTACGACCCCCGACGGCCTGTTCACGCTGACCGAAGTCGAATGTCTTGGCGCCTGCGCCAACGCGCCGATGGTTCAGATCAACGACGATAATTTCGAAGATCTGACCTATGACAGCATGAGCGCGATCCTGGAGACGCTGGCCACGGGTGGCCAGCCCAAGATCGGCCCGCAAATCGACCGTCAGACGAGCGCGCCCGAAGGTGGCCCGACCACGCTGAAAGAGATGGTCACGGAAAATCACGACTATCGGGGGGATTGGGCATGACCGACGCACCCGCACCAGCGGCACCGCCGCCCTTCGTCGGCCCGCTGACCGACAAGGATCGCATCTTCACCAACGTCCACGGCTTCCAGGATTGGGGCGTCGACGCCGCGATGAAGCGTGGCGATTGGGATAATACCAAGAAGCTGATGGAAATCGGCCAGGATGGTATTATCGACATCATGAAGGCGTCGAACCTGCGCGGCCGTGGCGGCGCTGGCTTCCCGACCGGCCTGAAATGGTCGTTCATGCCCAAGGAAAGCAAGGACGGCCGTCCCAGCTTCCTGGTCATCAACGCCGACGAATCCGAACCGGGTTCGTGCAAGGACCGCGAAATCATCCGCCACGATCCGCACAAGCTGATCGAAGGCGCGCTGATCGCCGGTTTCGCGATGCGGGCGCGTGCCGCCTACATCTACATCCGTGGCGAGTTCATCTACGAAGCGAAGGTTCTCTTCGCCGCCGTCGAGCAGGCCTATGAAAAGGGCTTCATCGGCAAGAATGCTTGCGGATCCGGTTATGATTTCGACGTTTTCGTCCATCGTGGCGCCGGCGCCTATATCTGCGGCGAGGAAACCGCGCAGATCGAAAGTATCGAAGGCAAGAAGGGTCAGCCTCGCCTGAAGCCGCCTTTCCCGGCGGGTGCGGGCCTCTATGGTTGCCCGACCACTGTGAACAACGTGGAATCGATCGCGGTCAGCCCGACGATCCTGCGGCGCGGTGCGGCCTGGTTCAACGGCTTTGGCCGTGAGAATAACCGTGGCACCAAGCTGTTCCAGATCAGCGGCCATGTGAACAAGCCCTGCGTCGTCGAAGAATCGATGTCGATCCCGTTCCGCGAACTGATCGACCGTCATTGCGGCGGCATCCGGGGCGGTTGGGACAATCTGCTGGCGGTCATCCCCGGCGGGTCGTCGGTCCCCTTGGTTCCTGCGAAGGAAATCATGGACGCGCCGATGGATTTCGACGGGCTGCGTGCGCTCGGCTCCGGCCTTGGCACCGCCGCCGTCATCGTCATGGACAAGTCGACCGACATCGTTCGCGCCATTTCGCGCCTCTCCTACTTCTACAAGCATGAGAGTTGCGGCCAGTGTACGCCGTGCCGTGAAGGCACTGGCTGGATGTGGCGTGTTATGGAACGGCTGCGCACCGGTGACGCTGATCAGAGCGAAATCGATATGCTGTTCCAGGTGACCAAGCAGGTCGAAGGCCACACCATCTGCGCGCTTGGCGACGCGGCGGCTTGGCCGATCCAGGGGCTGATCCGGCATTTCCGCCCGGAAATCGAGCGCCGGATCAACGAAAACAAGGGTAGCGCCCCCGTCATGGAGGCAGCGGAGTAACCATGCCGAAGGTCAAAGTAGACGGCGTAGAACTGGAAGTCCCGGCCGGGGCGACTGTTCTTCAGGCTTGCGAGCAGGCGGGGAAGGAAATCCCCCGTTTCTGCTATCATGAGCGCCTTTCCATCGCGGGCAATTGCCGCATGTGTCTGGTCGAGGTGAAGCCCGGACCGCCCAAGCCGCAGGCTTCGTGCGCGCTTCCGGCGACCGAAGGTCAGGAAATCCGCACCGACAGCGAAATGGTCAAGAAGGCCCGCGAAGGGGTGATGGAGTTTCTGCTCATCAACCACCCGCTCGATTGCCCGATCTGCGATCAGGGCGGCGAATGCGATCTTCAGGACCAGTCGGTCGCTTATGGCCGTGGCGCGTCGCGCTATGACGAAAACAAGCGCGCCGTGACCGAGAAGAATATGGGTCCGATCGTCAAGACGGTCATGACCCGCTGCATCCAGTGCACTCGGTGCGTGCGCTTTGCGGAGGAAGTCGCGGGCGTGCCGGAAATCGGCGCCATCTATCGCGGCGAGAATATGCAGATCACCACCTATCTCGAACATGCCGCCAAGAGCGAGTTGTCGGGCAATGTGGTCGATCTCTGCCCGGTCGGTGCGCTGACTGCCAAGCCCTATGCCTTCGAAGCGCGTCCGTGGGAACTCAAGAAGACCCATGCGATCGACGTGATGGATGCGCTCGGCACCAACATCCGCCTCGACAGCCGTGGTCGTCAGGTGCTGCGCGCCGTGCCGCGCATCAATGACGACGTGAACGAAGAGTGGGCAAGCGACAAGACCCGGCACAATGTCGATGGTCTGGTCCGCAAGCGCCTCGACAAGCCCTACGTCCGCAAGGATGGCAAGCTGGTGCCCGCGACTTGGGCGGAAGCCTTTGCCGCCGTCGCCGCTGTGCAGCATGGCGGCAGCGTGGCTGCGATCGCGGGCGACCTGCTCGACTGCGAAACCATGTTCGCTGGCAAGGTGCTGGTCGAAAAGCTGGGCGGTTCGCTGCTCGAAGGTCGCCAGACCGGCCTGTCCTACGATGTGTCGAGCCTGTCTTCGGTGGTGTTCAACACGCCGCTCGCCGACCTCGAAACCGCTGACGTCATCCTGCTGGTCGGCACCAACCTGCGCTGGGAAGCGCCGCTGGTGAACACCCGCATCCGCAAGGCGATCAAGAAGGGCGCGAAGATTTTCGCGGTCGGGCCGGAAGTCGATCTGACCTACAAGGTCGAATGGCTGGGTAACGATGCCTCGCTGCTGGCGAAGCTCCCCGAAGCGGTGCTGGAAGCTTTCAAGGGCGCGGCCCGTCCGGCGATGATCGTCGGCGGCGGCGTGCTGGCCAAGGACGGCGCGCATGGCGACACGCTGGCGCTGGTCGAAACGCTGGGCCTCGTGAAGGATGGCTGGAACGGCTATAACGTCCTGCACTTCGCGGCGGCTCGCATGGGCGGCCTGATGCTCGGTTACGCGACCAAGGGTGGCATCAAGGCGGTGGCGCAGGCCGCGCCGAAGCTGCTGATCTCGCTGGGTGCGGATGAAGTCGATTATGGGGCGTTCGAAAACAGCTTCAAACTCTATGTCGGCCATCATGGCGACAAGGGCGCGCACGCGGCGGACGTGATCCTGCCGGGCGCAAGCTATGCCGAAAAGGCGGGCACCTACGTCAATCTGGAAGGCCGCGTGCAGTTCGGTGAAAAGGCCGTGTTCGCGCCGGGCGATGCCCGCGAGGACTGGTCGATCCTGCGTGCGCTTTCCGAAGCGCTGGGTGCCAAGCTGCCGTTCGACAGCTTCGAACAGCTGCGCGCCGAAATGGTGAAGGCGGTTCCGGCGCTCGGCGTCGAGGGGCTGGCCGATTATGGTTGGTCCGTCCCGTCGCTGCCGACCGGTGCGACCGGTGAGTTCGGTTCACCGATCAAGGATTTCTACCTCACCAACGCCATCTGCCGTGCCAGCCCGACGATGCAGCAATGCTCGGCCGAGCTGATCCATGGTGTTGAGTATGCGGAGGCCGCAGAGTGACCGCTTTCTTCCAAGGCCTCGGCCTGCCTTTCGAAGGCGCCTGGCTGCTTTCTACCCTCATCGGCATTTTGGTCATTGCCCTGCCGCTGATGCTGGCCGTTGCCATGATCATCTATGCCGACCGCAAGATCTGGGCGGCGATGGCGCTGCGCCGTGGTCCCAACGTCGTTGGTCCGCTCGGCCTGCTCCAGTCCTTTGCGGACGGTCTGAAGGTCTTCCTTCAGGAAACCATCATTCCGTCGGCCGCGAACAAATCCCTGTTCCTGATCGCGCCGATCATCACCTTCACCGTGGCGTTGATCGCCTGGGCTGTGGTGCCGTTCGGCGTGGGCGTGGTGGTGTCGAACATCAATGTCGGCCTGCTCTACATCCTCGCCGTGTCGTCGCTGGGCGTTTACGGCGTGGTGTTGGCCGGTTGGGCGTCCAACTCCAAATATCCCTTCTACTCGGCGATCCGCGCTTCGGCGCAGATGATCAGCTATGAAGTCTCGATCGGCTTCATCCTGATCACGGTCGTCCTGTGGGCCGGCAGCTTCAACATCTCGGCCATCGTCGAGAGCCAGAAGGGCTATTATGGCTTCCTGAACGGCAACGGCTTCAACCCGCTGCTCTTCCCGATGGCGATCATGTTCCTGATTTCGGCGATGGCCGAAACGGCGCGCGCGCCGTTCGATCTGACCGAAGCGGAAAGCGAGCTGGTCGCGGGCTATCAGACCGAATATTCGTCGATGGCCTTCGCCCTGTTCTGGCTCGGCGAATATGCCAACGTCATCCTGATGTGCGCGCTGAACGCGATCCTCTTCTGGGGTGGCTATCTTCCGCCGTTCGATTGGGCGCCGCTCTATCTGGTGCCGGGTATCATCTGGTTCCTGGCCAAGATCCTCTTCTTCTTCTTCGTCTTCTCCTGGGTGAAGGCGACGGTGCCTCGCTACCGTTATGACCAGCTGATGCGGCTGGGCTGGAAAATCTTCCTGCCGACCTCGCTTCTGTTCGTCTTCCTGGTTTCGGGCTTCCTCATGCTGACGCGCTATGGAGGCGCACAATGAGCCTCGGTTACTACGTCAAGAGCTTCACCCTCTGGGAGTTCGTGAAGGCGCACTGGCTGACCTTGAAGTATTTCTTCAAGCCCAAGGCGACGATCAACTACCCGTACGAGAAGAACCCGATTTCGCCGCGTTTCCGTGGTGAACATGCGCTGCGCCGCTACCCCAATGGGGAAGAACGTTGCATCGCGTGCAAGCTGTGCGAGGCCATCTGTCCGGCGCAGGCGATCACCATCGAGGCGCAACCGCGTGACGATGGCAGCCGCCGCACCACGCGCTACGACATCGACATGACCAAATGCATCTATTGCGGTTTCTGTCAGGAAGCCTGCCCGGTGGATGCGATTGTCGAGGGACCGAATTTCGAATTCGCGACCGAAACCCGCGAGGAGCTGATCTACGACAAGAACAAGCTCCTGGAAAACGGCGACAAGTGGGAGCGGGCGATTGCCGCGAACCTTGCCGCCGATGCACCCTATCGTTAAGCCGCCGGCATCAAGGGGAATATGATCCTGTGATCCACGTTATCGCCTTCTACCTGTTCGCCATTTTGGTGGTGAGCAGCGGCGCGCTCACGATATTGTCGCGCAACCCGGTCCATTCGGTCCTCTGGCTGATCCTGGCCTTCTTCAACGCTGCCGGTCTGATGATCCTGCTCGGTGCCGAATTCATCGCGATGCTGCTTGTCATCGTCTATGTCGGCGCGGTCGCGGTGCTGTTCCTGTTCGTCGTCATGATGCTCGACATCGACTTCGCCGAATTGCGGGCCGGCTTCGTCGATTATCTGCCCTTCGGCCTGCTCATCGCTCTGGTACTGCTGGCGGAAATCATCTTGGGCATCGGCCTGTGGAGCGCTGGCCCGATCGAACTGGCGCAGCGTGCCGCTCCGGCGAACCCGGAACTGTCGAACATTCAGGCGATCGGCGGGCTGCTTTATACCCGCTACATCTTCCTGTTCGAAGCGGCGGGCATCGTGCTGCTGGTCGCCATGATCGGCGCGATCGTCCTGACCCACCGCGCTCGCGGCGGCGTGAAGGGCCAGAATGTCGCCAAGCAGAACCGTCGCCGTCCGCAGGATGCGACGCGTAACATCAATCAGCCCATCGGGCAGGGGGTGGAGCTGTGATCGGCCTTCAACATTATATGGTGGTCAGCGCCATCCTCTTCGTGATGGGGGTGCTGGGCATCTTCATCAATCGCAAGAATGTCATCATCATCCTGATGGCGATCGAGCTGATCCTCCTCAGCGTGAACATCAACCTCGTCGCCTTCAGCGCCTTCCTGGGCGATCTGGTGGGGCAGGTCTTCTCGATGTTCGTGCTGACCGTCGCGGCGGGTGAAGCGGCCATCGGCCTTGCCATCCTCGTCATTTACTTCCGTGGTCGCGGCACCATCGCCGTCGACGATGTCAACCGGATGAAGGGCTGAGCCTCCTGACATGATTCAGTATATCGTCCTTCTTCCGTTGCTGGCTGCTGCCATCGCCGGCCTTGGCAACAAGGCCCTTGGCAAGCTGCCTGCAAAGATCGTCACCACCGGCGCGCTGTTCATCGCTTGCGCGCTGAGCTGGGCGACCTTCATTCCCTTCCTGCTCGGCGAGGCGCAAGCGTCGGTGACGCCGCTGTTCACCTGGATCGAAAGCGGCAGCTTCGATGCCCAGTGGGCGCTGCGCGTCGACACGATGACGGCGGTCATGCTGGTGGTCATCACCAGCGTGTCGAGCCTCGTCCACCTCTATAGCTGGGGCTATATGGACGAAGAGCCGGATCAGCCGCGCTTCTTCGCCTATCTCTCGCTCTTCACCTTCGCGATGCTGATGCTCGTGACCGCGAACAATCTGCTTCAGATGTTCTTCGGTTGGGAAGGCGTGGGTCTGGCCTCCTACCTGCTGATCGGTTTCTGGTTCCGTAAGCCCAGCGCCAATGCGGCCGCGATCAAGGCGTTCGTCGTCAACCGTGTCGGCGACCTTGGCTTCATGATGGGCATTTTCGGCACTTATCTGGTGTTCAACACCATATCGATCCCGGAAATCCTGGAAGCCGCGCCGTCGATGGCCGGTTCGACCATCGGTTTCCTCGGCTATCGTTTCGACACCATGACCGTCCTTTGCCTGCTGCTGTTCGTCGGCGCGATGGGCAAGTCGGCGCAGCTTGGCCTGCACACCTGGTTGCCGGACGCGATGGAAGGTCCGACGCCTGTGTCGGCGCTGATCCACGCGGCCACGATGGTCACCGCCGGCGTGTTCATGGTTTGCCGCCTGTCGCCGATGTTCGAAACGTCGGAAACGGCGCTGACCGTCGTCACCTATGTCGGTGCCGCGACCTGTCTGTTCGCCGCGACCGTTGGTACAGTGCAGACCGATATCAAGCGCGTCATCGCCTATTCGACCTGTTCGCAGTTGGGCTATATGTTCTTTGCGGCCGGCGTCGGCGCTTATGGCGCGGCGATGTTCCACCTGTTCACGCACGCTTTCTTCAAGGCGCTGCTGTTCCTGGGTGCCGGCTCGGTCATCCATGCGATGCACCATGAGCAGGACATGCGTTATTATGGCGGCCTGCGTAAGAGCATCCCGATCACCTTCTGGACGATGACGCTGGGTACGCTCGCCATCACCGGCGTCGGCCTGCCGATCGTCGGCGTCGGCTTTGCCGGCTTCTATTCGAAGGACGGCATCCTCGAGGCGGCCTATGCTGCGGGCGGTGCGGGCACCGGTGCGTTCATCGTCGGCGTGTTCGCCGCGCTGCTGACCAGCTTCTACAGCTGGCGCCTGGTCTTCCTGACCTTCTTCGGCAAGCCGCGCTGGACGCAGTCGGAACATATCCAGCATGCGCTGCATGACGCCCATGGCCACGGCCATGACGATCATGCCCATGACGATCACGGGCATGACGATCATGCGGCGCACGCCCATGATGCCCATGGCCATGACGATCATCATGCGCATGATGCCGGCGACGGTACGGGTGGCTATCACCCGCATGAAAGCCCGCTGGTCATGCTGATCCCGCTGCTGGTGCTGAGCCTGGGCGCCGTCTTCGCCGGCTTTATCTTCCACGATCAGTTCATTGGTCCGGAAGGCGGCATCGAATTCTGGAAGGGCGCGCTCGCGTTCGACAGCCACTTGATGCACGAAGCCCATGAAGTGCCGACCTGGGTCAAGTTCTCGCCGTTTACGGTTATGCTGACCGGTCTGGTCATTGCCTGGCTGAGCTACATCAAGAATACCGACTGGCCGCGCCGTTTCGTCGCGACCTTCGGTGGCCTCTACCAGTTCCTGCTGAACAAGTGGTATTTTGACGAGCTGTACAACTTCCTGTTCGTCAAACCCGCCTTCGCCATCGGCCGCTTCTTCTGGAAGTTCGGTGACGTCGGCTTCATCGACCGCTTCGGCCCCAACGGGCTGGCTGCTCTGGTCGTGCAGGGCAACAAGATCACCCGTCGGCTTCAGTCCGGCTACCTCTACACCTACGCGCTGGTGATGCTCATCGGGCTCGCCGCGGCAGCAACCTGGGCGATGACACGATAATGGACGGCTTCCCCATCCTTTCCCTGATGATGGCAGTGCCGATGGCCGGGGCCATCGCCTGCCTGTTCGCGGGCGCCAATAATGCGCGCTGGATCGCGTTGATCGCGACGCTGGTCGATTTCGTCCTAGGCATCGTCCTGTGGATGAATTTCGACCAGGGCGGGCTGCAATGGCAGTTCCAGGAATATGCGCCGATCTTCGGCCGTTTCGCCTGGGCGCTGGGTATCGACGGTATCGCCCTGATGCTGATCGCGCTGACCGTGTTCCTGATGCCGATCTGCATCGGGGCTAGCTGGAACGCGATCAACAAGCGCGTCGGCGAATATATGGCGGCGTTCCTGTTCATGGAGGTGCTGATGATCGGCGTCTTCACGGCGCAGGATCTCTACCTCTTCTATATCATGTTCGAAGCCGGCCTGATCCCGATGTATCTGATCATCGGTATCTGGGGTGGCGCGGATCGTATCTACGCTTCGTACAAATTCTTCCTCTACACGCTGTTCGGCTCGGTTCTGATGCTGATCGCGATGATGTGGATGGTGCATGAAGCCGGTTCGACCGAAATTCCGGTCCTAATGGCCTATAATTTCGATCCGCATGTCCAGACCTGGCTGTTCCTGGCCTTCTTCGCCAGCTTCGCGGTGAAGATGCCGATGTGGCCGGTCCACACCTGGCTGCCCGACGCGCACGTTCAGGCGCCGACGGCGGGTTCGGTCATTCTGGCCGGCGTGCTGCTGAAGATGGGTGGTTACGGCTTTATCCGCTTCTCTCTGCCGATGTTCCCGGAAGCCTCGGCGCAGCTTGCGCCGCTGGTCTGGGGCCTGTCGATGGTCGCGGTGGTCTACACCTCGCTCGTCGCGCTGGTTCAGTCGGACATGAAGAAGCTGATCGCTTATTCGTCGGTCGCGCATATGGCGATCGTCACCATCGGCCTGTTCGCCTTCAACCAGGCGGGTATCGAAGGTGCGATGATGGTCATGCTGGGCCATGGTCTGGTCGCCGGCGCATTGTTCCTGTGCGTGGGTGTGGTCTATGATCGCCTGCATACCCGCGAGATCAACCGCTATGGTGGCCTCAGCATCAACATGCCGCGTTATGCCGTGCTGTTCCTGTTCTTCACCATGGCATCGGTCGGCCTGCCGGGCACGTCCAACTTCGTCGGTGAATTCCTGTCGCTGATGGGTGTTTATCAGGCATCGAGCTGGGTCGCCCTGGTCTGCACCACGGGCATCATCCTGGGTGCAGCCTATATGCTCTACCTCTATCGCCGCATCTGCTACGGCGATCAGGTGAACGCCGATGCTGCGGCCATGCCTGACCTGTCGATCAGGGAATTCTGGTTGATGGCGCCGATCGCAGCCGTGGTGCTGTGGATGGGTGTCTATCCGGAAAGCTTCCTGGCCCCGATGCGGTCCGACATCCAAGCGCTTGAAGCGCGCCTCGCCCCTGCGGCTCCCGCAGGAGATTCCAAGATCAAGATGGGTGCGCCCAAGCCTAAAAGTGAGGGCCACCATGAAGAAGCATCCGCGCACGGGGAGGCGCACTGATGATTGACTCCGCTTCCCTTCTGGCGGTCGTGCCGGAACTCATCCTGACGGTGGGTGGCCTGGCACTGATGCTGGTCGCGGCCTTTGGCGGCGACGGCTCGGCCCGCTTGGTCAACTGGCTGTCGGTCATCGTGCTGGCGATCGCAGGCGTTTCGCTGTCCTGCTCTCTGGCCCACGGTCCTGACGCCTTCGATGGTCTGTATCGCGCAGACGCCTTTTCGGCCTTTGCCAAGGCGCTGATTTACGGCGCGGCGGCGGCGGCTATCCTGCTGGCTCCGCGCTTCTTCTCGGTTGGCGGCAATCCCCGCCCCGAATATCCGGTACTGATCCTGTTCGCTGCCATCGGTATGGGCATGATGGTGTCGGCGGGCGACATGCTGACGCTCTATGTCGGCCTGGAAATGAACAGCCTTGCCTCATACGTGCTGGCCAGCTTCATGCGCCAGGACGTGCGTTCCTCCGAAGCGGGCCTGAAATATTTCGTGCTCGGTTCGCTGGCGAGCGGCATCCTGCTCTACGGGATCTCGCTGCTGTACGGCTTCACCGGTAGCACCGCATTCGATGGTATCTCTGTGGCCTTGGGCGACGGCGTGTCGAAGGGCGAGCTGTTCGGTCTGGTCTTCGTGCTGGCAGGGCTCGCGTTCAAGATCAGCGCCGTGCCGTTCCATATGTGGACGCCCGACGTCTATGAAGGTGCGCCGACCCCGGTCACCACCTTCTTCGCCAGCGCGCCCAAGGTCGCGGCCATCGGCCTGACCGTCCGCGTGGCGATCGAGGCGCTGGGTCCGGCCGGTCTGGACTGGCAGCAGATCGTGATCTTCGTCGCGCTCGCGTCCATCCTGTTCGGCGCCGTTGCCGCCATCGGTCAGACGAACATCAAGCGCCTGATGGCCTATTCGTCGATCAACAATGTCGGCTTCGCGCTGATCGGCTTGGCTGCGGGTACGCCCGCCGGTGCGGCCGCGACGATGAGCTACATGGCGATCTACGTCATCATGATCATCGGCGGTTTCGCCTGCATCCTGCAATTGCGCGATGCCGACGGCAAACCGGTCGAAGAGATCGCCAAGCTGGCCGGCCTGTCGCAGTCGCGCAAGGGGCTGGCGGCCGCGCTCGCCATCTTCATGTTCTCCATGGCTGGTATCCCGCCGCTCTTCGGCTTCTGGGCTAAGTTCCTGGTGTTCGATGCGGCGGTGGCGTCCGGCCTGACGGCGCTGGCGGCCTTCGGCATCGCCATGTCGGTGATCGGTGCTTTCTATTATCTCAAGATCATCAAGACGATGTATTTCGACGAGCCGGTCGCCACCTATGAGGCGAAGGGCGGCCCGGTCGAGAACATCATCCTGACGGCCTGTGCCGTGGTGATCGTTCTGGGTTACCTGCTCAACCCCATGCTGGATCAGGCGAGCGCTGCCGCGGCAGCGTCGCTCTTCTGACACTGCTCCGCTTCGTCGAGGAAACCGGTTCCACCAACGCCGATATGCTGGCGTTGGCGGAGCAGGGGGGCGCTGACGGTAGCTGGCTGCGCGCCGCGCGCCAGACCGGGGGCAAGGGGCGCATGGGTCGCGCCTGGGAAAGCCCGGATGGCAATCTTTACTGTTCTACGCTGATCCGGTTGCAGTCGACCGATCCGTTGCCTCACACGCTGGCGCTGGTTGCGGCCAATGCGGTCCATGCGCTGGTCGCGCCGTTGTGCGCGGGGCAGGCGCGGATCAAATGGCCCAATGACATATTGGTCGATGGCGCCAAGATCGCCGGTATATTGTTGGAGCGGGCGGGCGACGCGATCGTCGTGGGCATCGGCATCAATGTGACCGGTCATCCGGTCGGACTAGACCGTCCCGTTACCAGCCTGGCGGCGCAGGGCGCGATCGACGCCACGGCCCAAGCCCTTTATGATCGGCTCGCGCAGCTTTTCGCCCATTGGCTTTCCATTTGGCGGGCGCAGGGGCTGGACCCCATCCGCACCCACTGGCTGCTCAACGCCCATCCCACCGGCACGCCGATGCGCGTGATCCAGCCCGATGGCGGGCAGGTCGAGGGGACATTCGACACGCTCGACCGTCAGGGCATGCTGATCCTGCGCTTGGCGAATGGGGACAGCCGTGCCATTCACGCCGGCGACATCATTCTCAACTGAGGGACCGGCCATGCTTCTCGCGATCGACGCGGGTAACACCAATGTCGTTTTCGCGCTGCTCGACGGGCGCGAGATCAAGACACGCTGGCGCATCGCCACCGATCCCCGGCGCACGGCCGACGAATATGTCGTCTGGCTGAACCAGCTGTTGCAGCTGGAAGGCTATGCCATCGCGGATGTTGATGCGGTCATCGTCGCTACCGTCGTTCCGCGCGCACTCCATAACCTTCAGGTGCTGGCCGAGAAATATTTCAAGACGACGGCGCTGGTCGCGGGGCAGGCGCCGGTCGATTGGGGGATCGAACTGGATGTGGCCGAGCCTGGCTCGGTCGGTGCGGACCGGGTTGTAAATGCGATCGCCGCGCACCATCTTTACCAAGACGATCTGATCGTCATCGATTTCGGGACGGCGACGACCTTCGACGTGGTCGATTATAGCGGTGCCTATAAAGGTGGCGTGATCGCGCCGGGCATCAATCTGTCGCTGGACGCGCTGGTTGCCGCCGCGGCCAAATTGCCCAAGATCGCGATCGAGCCGCCGGAAAACCGGTCGGTCATCGGGCGGACGACGGTAGATGCTATGCAGATCGGCGTCTTTTGGGGCTATGTGGCGATGATGGAAGGGCTGGTCGCGCGTATCCGCGCAGAGATCGGCCGTCCGGCCAAGGTAATTTCGACCGGAGGACTAGCCGTCCTCTTCAATGACAATAGCGATATTTTCGATGCGATCGCACCGGACCTCACCATCTTGGGGCTGGCGCTGTTGCACGAGCGGAGTTTGAAAACATAATGATACCCAAGGATGAACTGATTTTCCTGGCCCTTGGCGGCTCGGGCGAAATCGGCATGAACGTGAATCTATACGGCTGCCAGGGCAAGTGGGTCATGGTCGACCTCGGCCTGACCTTTGCCGATCCCAATTATCCCGGCGTGGAACTGATCCTGCCGGACCTGAGCTTCATCGAGGATCGGCGCGACGACCTGCTCGGCATCGTCCTGACCCATGGGCATGAAGATCATATCGGCGCCATCCCCTATCTGGCCGCCGATCTTGGCGTGCCGCTGTATGCCACGCCCTTCACGGCGGGCCTGATCCGCATGAAGCTGGAAGAAGAAGGCCTCAGCAAGGATGTGAAGCTGCATGTGATCGAGAATGAAGGCAGCTTCAATCTCGGTCCGTTCGGTTTTCGCTATGTGCCGCTGGCCCACTCCATTCCGGAGGGCAATGCGGTGCTGATCGACACGCCTTATGGCCGCATCTTCCACACCGGCGACTGGAAGCTGGACGACCAGCCTTTGCTTGGCCAGCCTTCGACCCCGGCGGAACTGACCGCGATCGGCGACGAAGGCGTGCTGGCGCTGGTATGCGACAGCACCAATGTCTTCAACGACAAGGCCAGCGGCTCGGAAGGCGATGTGCGCGAGGGGCTGATGCAGGCCGTCGCCGGTGCCAAAGGCCGCGTACTGGTCACGACCTTTGCGTCGAACGCCGCGCGGGTGCAGACTTTGGGAGAGGTTGCGACGGCAATGGGGCGCAAGGTTTGCGTTGCAGGCCGATCGCTCGACCGGATCATCGGCACGGCGAAGGCAGCGGGCTATCTCAAGGATTTTCCGCCGACCGTCGATTGGGACGATGTCATGAGCCTGCCGCGTGACGAGGTGATGATCATCGCCACGGGCGGACAGGGTGAGGCACGGGCGGCGCTGTCGCGCATCGCGTTCGACAGCCATCCGATCAAGTTGGCGGAAGGGGACACGGTCGTCTTCTCGTCCAAGCAGATTCCGGGCAATGAAATCGCCATCGGTCGTATCCAAAATGCGCTGGCTCAGAAGAATATCCTGATGATTACCGATCGCCAGGCCGAAGTCCATGTGTCGGGTCATCCCGGCCGACCGGAACTGGAAGCGATGTATCGTTGGATACGGCCCGAGATATTGCTGCCGGTCCATGGCGAGCGCCGCCATATGGCGGAGCAGGCGCGGCTTGGCATTGCCACGGGCATCCGCCATGCAGTGGTCCAGTCCAATGGCGACCTGCTGCGTCTGGCGCCCGGCGCGCCCGAGATTATCGGCCAGCAGGAAACGGGCCGATTGGTGCTGGACGGCGACGTCATCCTGCCCGCCGACGGATCGACCATAAACGAGCGGCGCAAGCTGGGCCTGCATGGTCAGATCAGCGTGGCCGTGGCGATCGACCGCAAGGGCAAGCTGATCGGCGATCCTATGCTGCGTACGCAGGGTGTGCCGGTGGAGGAAGACAAGGCGGCTTTCCTGGCGGAAGCGGCCGAGGAAGCCGCCGCCGCCATTCCCAAGGGATCGCTGGAGGAAGAGGCTTTGCGCGAACGTCTGCGTCTTGCCGTGCGCCGTACCGCGACGCGCTGGACCGGCAAGAAGCCGATAGTGGACGTGCTGATCGTTCGCGCTTAAACAGGCGCGATGAACTGGTACGCTATCTTCGCCATCTATTTCCTGATGTGGGTTATCAGCGCCTTCATCATGCTCCCCTTCGGCATCCGCACCCCCAATGAAACGGGTGAAGTGCTGCTGAAGGGGCAGGCGGATAGCGCGCCCAGCAATTTCCGACCCGCCGTCGTGATGCTGCGCGCGACCATATTGGCCACGATCCTGTTCGGCCTCTATTATGCCAATTATGTACAGGGCTGGGTGACGCTCGACATGCTGCCCGGCTATCGCGTCACGCGATGATCGAGGCTGCGGAGCGGATCGTTCGCGCCGCTGCCGTTCACCTGGAATCCTGGGCGCAGATGCGCGCCGCGCTCTGGCCGGATGCCAGCGTCGCCGATCATCAGGATGACATTACCGCTATGTTGGCGAACGAGGGCCTGATCGCCTTTGTCGCATTGGATGGGCAGGGCGATGCTATCGCCTTCGTCGAGGCCGCCCTGCGCCATGATTATGTCAATGGCTGCGACACCAGCCCGGTTCTGTTCGTGGAGGGACTTTATGTGGCGGCAGATGCGCGACGGGGCGGGTTGGCGCGCGCTTTGATCGATGCGGTGGCGGCATGGGGGCAATCCCAGGGCTGCACCGAAATGGCATCCGATGCCGACATCGCCAATCTGTCCAGCCACCGCTTTCACCAAGCCGCCGGTTTCACCGAAACCGAGCGGGTGGTCTATTTCCGCAAAATGATCGGCTGAGCCGCCGTCTTATTGCCGCAACCGCTCGATCGCCTGCGCGAGCGCGACATAGAGTTTGCCCATGTCGGACGAGAGGACGGCGACGCCCAGCGCATTGCCATCGCGCGCCGACAGGATGATCCGCAGCATCGCTTCGAAATCATGGATGTAGCGGTTCACATGATCGCGGAATTCCGCGTCATTATCGTAATGGAGTGCGATTTCGCGCGATTCGCCGGCGTCCAGCAGCTTGACCGCGCGGCGGGTGAAGACGCCCCGGTCGCCCTTCAGATAGGCGGCCCAGGCCGAATCGGTCACATCGTTGGACAGTAGCTTGGCGACGTCGATCGCGGTGCTGTTGAGCGATTCGATCAGCAGCGCCGATCGCCGCGCGAAATGGTCGCGGTCCCGGGTTTCGGACGCGCGTTCGGCTTCCTCGATCCGCTGTTCCACGCTGGCGCTGGTGTCGGCGATCGTCAGCAACTGGCGGGTCAGGCGTTCGGATGCCTGATGCGCGGCCTTGACCGCTTCTTCCGCTACGCGAGCGACCTGCTCGATCTGCGCCGTCACCTTTTCGCCGATCACGCCTTGCAACGCTTCATCACTGGCCTGCGCCAACTGCTGCGCCGCGTCGGGGATGGCACGCCCCAGGGCTTGCCGCGCGCGCTCTGCGGCCTGATCGGCCGTGTCCTTGACCCGCAACAGCGCGGTGACGAGCAGCGGCCCGGCGCCTTCGGTGATGCGGGTCGCATCCTGATGCGCCCCGTCCAGCGTCGTGCGCAGCCGTTCGACCAGTTCGCGATTGGCCTCCAGCCCGCCCTGCGTGCTCTCCAGCCATTCGGTCAGGCGACTGCCCTGGCCGCGCAACATTTCCTCCGCTTCTTCGGTGCGCCCGACCAGCGCCTCCGAAATGGCTTCCAGCCTTTCCATTTCCGGTGTCGTGTTGCCGAGCAGGGTACGGCTCTGTTGCAGGCGCGCGTCGAACCGCTCCAACGCCGCCGGATAGGTTTCGTCCAGTTCCCGCACGCTCGAATCGAGGGCGACCAGCAGGGTTTCGGCGCACCCGATCAGCTTTTCGGCCGTCATGCCGCCAGCCGCCAGCGCCTTGTCGATGCGCTGCGTTTCCTCCGCCATGCGGGTCAATGCGCCGGTGAGCCGTTCGCCGCGCGCCAGGGCGCTGTCTTCCAGTGCGGCGAAGCGGCCATCCGTGCTGGCGATCGTATCGTTCAGGCTGTTGTGCAGGCTCGCCATCAGGCTGCGCTGGCCTTCGATCATCTCGTTGATCTGGTGCAATCGGCTTTCGACGTCCCCGATCGTGTCGCTGAGGCCGGCGACGGTGTCGTCGCCAATCGCCGTCAGGCTCTCGCGTGAGCGGTTGACGAGCGCGTCGAGCGATGCTGCCTGGCTGCTGAGGCCGCCGTCGGTGACGGCCAGCGTCTCCTGCGCCCGTTGCAGCGCGGCGTCGAGGCGACGACGCAGGTCCGTCTCCATCGCTTCCATGTCGCGCTCCAGCACCGCCAGTGCGTCCTCGCTGGCTTGGCCGATGCCCTTTTCGGCAGCGGATACCAGCGTTTCGAGCGCAAGGGCGCGCCGGGTCAGCGCTTCATCGGTCGTGGCCAGGCCCGCCTGTATCGTGCGCTGGGCATTGTCCAAGCGGGTGCGCAGCTCTGCTTCGGCCGCATCCAGATCCTGCGTCAGGGTCTGGCGCACCTGCGCGCTCGTGTCCGCAACCCCAGTCTGCGCCGCGTCGATCAGAGCGGTGAGTGCGCTGGCATGGGCTTCGATATCGCCGCGGCTGCGATCCATCGCCTGCCGCGCAACTTGCGCGGTGGCATCAATGCGGCTCGATGCGATATCGGCCATGCCGGTCACTTCTTCGGAGGCCGACCGCGTGGCTTCCTGCAATTGCGTCAACTGGCTCGCCAGGCTCTTGGTCGCGGCCAGCGTGCGGGCGCGCGCGTCGTCGGACAGTTCGCCCAATGCATGTAGTCGCGCTTCCAGCGTGTCGATCCGTTCGGCCAGCGCATGGCCATTGTCCATCATCTGCGCGGTCATGCGACCGGTGCGATCTTCCAGTTCGGGGATCGATCCGATCAACTGATCCATGCGCGATACCAGCGCCAAGGCGGCCCGCTCGGCGGTTTCGGCCTTGTCGGCGGTCGTCTGGGCGCGGCCGGCGATGAGTTCGGCGGATGCTTCCATATTGCTGCTGGCAGCCGCGCCATAGCTGTCGAGCAGTTCGGCCTGATCCTGCATCGCTTGTCGCGCATTTTCCAACTGGCTGCTGATCCGACCAAGCCGCAATTCCAGCAGGTCGGCCTCCGTCCGCAGGGCGCGGGCGGTGTCGAGATAGCGGCGCGATTCGGTACGGCTGTTGCGGACCATCAGCAGATAGGCGACGGCCAGCAGAATGAGGGGAATGGCTATGGTGACGATGGCATTGGCCCAGGCGAAGGGCCCTGCGGCCAGATTGCCGGACGTGGCGATGGCCCAACCGGCAAAGCCGACCCAGCCAGTTGCCATCACCAGCAAGGCCCAGCGGAGCCGCTTGACCGTGGTTTCGTTGGCACCTTCTGGCGCTTCGCCCTCGTCTATGTCGAGAACGGCCTGTTTCAAAAGCAAAATATCGTCCATCTGCGACTCGTTGCCGGTCGCGGTTTGTTCGTCTCGCCAGAACTCGACGATGGTGCTGCCCCCTGTCATGTCCTCATCCTAGCATCTTTTCCGGCCGCGGAAATGCCTTGTTACCAAAACTTAACGCAAGCCCGATAGCGTTTGTCCCATGTCCTATGATCCTGGCGCCCTCCATACCGCTCTGGCAGCCGCCGTCGGCGATGATAGCGCGTTGATCGCAGATCTGCGCGTGGCCTTTCTGGAAAGCGCCAACCGGCAGGTCGATTTGCTGGGGCGGGCGCGTTGCGACGCCAATTGGGAATTGGCAGCCTGGCGTTTGAAGGGGCTGGCGGCCAGCTTTGGCCTGACCGCGCTGATCATATTGGCCGATGAAGCGGCAGCAGCGGCGCCGGGCGATCCTCGCGTTTTGCGAAAGTTGCGGGCGGCGTTGCAGGCCCTGGATCAGGCCTGATCGTTTCGGCTTATCGCACCGCTTGCGCGAAACGCGCGCGCTTGCGACAAGGTCGCCGCACAACAATCGGGTCACAAGCGTAACAATATGAGCTTCGCCGCTATTCTCAGCGCCAGCCGCGCATCAGGCGATTCGCCGCCGGGCTTGCGTGCGAGCCTTTATTTTGCCGGTCAGACCCTTGTGGAGTATCAGGCGCGACAGGCGGCCCAGGCCGGCGCCGATCGCATCATGATAGTGGTGAGCGTCATCACGCCCGCGCTGTCGCAGGCTGTGGATCGGCTGAGCGCGGACGGCATCGCCGTCGCGCTGGTGCGCGACATGGTGTCGATGGTGCGCGATGCGCCCCGTGATAGCGACGTGCTCCTGGTCGCGGACGGCGCGATCGTGTCGCAGGCGCATTTCGATGCAATGGGCGCAGCCGATGGTAATGTCATGCTGGTGACTGATGACAGTCGCGCCAGCACGCCGTTCGAGCGGATCGACGCGGGACAGCGTTGGGCGGGGCTGGCACGAATCAGTCCGGACCTGCTGTTCGGCACGCTCGACATGATCGGCGATTGGGATCTGGCGCTGACGCTGGTGCGGACGGCCGTGCAGAAAGGCGCGCGGCGGATCACCGTGCCTCAGGACGACCTGCTGGAAGGGCGCGTGGCGCTGGTCGAAACGCAGGCGCAGGCCGATCTGGTGGCGCAGGCAGTGACGGCCGTGGGAGCGGTACAGGCGCAGGCGCGGGGTGGGATCGAACATTATCTGCTGGCGCCGGTGGCGCGCATCGTCAGCCCATCGCTGATGCGGATGCAGGTTCCGGCCATGCAGGTCCGGATCGCGGCGATCGCGCTGGGCGCCGTCGCGCTGGTGCCGATCGAACTGGGCTGGCCGCTGACCGGCTTCTTTCTGCTGTTGGTGGCCTTGCTCCTGTCCGAAATCAGCGATCGACTGGCCGACTTGGCCCTACGCGCGCCATTGATGAACTGGCTGGCTTTCTGCGTGCCGGCCATCGTGCTGGCGGGCATGGTCTTTGCCGGTGGTACGACGATGGCGGCCGACCTGGCGTTGCTGCTGGGCATAGTGATGGTGGCCGATCGTTGGGGCAGGACCGGCACGGCGCGGCCGTGGATGATCTTCACGCCCGGCACGGCGCTGCTTCTGCTGATCCTGACCGGCTTTCTGGGATTGATGGTACAGGGTTTCCGCACCGCCATATTGCTGGCGATCGCCTCTATCGCCGCCATGTTGCTACGTCGGCCGGAATGACGATTTTGCCCGGCAGGGTTTAGTGCATTTTAACGACGTGCGATTATTCTGACCGGCATGAGCGTCCATTCGTCCCCTACCGGCATGATCAACGACCGGCCGATGGCGCGCGCCATGGCAGGATTATCCGCCGTTCCGGTCGGTCATGCCATTGATCTGGCATTCTTCTTCCCTGACGAGGTGCAGTCCAGACCGGACGCGTTGATCGTGGAGACGCGGCGCCATCTGGGCGGCTGCATCGCTGCGATCGAAATGGCCCTGCGCCTGTCGCTGGACCATGCGCCGGACATCGCCGCCGCGCTCGATCATTGGCCGGCCCCGCTCGCCTGGTCGATGATAAGGGCGCAGCCCACATTGATTGGTCCCGATCTTCTGGCGCATATGCAGATGCGGGCTGGCGTGACGTTGATGCTGCGCCAATTCGGACAAGCCGATGTCGAACAGTTCGACGAGGGGCAGGGCGACCTCATCCCCGCGACGGACGATCCAGAACTGGGTAGGGCGGTGTCGGCATTGGCTCTGGCCGAAGGGCGCTGGCTGGCTCTGGCCGGCGAGGATGCGCCGATGAAGCCGGACCTGCCGGCCGAACATTTTGCCGATCTGCTTTGGACGGTGGCCGCCTGCCTTCATGTCGTTTCGCAGCGAACCATGGTGGACGGGGGCGATCGGTCGTTGGCGGCTTTCGATCGATCGGGCTGGGCGCTGCTGCGCGATCATGATGAAGCGGCTTGCCCGATTGCCCAGGCCGATAGGTTGGTGCGCGGCATGGGCGAACGCGCGGATGCACCTGCATTGCTTGGTGCCCTGTTGGGACAGCGGCGATTCTTGCTGTTTGCAGCGGTCGCTGCACGGCGGTTGCGGATGGGCAGTCGGCAATTGGTCGCCATTCTGGTCATGGGACCGGTGGCGCAATTGGCCAATCTGTGCCGCGCGCTTGGCGGATCGGCCGCGGACTATCGTATCCTGCTGCTGGCGTTGCGTCCCGTGCGGCCGTTGCTTTCGGACGCCGCGATCGTGGCTGAGGCGGAGCGCTATCAGGGTGTGAGCGAGGAACAGGCGGATGGCGCGATCGGCGCCTTGCGCACCTCATCCATATTGCGCGCCAAGCTTGATCATCTACGCGCGGTGGCAGGCACATGACTATGCCGTCGCCGGCGATCGTCCGAGCCACCCTGTCTGCCGATGGCCGCCTGCTGAGCGCGGATGCCTTGTTGCTGACGCTGCAACAGGAGGCGGGCGCGGATCTGGGGGAGGCCTTTGCGGTGCCGCAACTGGTGGCGATCGCCCGGTTGGCGGCGCGCCTTGGCGTCCTGGTGTCGCGTCCCGTGGTCGCGGCGGCGCAGCGCGGCGATATCGACATGTGGGTGCGGGCCAAGCCGGACGATCAGGGCGTCAGCCTGTCGATCGTGGACTGGCGCGAGCGGCCATCGGCGCCGACCCTGCCCGATGACGGCCGGCGCGACGCGGATATCGCGGCGTTGGCGGATGGTTGGACCTGGCAGATCGACACGCAATTGCGGTTCCAGATGGTGCTGGCGGGAGGCGGCGACAGTGGTGCGTTGCCGGCCAACCCGCCGGTGCCGGGCGCGCGTTTTTCCAGCTACTTCCAACTGGAGGCCGATAGCGATGGCGATATGGCGATGCTGCGCGGCTTTGCCCAACGCCGCGCTTTTCGTGACCAGCAGGCGATATTGGCCAGCGATGGCGAGCAGCGCTTTCGCCTTTCGGCCTTCCCCATGTTCGACCATGCCGGCCAGTTGACGGGGTATCGCGGCACGGCCTTCCCATTGGAAAAGGCGGTGGTGGCACCGTTGCCGGACGAAGCGCCATTGTCCATCTATCCGGCGGAGTTCGGGCGCCGGCTTGATCGTTCGCTGCGCCAGCCCTTGGGCCGGATCATCGCCAATGCGGACACGATCAGCGCGCAATTGGAAGGGCCATTGCGACCGGACTATGCCGGCTATGCCAATGATATCGCGGCGGCGGGGCGGCATCTGATGGCATTGGTGGACGATCTGGCCGATTTGCAGGCGATCGATCGACCGGATTTCAGTGTGATTTCCGAAGAGGTGGACCTGGCCGATCTGGGGCGTCGCGCGGCGGGCCTGTTGACGGTGAAGGCGCTGGACCGGCGGATCACCATCGTCGCGCCGCCCGCTGACGCAAGCTTGCTTGCGATCGGAGAGTTTCGGCGCATTTTGCAGATATTGGTCAATTTGATCGGCAATGCCGTCCGCTATTCGCCCGAAGGCACCGAAGTGCGTGTGGCGACCGAATGGGAAAGCGGACAGGCGCGAATTGCGGTGATCGACCAAGGGGCGGGCGTAGCGCAGACGGACCGGGAACGCATTTTCGAGAAGTTCGAGCGACTGGGCCGGGACGACGCCAGTGGCAGTGGCCTTGGCCTCTATATTTCCCGTCGCCTCGCGCGCGCGATGAAGGGCGACATCCGCATCGGCGGCGCACCAGGCGAAGGCGCCCGCTTCATCCTCTCCCTGCCGGTCGGCAATTGATATAAAAAGAACGGCGCCCGATCGGGGCGCCGTTCTTTTTTGCGATGGTCTGGCGCTCTTAGCGCTTGTCGACCGATACATAGTCGCGCTGCGTCGGGCCGGTGTACAGCTGACGCGGGCGGCCGATCTTCTGCGCTGGGTCCGAAATCATTTCGTTCCACTGCGCGACCCAGCCCACGGTGCGGGCGAGGGCGAAGAGCACGGTGAACATTTCGGTCGGGAAGCCGATGGCCGACAGAATGACGCCCGAGTAGAAATCGACGTTCGGGTACAGCTTCTTCTCGACGAAATAGGGATCGTTGAGCGCGATCTGCTCCAGTTCCTTAGCGACGTCGAAGACCGGGTCGTTGACGCCCAGCTTTTCCAGAACATCCTTCGCGGTCTTCTGCATCACGGTCGCGCGCGGATCGTAATTCTTGTACACGCGATGGCCAAAGCCCATCAGGCGGAACGGATCGTCCTTGTTCTTGGCGCGGGCGATATATTCCGGGATGCGATCGACGGTGCCGATTTCGCGCAGCATGTTGAGCGCGGCTTCGTTCGCGCCGCCATGTGCCGGACCCCAGAGGCAGGCGATGCCGGCCGCGATGCAGGCGAACGGGTTGGCGCCCGACGAACCGGCCAGACGCACGGTCGAAGTCGATGCGTTCTGCTCATGATCGGCGTGGAGGATGAAGATCTTGTCCATCGCGTCCACGATCACCGGATCGGGGACATAGTCTTCCGCCGGGACCGAGAAGGTCATGCGCAGGAAGTTGGCGGTGTAGGACAGGTCGTTGCGCGGATAGACGAAGGGCTGACCGACGCTGTACTTGTAAGCCATGGCCGCGATCGTCGGCATCTTGGCGATCAGGCGATGGCTGGCGATGCGGCGCTGTTCCGGATCGTTGATCTCGGTCGAGTCGTGATAGAAGGCCGACAGGGCGCCGACGACGCCGACCATGATGGCCATCGGATGCGCATCGCGGCGGAAACCGCGGAAGAACGCGCTCAACTGCTCATGCACCATGGTGTGGCGCGTGATGGTGTTGGTAAAGTCGTCCAGTTCCGCCTTAGACGGCAATTCGCCGTTCAGCAGCAGGTAGCAGACTTCCATGAAGCTGGATTCTTCGGCGAGCTGGCCGATCGGATAACCACGGTGGAGCAGGATGCCCTGGTCGCCGTCGATATAGGTGAGGCCCGATTCACAGCTGGCGGTCGAGGTGAAACCAGGATCGTAGGTGAACATGCCGGTATTGGCGTAGAGCTTGCGAACGTCGATGACCTGCGGACCAACGGTGCCATCCATGATGGCGTAGTCCTTGGCGTCTCCCCCAACGGTCAGGTTGGCTGTGTTATCCGACATATTTTTCTCCTTGTACGTCATCAACCGGCCGCTGCGTGCCCTGCGGCGGCCAGTCGTTCCAAGCTCGCCTCTTTCCCCAGAAGGAAGAGGACATCAAAAATGCCTGGCGAGGTCGTGCGGCCGGTGAGCGCCGCACGAAGCGGTTGCGCCACCTTGCCCAATCCCAGGCCGGCATCCTCTGCCACGCGGCGTATCACGTCTTCGATCGCTTCGACCGTCCAGGACTGGACGGGCTGGAGAGCGTCGGCTGTCTTGTCGAGCAGCGCGCGCGCGGAGTCGTCTAGCAGAGCAGTGGCCTTCTCGTCAAAATCGAGCGGGCAACTTTTGAACAGGAATTCTGCTCCCTCGGCAATTTCGTTAAGGTTCTTGGCCCGGGGCTTCAGCGATGCCATCGCCTGGGTCAGAAGCGCTAGATTGGTATCCGATATAGCGATTTCAAGGCGCTGTTCGACCCGCGGCGCGACGAGTTTTGCCAGGCGCGCATCGTCGGCTTCGCGGATATAATGGCCGTTCAGATTTTCCAGCTTCTTGATGTCGAAGCGTGAGGGCGAACGACCGACGCCATCGATATCGAACAGTTCGATCGCGCGGGCGATCGTGATGATTTCCTCATCGCCATGGCCCCAGCCCAGGCGCAGCAGATAGTTCAGCACCGCTTCGGGCAGCATCCCCATCTCGTCGCGATAGGCATCGACGCCAAGAGCACCGTGGCGCTTCGACAGTTTCGCGCCGTCCGACCCGTGAATCAGCGGGATATGGGCGTAGATCGGCTCTTCCCAGCCCATCGCCTTGATGATGCTGAGCTGGCGGAAGGCGTTGTTGAGATGATCGTCGCCGCGAATGACATGGGTGACGCCCATGTCATGATCGTCGACCACGACGGCCAGCATATAGGTGGGCGTGCCGTCCGAACGCAGCAGGATCATGTCGTCCAGCTCGGCATTCTGCACGGCGACGCGGCCCTGCACGGCATCCTCGATCACGGTTTCGCCGGTCCGGGGCGCCTTGATGCGGATGACGAAGGGTGCGCCTTCCGGCGCTTCTTCGGGCGAGCGGTCGCGCCAGCGGCCGTCATAGCGCATCGGCTGCTTGGCGGCGCGCTGCTGTTCGCGCAGTTCCGCCAGTTCCTCGGGCGTGGCGTAGCAGCGATAGGCATGGCCGGCTGCGAGCAGTTGATCGGCGACTTCGGCATGGCGCGGGGTGCGTTCGAACTGGAACACGGCCGGCTCGTCACCGCCCAGGCCCAGCCATTCCAGGCCGTCGAAAATGGCGGCCACGGCTTCCTCTGTGGAACGGGCGCGATCGGTATCCTCGACACGGAGCAGGAACTTGCCGCCATGGTGGCGCGCGAACAGCCAGTTGAAGAGGGCGGTGCGGGCGCCGCCAATGTGGAGGAACCCCGTTGGGGACGGGGCGAAACGGGTCACCACCTGCTTGTTCATTCCCGTTGCACTTACCGTCATATTCTTCGACATTCGCCTTAGCTGATCCATGGATGCGACGCCCCCTAGCATGGCTTTTGAGCCACGACAAACCTCCCTTGGTCGGAGGGCGGCGGCACTGTCCCGAAGCGGGCTGGAAGCGATGGAAAGCTGGCTGGAACAGGAGCGAGAACAGATCGGCCTGTGGGTGCCGATCGCGCTGGGCAGCGGCATCGCGGCTTGGTTCATCCTGCCTCATGCCATGGCCTGGCTGGCCTTTTGTTGCGGTGCGTTGGCGCTGGCCTGCATCGGCATGATGCTGCCGGATGGCGGGCGATTGCGGCGCATGCTTGTCGCCGGCGCAATATTGGCTTGCATGGGCTGCCTGCTGGTGTGGGGCAAGGCGACGTTGCTGGGGCAGCCGCCCCTGACGCGGGCGCGCTTCGTGCAGATGACGGGCGATGTGGCGGCGGTGCGGCCGGTGCCTGCGCAGGCGATGGTGCGAGTGATGATCCGGCCAGTCGATACGCCGGACCTGCCGGCTGTGGTGCGGGTCAATATCGCCGATGCCGATGTGCCGGCGGGATTGGGGGAGGGCGCTCGGATTCGCTTTCGCGTGCGGTTGATGCCCCCTGCGCCGCCGAGCGTGCCGGGAGGCTATGATTTTGCTGCGCGGGCCTATTTTCAGGGGATCGGCGCGACGGGCAAGGCGCTGAAGCCTGTTGAGGTGTTGACCCCGTCGACTGCGGCCCCGCCGCTGCGGGCACGTCTGTTCGGGCATATATTGGAACGGGTCGATGGGCCGGCGGAGGGGATTGCGGTAGCGCTCGCCACCGGGGATCAGGGCGCCATTCCAGAGGCGGATGCGGAAGCAATGCGGCGCAGCGGGCTGGCGCACCTGTTGTCGATCAGCGGGCTACATGTCACGGCGCTGATCGGCGCGGTGATTTTCCTGCTGATGCGGGTGATGGCGCTTAGCCAGCGGGCGGCGCTGGGCTGGCCATTGATGCTGATCGCGGCGGCGGGCGGCGCGCTGGCGGGGATCGGCTATACATTGCTGACCGGGGCAGAGGTGCCGACGGTGCGCTCCTGCGTCGCGGCGCTGCTGGTGTTGGGCGGACTGGCGATGGGGCGGGATGCGGTGACGCTGCGGCTGGTGGCGACCGGCGCACTGATCGTGCAGCTTTTGTGGCCGGAGGCGTTGGCCGGGCCGAGTTTCCAGATGAGCTTTGCGGCGGTGACGGCGTTGGTGGCGTTGGCGGAGCATCCCCGTTTCCGAGCCTTTGCCGCCGCGCGGGATGAAGGGCGATTGCGCAAGCTGGGGCGAAATCTGGCCGTGATGCTGGCGACGGGGATCGCGGTCGAATTGACCCTGATGCCGATCGCGCTGTTTCATTTCCACAAGGCGGGATTGCTGGGCGCCTTCGCCAATCTGATCGCCATTCCGCTCACCACCTTCGTCGTCATGCCGTTGGAGGCGTTGGCGCTGCTGCTGGATGTCGCTGGACTGGGGGCGCCGGCCTGGTGGCTGACCGAGCAGTCATTGAACCTGTTGCTGCTGCTGGCCCATGGCGTTGCGGCCAGCCCGATGGCGAGCCTGCTGGCGCCGACCATGGGCATGGGATTGTTCGGTATCGCCATGATCGGCCTGCTCTGGTGCCTGCTCTGGCGAACGCGCTGGCGCTGGCTGGGGCTTCCGCCGGTCCTTATCGCTGTGGCAGTGACCTTTGCCGCAACGCCACCGGATATTCTGGTGACCGGCGACGGTCGCCATGTGGCGGTGCGGACCGGAAAGGGCATGGCGATATTGCGCGATCGGGCGGGGGATTATGTGCGTGACGTCCTGTCCGAAAGCGCTGGTTATGATGGCGAACTGGCGGCGATCGCCGACTTGCCGGAGGCGCGTTGTTCCGTCGATCTTTGCGCTGTCCGCCTAAAGCACGGCAAGGGGCGGACTTGGAGGCTGCTGTTCACGCGCAGCGATGTGCTGATTGCCCGCCAAGATTTCGCGCGAGATTGCGCCGCGGCGGATATCGTCGTCAGCGATCGCGGGCTGCCGCGCTGGTGTCGTCCGCGCTGGATGAAGATAGACCGCCGGTTGCTGGCGCGCACCGGCGGTCTGTCGATCGGTCTGGAAAAGGGCGAAGTTCACACCGTCCATCGGCCGGGCGATGCCCATCCCTGGATCAGTCGCCCAAGGCCGCGACCAAGAGCCGCGGCCCCTTAATTATAGCGGCGCAACAGCCCCGCCAGCTTGCCCTGGATGCGGACCTGCCGTGAATCGTAGATTTGCGGCTCATAGGCGCTGTTCGCCGGGTCGAGGCGCACGCGGCCGCCGTCGCGACGGAAATATTTGAGCGTCGCTTCCGCTTCGTCGATCAGGGCGACGACGATCTGGCCTTCGCGGGCGACATCGGTGCGCTGGATCAGCGCGAAGTCGCCGTCGAGAATGCCGGCTTCCATCATCGAGTCGCCTGAGACTTCCAGCGCATAATGATCGCCAGCGCCTAGCAGAGCGGCAGGGACGGAGAGCATGGCCTGCCCCTCCATCGCCTCGATCGGAACACCCGCCGCGATCCGGCCGTGCATCGGGATTTCGATCACGTCATTGGCCGCGATCGGCAGGAGGGGCGGCGGCGTCACCAGCTTGGGCTTGGGCGGCACGATCGGCGTGGGCGCGCGGTGCATCGCGTCGGGGAGCTTCAACACTTCCAATGCGCGGGCGCGGTTGGGCAGGCGGCGGATGAAGCCGCGCTCCTCCAGCGCATTGATCAGACGATGGATGCCGGACTTGGATCGCAGGTCCAGCGCGTCCTTCATTTCCTCGAACGATGGCGACACGCCGCCTTCGTCCAATCGGGTCTGAATGAAGCTCAGCAATTCCTGCTGCTTGGGCGTCAACATTGCGGTCCTCCGTGGAACGTATGAGGAACGCATAGGAAACAGATGAAGGTTAGTCAAGCGTTCCGCGCATCAAAGTGGCAGGATGGTCACGCGTGTTCCGGGCGTGGCAGGGGGCGATCCGGCCGGGCGCAGGATCAGACAGTCGGCCTTGGCCATGGCGGCGGTCGCGGCGCTGTCCTGCGACGTGACGGAGACGATGCCGTCGGGCGCGCGCCAGGCACGCAGATAATCGTCGCGATCGCCGGTTTGCGGCAGGGCGGAGGCGAGCATGGCATCGCTCGTCAATGGCAGCGGATCGCGCGCGCCGCTGATATGACGGGCGAGCGGGAGCAGAAAGAGCGTCGCCGTAACGAAAGCGGAAACGGGATTGCCAGGCAGGCCGAGGAACAGTGCGTTGCCAAGCCGCCCGGCCATCAGTGGCTTGCCGGGGCGCATGCGGATCTTCCAGAAGTCGAGCGTGCCGCCAGCCTGGACGAAGGCAGGGCGGACGAGGTCATGATCGCCCACCGACGCGCCGCCGGTCGACACGATGATGTCGGCACTCCTGGCGCGACCCAGCGCGGCGACCATCGCATCGAGATCGTCCGGGACGATGCCAAAGTCGATGACGTCGCAGGGCAGGGCGGCGAGCAGGGCCGCCAGCATCGGCGCGTTGGAGGAGGGCAGCAGGCCAGCGGGCGTCGGCGCGCCGGGCGGCACCAGTTCGTTGCCGGTGGACAGGATGGCGATCCGGGGACGGCGGGTGACGGGCACGGTGCCATGGCCACCCAGCACAGCGAGGGCTATCTGCGCCGGGCCGAGGCGGCTGCCGGCATCCAGCAGGATCGCATTTTGTGCGAAGTCGGAGGCGGTCGGGCGGACATGGCGGCCGGGCGTCAGCGGGTCGGCGCTGGCGGTCAGGCGATCGCCGTCGCGGGTCGCATTTTCCTGGATCAATATCGCGTCGGCACCGGGCGGCAGCGGCGCGCCGGTGAAGATGCGGCTGGCTTCCCCTGGTGCCAACGTGGGTTGGAAGCCAGTTCCTGCCGCGCTTTCGGCGGTGACGCGCCAAGGGCCGGGCATTTCGGTGGCGCGGACCGCATAGCCATCCATCGCCGACAGATCGGCCCAGGGCTGGTCACGCAGGGCGGCAATATCCTGCACCAGCCAGCGGCCGACGGCTTGCGCAATCGGAACGGTTTCCACCGGCAGCCGGTCGGCCAGCGCGAACAGGCGAGCCTGCGCTTCTTCGACCGGCAACAGGCTCATGGGACGCGGCGCCAGTCGCCGGACTTGCCGCCGGTCTTGGATTCAAGCTGGACCGCGCCGATGACCATCGCCTTGTCCAGCGCCTTGGCCATGTCGTAGATGGTAAGCAGCGCCACCGAGGCAGCGGTCAGCGCTTCCATCTCCACGCCGGTCTGGCCGGCGGTGCGGGCGGTGGCGGTCACGGTGACGCCGCTATCGTCAGGCAAGAAATCGACCGTCACGGCGCTGAGCGCGATCGGGTGGCAGAGCGGGATGAGGTCGGCCGTCTTCTTCGCCGCCATGATGCCGGCAACCCGCGCCACGGCAAGGACGTCGCCTTTCTTGACCAGCCCGTCGGCGATGGCCTTGGCAGCGTTCGCGCTCATATCGATGCGGCCGGAGGCGACGGCTTCGCGTGCCGTCACCGCTTTTGCCCCGACATCGACCATGCGCGCCGCGCCATCATCGTCCAGATGGGTGAGGCCGGTCATGCCCCGGTGAGCAGATTATGGGTCGCGGCCTCCACATCGGCCTGCCGCATCAGCGTTTCGCCGACCAGGAAGCAGCGCACGCCGTGGTCGGCCATGGCAAGGAGGTCGGGATGGCTGCCAAGACCGCTTTCGGCGACGAAGGTGCAGCCTTCTGGCGCCTTGCCCACCAGCTCATAGGTGCGGGCGAAGTCGACCGAGAAATCGCGCAGGTCGCGATTATTGACACCGATCAGACGCGAGCGCAGCTTCAGCGCGCGCTCCAGTTCCGCTTCGTCATGTACTTCGATCAGGGCGTCCATGCCCAGGCCAAGGGCGGCGTCCTCGATTTCCTGCATCTGGCCGTCATCCAGCGCGGCGACGATGATGAGGATGGCGTCTGCACCCAACGACCGGCTTTCCAGCACCTGCCAGGGATCGACCAGGAAATCCTTGCGCAATACGGGGATGGCGCAGGCCGACCGAGCGGCCATCAGATAATCGTCATGGCCCTGAAAATAGGGCTCGTCCGTCAGGACCGACAGGCAGGCCGCGCCGCCGGCCGCATAGGCCTGCGCATGGGCGGGCGGATCGAAATCGGCGCGGATCAGGCCCTTGGACGGACTGGCTTTCTTGATTTCGGCGATCAGGCCGAAGCCGGCGCGTGCTGCATCGTCCAGTGCCTTGCGGAAACCGCGTGGCGGGGTTTGTTCGCTGGCGCGGGCATGCAATGCAGCGATGCTGGTCGCGGCCCGGCGGCGGGCGACATCCTCGCGCTTGAAATCGCAGATTTCGATCAGCTTGTTGGTCATTTGTAGGCAATCCAGCAATTGAGCAGGGCGTTGGCAAGGCCGCGGTCGATGGTTTCGGCCGCTTCCTCCACGCCTTCGCGCAGATCGGTTGCGGCGTCGGCGACGACAAGGGCTGCGGCGGCATTGAGCAGCACCGCGTCGCGATACGGCCCCTCTTCGCCTTGCAGCAGGGCGCGGAGAGCTGCGGCATTGTGGGTGGCGTCGCCGCCCCGGATCGCATCGACCGGGTGGGTGGACAGGCCGAGTTCCGCAGCGGTCAGGCGGCGCATGGCGACCAGCCCGTTGCCGGTGACTTCGGCGATATCGTTGCCGCCGGCCAAGGACAGTTCGTCCAGCCCTTCGTCGCCCGACACGATCATCGCCCGGTCCGCGCCCAGTTCCGCCAGCGCCTCGGCATAGATCGGAACATAGGCGGGGCGGGCGATGCCGACCAGTTGGCGGCGGACATTGGCCGGATTGGCGAGCGGGCCCATCAGGTTGAAGATGGTCCGTTCGCCGATCGCCTTGCGGATCGGACCCAGCCGTTTGAGCGCCGGGTGGTAATTTTGCGCGAAGAGGAAGCAGATGCCGAGGTCGGCCAGGGTGGCCTCTGCGGTGGTGGCGGCCTTGTCCAGGTTCAGGCCCAGCGCCTCCAGCGTGTCGGCGGCGCCGGCCTTGGAGGAGGCGGCGCGGTTGCCATGTTTGGCGACCGGCACGCCGGCGGCTGCGACAACGAGTGAGACAGCGGTGGAGACGTTGAGCGTATGATGCCCGTCGCCCCCGGTGCCGCACACGTCGATCGCGCCGGTGGGAGCGCTGACCGGGATCATGCGGGCGCGCATGGCGCGGGCGGCGGCGGCGATTTCGGTCGCCGTCTCGCCGCGCCGGGCCATGGTGACGAGGAAATCGGCAATGGCTTCGTCGCTCAGGTCGGCATCGAACAGCAGGTCGAAAGCCTGAGCGGCGGTATCGGCCGACAGCGGCGTAGAAGGATCGGGCAGGCTGGTCATCGCATCCGCCTTAGTCGGCACGGGGGCGATGAGTCGAGGGGGCGTCGATCCTTAACTTCGCACTTTTCCCGCTGATTTTGACATTGCGTTTCCTATTCCGGACATATTCGCAAAGCGGCTATGCGCAGTTTAGTCCTTTCGTGCTGGATAGGACAGAGGTTCGGCGAAACCATCAAGCGCCTGTTCGGCCGTGACCTGGATCACGGTATCGCGGCCGGGGCCGAGCAGATAGTCGTTGGCGTGAACGCAGACATAGGGACGGTCCGGCAGATTGTCCGCATCGCGCATTACGACCGGCCATTTGCCGGCGCAATCGGACGTTCGGCATCGGCAGACTATGGCTTGCGACGGATCGGCCTCGGCTGCATCCAGCCGTTCGACGAACATCCGCTCCGGATGATGTGCTGCCGGTATCTTTGCGAAAGCGGATCGCGGGGCGATCAGGCGGGTGAATTTGCGTCGGGCGTCTTTCTGCTGACGGGGTGCGATGCCGTCGGGTTCGCTGAGACGGAGGAAAGCGGCCTTGTCGCGCGTAGCCAGGGCTGCGAACAGGGTGTGCGCCGCACTGCGCATGGCGGGCAGCTTGTTCGAATGAACGGGGGCTTCGACGATGCCGCGCCGTTCCGCAGGGACTTCGGCTTCCGTCAGGCGGACCGGCCGTGTTCGGTCGACCGGGCGTATAGCGGACGGCGCGATATAGGTGGCGAGCGAGGTGTGGCAGTAGCCCGATACCATGATGATCCGGTTGGGTTGGTCCGCCGACATTTCCGCCACCACATCATGCGCGGCCCGGCAACTGCCAACGCGGCCAATCACATCCACCATCATCGGGCGATTGCGGGGCAGGCGTGGCGCCTTGCCGTCAGGCAGCATGATGATGGATCGGCGAGCATCCTCTCCAAGGGGCGTGTCGTCGTCCGTCAGTGCCTGCCGGTCGGCATAGAGTTGGCTGTCGATGCCCAATCCCCGCACGCGCACGCATCTGCCCGCCCATGTTGGATAGTCGGCCTGTATGGCCTCTATGCTGGTGGCGGTGGCGGTGGCGGTGGCGTTCGCAGTCGTGCAGCGCTGTTCGGATCGGGCTGGCGCGGCCGGCGCCCATGCAACCAAGGCGGCGAACAGGATCATACATCCGGTTCGCCCACCCATGGCCATGATCAGGCCGCTTCGCGTTCCCGCACCGGCAGGCCGGCGATCGCCATAAAATTGGCCAGCATGTCGTGGCCATATTCGGTGGCGATGCTTTCCGGATGGAACTGCACCGAATGGATGGGCAGGGTCGCGTGGCGGAAGCCCATGACGGAGCCGTCGGCGCTGGTTGCGTTGACGACCAGATCGGCCGGAATATCTTCCACGATCAGCGAGTGATAACGGGTTGCGGTGAAGGGTGAGGGAAGTCCTGAGAACAGACCGGTGCCGTCATGGGTGACGGGCGATGTCTTGCCGTGCATCAGGCCGCCACGCACCACCTTGCCACCGAAATGCTGACCGATGGACTGATGGCCCAGGCACACGCCCAGCAGCGGCGCACCGGCATCGGCGCAGGCCGCGACGAGGTCCAGGCTGACGCCCGCTTCATTGGGGGTGCAGGGACCGGGCGAAAGCAGGAACGCTTTCGCGCCGCTGGACAGGGCCTGGCCCGCCGAAATGGCGTCGTTGCGGACGACCTCTACCTCAGCGCCCAACTCCATCAGATAATGGACCAGGTTCCAGGTGAAGCTGTCATAATTGTCGATGACGAGGATCATGCGCAGAGCCTTAGCGCGGGATGCGCGCGGGGGGAAGTGGGCAGCGATAGAGAGCGGTTGGGCCATTATCTGCCTTGCCCGCTGTCATCCGCAGCAGAGGCTTTGTCCTGCTTGCCAAGTCCATGGCTTGAAAAAGCGTTCGATTACGCCCATATGGGTCGGGCCGGGTTCGCCCGGCTATGGTGATAAAGTGTGTCGTATAATAGACGCAGCGGACCCGGGGGCAGTACCCGGCGGTTCCACCACATGTCCCGTGACGGCCCAGCCGGAACGGGGTGTCTGATGGGGCCGAACTAGGATCGACGTGTGTTCAAAGGCGATATTTTTACCCGGCCCGTGTAAGCCGTTAAACTGTGCAAAACTCACAAGTGCCAACGATAACGAAGCACTCGCCATTGCAGCGTAATTGAGGGCCTCACGGCCTGACATTACTCTAAAATAGCGCGGTTGAACCCACCGGGCAACAGAAGGGAATTCAGCGGTTTCCAGGGCGCCGGGCAACAGAAGTCCCTGGACCTTCCTTTCATCGTCATGATCGATGTCGTCCGACCGGGCGATGATGGCGCTTGTCTCATGATTCGTTTGATTCGAATCGGGCGCGACTAACCTGTTTTTTCAATTACGCTTTTATGACAATATGAAGTAAAATTCATATCGCACTGATTTTAAAGCAAAGAAACTTGTTTCCCTATAGATCATGCTATCTTGTTCCGATGTCATCTAAATGAAATACTTCTGGCTATATTAGGAAGTTTTTTCGAGGAGATCGGGACATGAAGAAGGCCGCTATCATGATGGGTCTGGCGCTGGCGGCTATGACGCCTGGCATGGCCCAGGCGGCGCCCGAGGAGATGGTCGTGGTCGGCGCGCCGGATGGCACGCTGGCGGCGACTGCGCTCCAGGCCGGTCGCTTCGTGGATGCGCAACGCAAGCTCGCGTCGATGCCGGTCTATGGCGAAAATGATCCCGCCCGCCTCATCAACCTCGGCAATGCCTATGCCGGCCTTGGCAAGATGGCACAGGCACGCGAAGCCTATCGCTCCGCCCGTTTCGCGCCGGAAGTGACGCTGGTGCTGGCCAACGGTAACGAAGAATCGTCGCGCGATGTGGCGGTGCGGGCGTTGAGCCGCCTCAACCCCAGCTATGCGATGAACTAATCTGGGCGAGCCGGAACAAGGGGCAGGGAGCAGGGGCGTCGTCCGGCAAGGAGGGCGTCTCTTCGCTCATGCTGGGATGACGGCACTTTGACTGGAAAGCAAAACGGCCGGGTTTCCGGCCGTTCGCTTGTCTGCGATGTGGTGACGATCAGAGCGCGCCGCGTTGGATTGACGCTGGTCGCGCGCTCTGAATTTTTATTCTCGCATCGTTTTGAGCGGAAAACCGGTTTCCACTTTTCCGCACGATGCTTCAGAAGGCCACGGTCATCGATGCGGCGATGGTGGTGCCGATCTTGTACCGGTTATAATAGACCTTGTTGTCGCCGGCCTGTTGGAACTCCTGGAACTTGCGGCCCAGGATGTTGCGGGCCTCCAGCTTGAATTCGCTGTTGATCCCGCCGGGCAGCTTCACGCCCTGACGCGCGACGAAGTCCAGCTGGATACCCGGCTTTTCCTTGATGTCGGGCTGAAGGTTCGGACCGCGGCTGGTGACGCGCGGGCTGGCATAGGTCAGCAACAACGTCTGCTGCGACAGCTTTTCCGTATCTTCCAGGCCCAGTTGCAGGTTGACCAGATGGTCCGACTGACCCGTCAGCGGCACGCCGTTCAGGAAATAGTCCGACGCGGCAGGCAGGTCGCCGGTGGTGTAGGTATAGGGGATGGTCGTGTCCCCATCCTTCACCTTCAGCTTCGACTGGGTGTAGGTATAGTTGCCGATCAGCGCGACGCGACGGTTGGCGAAGAAGTCGCCGTCCGACAGGCCGTCGAGCGGGACATATTTCTGCGCTTCCAGTTCGAAACCGTAGAGCGACGCTTCCGGTGCATTGGCGAAGCTGGTCGTCACCGCATAGGTATCGTTGATCGTGGTGAAGGTTTCGATCGGATTGTCGATCTTCTTGTAGAAGGCCGCCGCGATCAGTCGTTCGTCACGCCCCATATACCATTCGGCGCGAATGTCCGCGTTCCACAGCTGGCTGTCCTTCAGGAAGGGGTTGCCGCGGAAGAAACGGTTGGATTCGGTGTCGAGATAGGGCTGAGCGATCAACTCACGGAACTGCGGGCGAGCGATGGTCTTGGATGCGCTGGCCCGGAACTGCACACCCTTGGCCGCTTCGACCGTCACGGTCAGGGCGGGGAGCCAATAGTCCTTCTTGATCTGATTGAACGGGGTGACGCCGGTATTATAGACGTCCACGCCGGTCACCGACTGGTCGCCCTTTTCATAACGGACGCCCGCATTGAAGCTGAGGCCCGGAATGATCTGCGCCTGCACCTGCGCATAGCCGGCATGGACGCGCATGGCGGCGTCATAGACCGGATAATTGCCCGAAAATTCCAGCAGGCTGATATCGTACAGCTGGATCGTGGCATCCGACGTCAGATAGTCGGGGCGCAACTGCTGCACGGCGAGCGGCAGGTTGGTGGCGTCATAATGTAGTTCGTAGCGCGACGAGGTGCGCTTCGTGTCGGTGAAGGCATAGCCCGCCGTGACGGTGAAGTCGGGCGAGAATTTGTAGCTGAGATCCGCGCCGGCCGACCAGAGATCTTCGTTGAGATCGCTGAAAGTGACCGAGGCGTCGCCGCGCTGGCGGTTCAAGGCGTTGATGAAGCGATTGCCGACCGGATCTTCGGCCAGGGCGCGATTGGTGCGCACATAGACGAATTCGCGTTCATAGGGCGCTTCACGCTGCGAGTTAGAGAAGCCACCACGCACGTCCAGGCTGAGCGCGTCGCTCAGCTTGAATTCGCCCACCAGATGGGTGTCGATCAACTGGCGCTCATACCAGGCGGTATTTTGCGTCATATAATCGGCGCCCTGGATCTGGCCGTCATTCTGGCCGACCGACAATGCGCTGCGCTTCAATGTGTCGCGGATGTAGAGGTTGGTCCAGCGCAGCTTCTGCTGTCCAAATTCCAGCCCGATGCCCAGCAGGGCGTTGACCGTGACTTCATTGTCGGTGCTGATCTGCTGCGTATTCTTGCCAGCGCCTTCGGCCGGGTTGAGCGACGCCTGCTGCAACGTGTCGCGCGTGCGCCACTTGTTGCTGTAGGAACCGGTCGCGATGATGCCCAGGCGACCGTCGCTGCCGACATCGACCGCCGTGCCGGCATTGATCGATCCGGAGAAGTTGAAGGGCAGGCTGTTGGTGCGCTGAAGCAGGGTGGTGTCTGCGTTCAGGAACTGCATCGCGATGTTGCGCAGGTCGGCGCGCGGCATGTTCGGGAAGGGCTTGCCGCTCTTGATCGCTTCCTGCAGCAGCGGCGGAACGTCGCGCGAGCTGTCGTCGAAGCCGGTCCAGTCGGACTTGGCGCCATAATGGGTATAGCCCATCTGGCCGGAGGTTTCGGTGTTGGCCGAGCTGCCGACGCCGAGTTCCAGATAGGATTCGGTCGGGATCGCCTTGGTCGTCAGGTTGATGACGCCGCCGCCGAATTCACCGGGGAAATTGGCCGAGAAGCTCTTTTGCACCAAGGTCGATGCGATGACGCTGGTCGGGAAGATGTCCAGCGGAACGACGCGCTTGAGCGGTTCCGGGCTGGGCAGGGGCGAGCCGTTCAAGAGGGCGAGCGAATAGCGATCGCCAAGGCCGCGGACATAGACATAGCCGCCCGACACCACCGACAGGCCGGTTACGCGCTGGAGCGATCCGGCGATGTCGCCTTCGCCCGTACGCTTGATGTCGGCGGCGGACAGGACGTTGACGACCTGCGGCGCGGCCTGCGAAATATTGGCGGTGCGGCGGCCGGTGACGACGATGTCGGCGCCCGGGATCGATACGTCGACATTGCCCTCTTGCGCGTCGGCCTCATCGGCGGCGCTGGGCGTGGTCGTCATGCCGGCGTCACCAGCTTGAGTCGGGTTGGTCTGCGCCATCGCCATCGGGGCGACCAGCGCGGTGGAAATCAGGAGCAGGCGCGCCAGGCTGAGCGGCTTCGACATGCTATTCGTCCCCCTTGGGAAAATTCGGTGCAAAAGGATGCGGGCAAAAGAAGGCGGGGAAGCGTAGGTTACGCTCCCCCGCCCCTGTTGAGGTCAGGTGCCGATCAGCGCGGGATGACGGTGCAATTGCCGCTGGTCGAACCGAAGCTGGCGGTCGCCGAGTTGCAGGTCCAGCCAGCATACCAGGTATCGGCGCTGTCCTTCACCGCACCGATATAGTTGGTGGTGGCGAAGTTGGTGTCGATGGTCTTGGGGTCGATGGCGGTACGAGCGGTTTCGGTCGGGCCGTTGATGAACAGGCTGGTCAGCGACGGGGTGTAGCTGATGGTGCTGTTCGCGCCGGCTTCGAAGATCGACTGTACGGTCGCGGCATCGACGCCGCGGCTGCCCTTGTACGGCGTGCTGTTGCACTGCATCACGACCGAGATGTAGCGCGGCTTGCCGGCGTCCTGAAGCGCCGTGTCGGCGTCGCGGACGGTCGGCGTGCTGTCGATGCGCAGGCAGCTCTGGGTCGGGCTGACGATGATGCCGTTCACCAGCGCCAGGTCGGCGCCGCCGCGCAGCAGCATGGCCGCACCGTTCGAACCGGTGGTCGCACGGTTGATGGCGGTGAAGTTGGCAACCTTGAGGTACTGACGCGGCAGGGCGTCTTCGCTGGCGTTGCTGTTGGTGCCGCCGTTCGAGTCGGTTTCGAGGAAACCGTCGCCGATGTCGTTGTTCGCGCGCTGGATGCTCAGCAGGAACTGGACGGTGCCGCGATAGCCCATGTCGGTGTCGAGGTTATCGTCTTCGTTGCCGGTCAGGACCAGATAGCGCGGGTGAACCGAACCACCGAAGATTTCGATGCCGTCGTCCGAGCTGTTGTGGACCTGGATATGGTCAAGCACGGTGCCGGTGCCGACGCCCGAGGGGGTCAGGCCCTGCAATTCGCTCGAACCCGACAGGACGAAGCCCGAATAGCGGATCTGGACGTAGGACATGCGACCCGAATTGTCGGTGTCGTCAGCGCCGCCGTACAGCGCGCCGCTGGCGCCTTCGGTGTCGCGTTCGCACGCCGTGGTGCCGGGTGCGGCGGCCGGGGCAAGACAGTCGGTGATCTTCGCACGGCCGAGCAGCACGACGCCGCCCCACTGGCCCGACGACTGGTCGGTGCTGGTGCCCAGGACGTTTTCACGGCTGGTGAACACGATCGGCTGGGTCGCGGTGCCGACGGCGTTGATGCGGTTGCCGCGGTTGACGGCCAGGAAGGTGTTGCCGGTGCCGGCGAAGATGGTGACGCCCGGATCGATCGTCAGCGTGACGTTGTTGCCGGTGCTGGTCGCGCCCTGATCGGTGCCGACATCGACGCGGCCAGGCATCGAGTAGATGACGCCGGTCTGCTTCGAAATGGCCGTCGATGCGGTGAAGCGCGCCGGGAAGGCGCAGTTGCGCCAGGTGTTGGTGCCATCCGTGATCGTGCCGGCGTCGGTCAGCTGGACCGAACCTGCGATGGTCGGGCAGTTGGCTGCCGGCGTCACGGCCGTGGGGGTCGGTGTCGGGGTGGGCGTCGGCGTGGGGGTTGGCGTCGGCGTCGGAGCCGGAATGACGATCGTGCCTTCGCCGGGCGAAGCGATGTCGTCGGCGCCGCAGGCGCTCAGGCCCACGCAGGCGCAGCTCGCCATCAGGATCGTTTGGATACGGTTAATCTTGGCCATGTCGTCTCCGCTCCGGTCTTGCCGGGATGGTTGAAGTGCGGAGCGCAGGGGAATTTCGATTCGGACAACGCCCCCTGTCGCCCTCGGATCGGGCAGTTAGGCGCGCCAGATGACATGGTGATGCTGGTTCTGTGACAATGGAGGGACTGTCATGTGACAATTCAGGGACTCTCGTGGCATTTCCATGAACGGTGCGGCCATGATAAAGGGCATGTTCATCGCGGGGGCGTCGAGAGGAAGCTGGATTTGCAAGCGGAAATCGAACTCAAGCTGGAACTGTCTGCGCAAGCGGCTGAAATCTTTGCGCAATGGCCGCCCTTGCTGACGTTGGACGGTGAGACGGCGACATTGCATGCCACCTATTTCGACACGCCCGATCATCAGTTGGCCCATCAGGGCGTGAGCCTGCGCATTCGCCGATCGGGGCGGCGGCGCATCCAGACGGTTAAGGCGAATGGACGTGGCGGGGCGGGGCTGTTCGCGCGGGACGAGTGGGAAAGGCCCGTGCGTGGCGATACGCCGGTGCTGGATGACGGCAATCCGGTGGCGGCGCTGCTGGGCGATGCGGTGGCCGATGTCGTGCCGGTCTTTGCAGTGATCGTGGAGCGGCGGACCTGGCTGGTGCCGCAGGATGGCGCGCTGATCGAACTGGTTCTGGACCGTGGCGTGGTGCGGGCTGGCGATCGGGAGGAGCCGATCTGCGAAATCGAACTGGAGTTGAAAAATGGTGCGCCGGCGGCCTTGTTCGCGCTGGCGCGGCGGATCGACGCGGATGTGCCGGTGCGGACCGGGGTGCTGAGCAAGTCGGAGCGTGGCTATCGACTGACCAAGGCCTTGCCCAAGGCGCACAAGGCGGAACCGGTGCGGCTCGATCCCGATATGACGACCGGCGATGCCTTTGGGCGGATCGTGGCGCTGTGCCTGCGCCATTATCGGTTGAACGAGGGGCTGTTGCTGGAGGGCTATGTGCCCGCTGCGCTGCATCAGGCGCGGGTGGCGATCCGCCGGTTGCGCACGGCGTTGAGCCTGTTCGGGCCGCTCCTGCGAGCGGAGGAGGTGGCGGGGTTCCAGGGCGAGTTGCGCTGGCTGGCGCATGTGCTGGGCGAGGCGCGCGATCTGGACGTTCTGTCGGTCGATGATGCGGCCGGGTATGCGGTGTTGGAAGCGGCGAGGACGCAGGCGCATGCACGCGTGCTTCAATGGCTGGGCGCCGCGCGGGTGCGGATGTTGATGCTCGACCTGACTCAATGGCTGGCGGATGGCGCGGGTCTGGGCGACGAAGCCGCGCAGCCTATCGCACCCTTTGCGGCGGATCGGCTGCGCAAACGCCGCAAGCGCGTCGCCAAAGGCGGTAAGCATATGAAGCGGTTGAGCGACGAGGCGCGGCATGCCGTGCGAAAGGATGCGAAGAAACTGCGCTATGCTTCTGAATATTTTGGCGATCTTTTTCCCGCCAAGACGGCGCGGCGGTACAAGCGCTTCATCGGTAAGCTGGAAGCGATGCAGGACAGGCTCGGCAAGCTCAACGATCTGGTGACGGCCCCCGCCACGCTGGCGCGGATCGGGCTGGCGAGGGAGGCGGACATGGCGGACAAGCCGAAACTGCTCCGCGCTGCGGCGAAGGCGCATGGCAAGTTGGTGGAGGCTCAGCCTTTCTGGTCTTGATTACCCCCAGGGGCGTTCCCGATACCATTTGGTGATGACGTGTTTCACGCCGGTTCGCACCTTCATGCCATGATGGATGCTGGCGGGATTGGGTTCGCCTGAACTCAGGCGATTATTCCATATCAGCAATTTGCCCGTTTCGGGTTGGACCGTCTTGCCGATCTTCGTGAAGCGGGTGGCGCCGCCGGCGGCCGGTTCGTTCAGATAGATCATCAGCGTCCAGGTGCGGTTGCCAGCGACCGAGCAATAGCGCGCATAATCCGCGCCCTTGGGGTCGAAATAATCGGTATGCGCCTTGAATTCCTGCCCGACATCATAACGCTGCCCCTGGATCGGTTCGCCATGGGCCGTGGCGATGCCGGCAAAGGCGTCCAGCCGCGCATTGATTGCGGCGACGAAGGGGTTGGCATGGTCGAGGTCGCAGGTTTCGCTGGTGCGGAAATAGCCGTCGCCATTGGCGTCCGCGATGGTCGAAGGGCGGCGGCTGGCGTCGATCCGCTCGACCAGCGCGGCACAATCCTGCGCATTCAGGAAATCGCGCTGGATGAACAGCGTCAATTCCTTGCTCGGCACGCGCTGGATGCGGGGGTGGGACGCAATCCAGGCGGGGTCAGCATCGATATTCAAAGGGGCGTCGATCTGGTTCGTCATGGGCGATCCGAAAAGGCGAAGATGATGGAAAGACGTCGCCACGCCTATCTTCCGTTGTTGAAAATGCAAGTCGCGGGACACCGCTATTACGTCATGTCATATATCAGTCATATAACTGTCATTCTGGAGTAAGATCACCCGCCTAGCTGGCCCCTAGGGAATAAACGGGGGCGTGCTTCACCATCATGCGTGTGCCATTTGGCGATAGGATGCGCGGTTTCAGGCGCGAACGGTCGGTATCGCTTCCGGCGATCGACTGGCTGGCGCTGCTCGAAAAGCTGCTGCTGGTGGTGCTGGCGCTGCAACTTGTGCGCCTTGTCTGGGCCGTGGTGGTGCCGGTCGGCAGCTTTGGCCCGTGGGAAGGGCGGCAGGCGCAGACGCTGTCTCTCGCCGCACGTCAGGCGCTCTTCGCCAGCTTCGACCCCTTTTTTCGCAGCGGTGCGCCGCAACAGGCCGGCAGCGGTGTCGTCACCTCGCTGGCGCTGACCCTTTACGGCATACGGCTGAATGAAGGGTCAGGGCTGGGCTCGGCCATCATCGCTTCGCCCGACGGGGTGCAGAACAGCTTCGCCGTGGGGGATGAGGTCATGCCGGGCGTGGTTTTGAAAGCCGTGGCCTTCGACCATGTCACGATCGACCGGGGCGGGGCGGAAGAGCAGATTTTCCTCGACCAGTCGACCCCGGCGCCCGAAGCGGAACCTGCTCCGGCGAGCGGCGAGGGTTGGCAGAGCGCCGCGCCACCGCCGCCCGCGCCGCCCGGTGCCGGCCCTACCGTCGACAGCCTGAAGCGCGACATCGGCTTTGCCCCGCGTTTGCAGAATGGCCGCGTCACCGGCCTTGCCGTGCTGTCCAAGGGGCCGGGCTTTGCCGGCGTGGGCTTCAAGCCTGGCGATATCGTCAGCCAGATCAATGGTCAGCCGATCGGATCGGCCGGCGATCTTCAGACCCTTCAGAACCAGATCGCGCCCGGCGCGCGCCTCTCCCTGACCGTCGAGCGCGGCGCCGCCGTCGCATCGGTCAACATCATAGTGCAAGGCCAATGACCCGCAAACTCCTCCTCTCCGCAGCCACCGCGCTCGCCCTTGCCACGCCGATCGCTGCACCTGTCATGGCGCAGCAGACGCTGAACGTGCGCGATGCCGATATCCGCGCCTTCATTCAAGATGCAGCGCGGGTAACCGGCCGCACCTTCATCATCGACAATAAGGTGCAGGGGAAAGTGTCGGTCGTGACCGACCGGCCGCTCAGCCGATCCGAATATTTCGAGATCGTGCTGTCGACCCTGCGCGCCAATGGTCTGGTCGCGGTGCCGGCACCGGGCGGCGCCTATCGCATCCAGCCGGCCGATGGCGCGGCCGGCCAGCCCAGCAGCGTCGGCCGTGCGGCCAATCGCAACAGCTTCGTCACCGAAGTCTTCCGCCTGCGTTCGATCGATGCGGCAAGCGCGCTGGAAACGCTGCGCCCGCTGGTCAGCAAGGAAGGCTCCGTCACCGCCAACCGCGCCGGCAACAGCGTGGTCGTGGCCGACTATGCCGACAATATCGCCCGCATCCGTCAGGTGATCGCCCGCATCGACCGCGATACGGCTGCGACGCAGATGGTGATGCTGAAAAATGCCGGCGCGCGCGAAATCGCGACGTCGTTGCAGGCGTTGGTGGCCAGCGGCGGCGGCGAGAATGCCGCGCCTTCGGCCGCCACCGTAGTGCCGATCGACAGCAGCAATGCGGTCGCGATCCGGGGTGACGCCAATACCGTCGCCCGGCTGGTGGCGATGGCGCGACAGTTGGACCAGCAGGCGGCAAGCGGCACGGAAATCCGCGTCTACTGGCTGGAACATGCCGATGCCGAAAAGCTGTTGCCGGTGTTGCAGCAGCTTGTGGGCCAATCGACCAGCCAGCCGGTGACGGCCTCCACCCCGGCGGCTAGCGGCGCGGCGCCTGCGTCCCAGGCGGCGGCGCCGGTGGCGGCAGCGTCCTCCTCTTCGTCGTCCAGCGGCGGCGGGATATCCACGCGCGGCCCGGCGATCGTCACCCGCTATGAAGGCGCCAACGCCATCATCGTGGCGGCCAATAGCGACGTGCAGCGGATGCTGGGCGAAACCATCCGTCAGGTCGATACCCGCCGCGAACAGGTGCTGGTCGAAGCCATCATTGTGGAGATCAGCGATGCGGCGGCCAAGAAGCTGGGCGTGCAATTCCTGATCGGCAGCACGAAGACGGGCTTTGCAGCGACCAATTACAGCAATGCTTCGCCCAATCTGCTAACGCTGGCCGGTGCCTATGGCGCAAACCAGCTGGGGACCACCAAGACGACGGTGGTGGCGGCGGACGGGACGATCACGACCACCGAAACGCGCGAGAACGGCGATCTGGCCAGCAGCTTGCAGGAAGCGGCGATTAGCAGCCTGCAAAGCGCGACCGGGATCATCGGTGGCCTTGGCACGCAGATCGGCAAGAACGGTATCTTCGGCGCGATCATCAATGCGGTGAAGTCCGACACGGAAAGCAATCTGCTGTCCACGCCATCGGTGATGACGCTGGACAATCAGAAGGCGTCGATCCTGGTCGGGCAGCAGGTGCCCGTCACCACCGGCGAGGCGCTGAGCCAGAATTTTGACAATCAGTTCCGCACCGTCCAGCGGCAGGATGTCGGCATAAAGCTGGAGGTGAAGCCGCAGATCAATACCGGCGGCGCGATCAAGCTGTTCCTGAAACAGGAAGTGTCGAGCGTTGCCGGGCCGGTCAGCAATTCCAGCAGCGACCTCATCATCAACAAGCGTGAGATCGAGACGACCGTCACCGTGGACGATGGCGAGATCCTCGCGCTGGGCGGTTTGCTGGACGATAATGAGCGCAAGACGATCGAGCGCATTCCGCTGCTGTCCGACATTCCGGGGCTGGGCGAGCTATTCAAATCGCGCAGCCGCAGCCGGTCCAAGACCAATTTGATGGTCTTCATCCGCCCGACCATCCTGCGCACCAAGGAAGACGCGCAGCGGCTGACGCAACAGCGCTATGGCTATGTGCGCGGCATGCAGTTGCAGCGCAATCCCGACATGGAGCCGACCATCGACGAACTGGTGCGCGACTATATGGGCGCGACCCCGCCGGTCGCGGCGCAGCCGGGCGATGCCGTGGTTCAGCCCGATGCGGGCGCCGCGCCGTCACAGGTTATCGAACCCAGCGTCCGCCAGTCGAGAGGCGTGGTGCGACCTGTCGAGATACCGGCAAGCGGAGAGAAGAAGTGAGCGATCAGTCGCAAGCTGTTGAATTTCCTTCGGCGCCATCGCGGCCGATCGACATTCCCTATGTCTTCGCGCGCAAACATGGCGTGGTCATGCTGCCGGTGGAGGGCGATCGGCTGACCATCGCCGTGCGCGAGGGCAGTGATCCGCGCATCCTGCTGGAAGTACGACGCCATCTGGCGCGCAGCTTCGACGTCATCTTCGTCGCGCCGGGCGAGTTCGATCGGCATCTGTCCAACCATTATGCGATGGAAGGCAGCGCGGCAGCCATGGCCGGATCGCTGGAGGTCGGCGCGGACGAGCTGGATATTCTGGCCGCCGACATTCCGACCGCCGACGATCTGCTCGACAGCGCGGACGACGCGCCGGCGATCCGCCTGATCAACGGCATCATTGCCGAAGCCGCGCGGCAGGGCGTGTCGGACATTCATATCGAACCTTATGAAACCGGCCTGATCGTGCGCATGCGCGTGGATGGCGTCTTGCGCGAAACGCTGCGCATGCCGCCCCACGTCGCGCCGGTGGTTGTCAGCCGCATCAAGGTGATGGCGCGGCTGGACATCGCCGAACGGCGCGTGCCGCAGGATGGGCGCATCGGCCTGACGCTGGGCGGCAAACTGCTCGACGTGCGTGTGTCGACCCTGCCGAGCCGGGCAGGCGAGCGGGTGGTGCTGCGCATATTGGACAAGGAAAATGCCGGTATCACGCTCGACCTGCTGGGCATGACCGGTACCCCCGATCGCATCTTCCGCGAAGGGCTGAGCGAACCGAATGGCATCATCCTGGTCACCGGGCCGACCGGGTCGGGAAAGACGACGACGCTGTATGCGGGCCTACGCCAGTTGAACGATGGGTCGCGCAATATCCTGACCGTCGAAGATCCGGTCGAATATGCGATGGAGGGCGTGGGCCAGACGCAGGTCAATGCCAAGGTCGGACTGACCTTCGCGGCGGGCCTGCGCGCGATCCTGCGGCAAGATCCCGACGTCGTCATGGTCGGCGAAATCCGCGATCGCGAGACGGCGGAGATAGCGGTGCAGGCATCGCTGACCGGGCATCTCGTCCTGTCCACGGTCCACACCAATGATGCGGTCGGCGCGATCACCCGTATGCGCGACATGCGGGTCGAACCCTTCCTGCTCGCCTCCACGCTGCGCGCGGTCATCGCCCAGCGCCTCGTCCGGCGCCTTTGCCAGAGCTGCCGTGAGCCGGTGCAGGCGGACAAGTCGGCCAGCGCGCTGCTGGGCTTCGATCCGGGCACCATCATCTATCGGGCCCGCGGCTGCGACGCGTGTAACGGCTCCGGCTATAAGGGCCGGATCGGCGTGTTCGAGGCGATCCGGGTGGACGATACCATCCGCCGCCTCATCAACGACGGCGGCGACGAATCGCTGATCGCGCGTCACGCCTTCCTGAATGCACCGAACCTGGGGTCCGCCGCGCGGGCGCTGGTGCGCGATGGGCAGACTACGGCGGAAGAAGCGATCCGCGTGTCGCGCCGCGATTCGGTCGAGGCGGAAACCATCGCCGATGGCTGATTTCGACTATAGCGTCATCGACCCCGCAGGTCGGGAACGCAGCGGCAGCATGAAGGCCGCCACGATTGAGGACGCGCGCGCCAAACTGGATGCGCGCAAGCTGTTCATCGTGCGGATCGAGCCGGGTGCGGTCGAAACGGCGCGCAAGCGGGCGGGCCTGTCACTCCGCACGCCGCGCCTGTCGGCCAAGGAATTGACGCTTTTCACCCGCCAGTTGTCCACGCTGATCCAGGTCAGTCCGCTCGAAGAATCGCTGCGTACCATCGGCAAGCAGAGCGAGCAGGATCATGTCCGCGCGATCGTGGGCAAGGTGCATGGCGGCGTCCTGGAAGGGCGGCGGCTGGCCGACGCGCTGGGCGCCGAACCCAAAAGCTTCCCGCCGCTCTTTCGCGCGATGATTTCGGCCGGCGAAAGCTCAGGCAGCCTGCCCACCATCATGGAACGGCTTTCCGACCTGATGGAACGGCAGGCGGTGATGCGGTCCAAGGTGCTGACGGCGATCGCCTATCCGTCCGTGCTGGCGACCTTCGCCATATTCGTGGTCGCGGCGCTGATGATCTTCGTCGTGCCCAAGGTGGTGGAGCAGTTCGACACGGTGGGGCAGGAATTGCCGCTGCTCACCCGCATAGTGATGGGCGTTTCCGCCTTCCTGGCCGCTTATTGGTGGCTTCTGCTGATCCTGATGGCGCTGGGAGGCGTGGGCTTCTGGCGCGCGATGAAGGTGGATCGCTTTCGCTATCGCTTCGACGCCATGCTGCTTGGCTTGCCCTTGCTGGGCCGGCTGATCCGGGATCTGCATGCGGCACGGATGGCGCGGACCCTGTCGACCATGATCGCCAGCCGCCTGCCGCTGATGGAGGGCCTGTCGCTGACCGCCAACACCGTCCACAACCGGGTGCTGCGCAAGGCGTCGGACGAGATTGTCGAAGCGATCCGGGGCGGTGGCAGCCTGTCGGCCGCGCTGCGGCGGGCTGGCGTGTTTCCGCCGCTGCTGGTCTATCTGGCGGCCAGTGGCGAAAGTGCCGGGCGTCTCGACACGATGCTGGAGCGCGCCGCCGACTATCTGGAACGCGAATTCGACAGCTTCACCTCCGCCGCGCTGGCGATGCTGGAGCCGATCATCATCATATTGATGGGCGGCATCGTCGCCGTCATCATCCTGTCCATCCTGCTGCCGATCTTGCAGCTGCAAAGCCTCACCGGGGCTTGAAGGAGTTGAATATGAAGCAATTTTCTATCCGCACCCTGTTCCCCGGCGAAGGCCGGGGTTCAGATGACGCAGAACAGCGTCAAGGCCCTTGGGCCCCGGCCTGCGCCGGGGCGCGCTCATCATCTGATGAGCGCGGATTTACGCCCTTGAGGCGTTCCGCCGAAAACGGCTTTACGCTGGTCGAACTGATGGTCGTGATCGTCATCATAGGCCTGCTGGCGACGATCGTGGCGATCAACGTGATCCCGGCAACCGACACGGCGCGGGTCGAGAAGGCGAAGGCGGACATCGCGACGATCGAGCAGGCGCTGGAGCAATATCGGCTAGACAATCTGACCTATCCGGCCGGGTCGGACGGGTTGCAGGCATTGCTGAACCCGCCGGCGTCGCTGGCACAGCCGCAGCGTTATCGTCGCGGCGGTTATATCAAGAAGCTGCCCGACGATCCGTGGGGTCGCGCCTATCTCTACACCGTGCCGGGCCGCAAGGGCGCGTTCGACATCAGTTCGCTGGGCGCGGACGGCCAGCCTGGCGGCGAGAGCGAAAATGCGGATATCTATTCCAGCGAGCTTTGACAAACTGTTCCCCGGCGAAGGCCGGGGTCCAGAGAGGCGTGCGCGGCGTCTGATCCACTGGGCCCCGGCCTACGCCGGGGCGCGCTCGCGTGCCGACGAGCGCGGCTTCACGCCCTTGAGGCGTTCCGCCGAAAACGGCTTCACGTTGGTCGAGCTGATGGTCGTGCTGACGATCATCGGCTTCATTTCAGCTGCCGTCGTGCTGGCCATTCCCGATCCGCGCGGGCGCGTGATCGAAGATGCCGACCGCTTTGCCGCGCGCGTTGCCGCCGCGCGCGACGAAGCGGTCGTGACCGCGCGCCCCATGGGTCTGTGGGTGTCGGCGTCCGGCTACGGCTTTCAGCGCCGCGAAGGTGGCCAGTGGACACCGCTGGAGGACAAGCCCTTCGCCACCGCCAACTGGAAGGGCGGCACCCGCGCGCTAGTGGGCAAGGATGGGCGCCAGCAAATCGCCTTCGACGGTACCGGCCTGCCCACCGATCCCCTGACCGTGACGCTCGCCCGCGAAGGCGAGCGCGTATCCGTGACCGTCGATATGGCGGGGAAGGTCTTGGTCGGTGGGTAAGGGTCGGGAAACGGAGCGAGGCTTCACGCTGCTGGAAATGCTCGTGGCGCTGGCGGTGTTCAGCCTGGCCGCGCTGGCGCTGGTGCGGTTGCAGGGGGTGACGCTGCGCACCGCCGCCGACCTCGACAGCAAGGCGCTGGGCCAGATCGTGGCGCGCAACCTGATGGCGGAGGTGCAGAGCGATCCCGTGCCGCCTTCCATCGGTGACGAGGATGGCGATGTCGATAATGGCGGTCGTCGCTGGCACTGGAGCCGCACCGTCAAGCCGACCAACGATCAACGGCTGTTGCAGGTCGACCTGACCGTGGATGGCCAGCCCGGCGCTTCACCGGTTGTGCTGAGTTTCGTGCGGGTGGTCGAATGATGGCGCATTCCCAACATCCGTTCGGTTCGAGCTTGTCGAGAACCGTTGCGCGCTCACCCGTTCTCGACAGGCTCGAACCGAACGGCGATGGGGGTGAACACGGCTTCACATCTCTTGAGCGCTCCGCCCAACAGGGCTTCACGCTGATCGAGCTGCTTGTGGCCCTCATGATCTTCGCGATGCTCGCCAGTGCCGGCGTGTTGCTGCTGGGCAACAGCGTGTCCGCGCAGGCGCAGGTGAAGGCGCGGCTGGACGATATGGCGGCGGTGCAGCGGGCCGGCGGCGCGCTGGCCGGCGATCTGGGGCAGGCGGTGCCGCGCATCACCCGGACGGAGGCCGGCACGCTCGCCCCCGCATTCTGGGCACATGATGGCGGAGAAGCCACGCCGGTCATGCAGTTCGTGCGGGGTGGGTGGGACAATCTGGGCGATCTGCCGCGGCCTTCGCTTCAGAAAGTCGAATATTGGGTGCGGCAGGGGCGGTTGGAACGGCGCACCTATGCGCAACTGGACGGCGCAGCGGGCGACGAACCGGCGGCCTTGCTCGACAATGTCGAAACGGTCGTGCTGCGCTTTCGTGACGCACAGGGCAAATGGCAGGAGGCCTGGACCCCAAGCCAGCCGGACCTGATGCCCCGCGCGGTCGAGATGATCGTGACGCGCTCTGGCGAGCCGCCGATCATGCTGCGCTTCCTGGTCGCGCCCGGTCCGGCGGAGAAGCTGGAGGGGGCGGCCGGTGCCTGATCCCAGCAAGGATAGCGAACGAGGCGCGGCGTTGCTGACGGTCCTGCTGCTGGTGGCGGTGATGGCCGTGGTGGCCGCGACCGCGCTGGAGCGGCTGGCGCTGGCGACCCGCATGACCGGCAATGGCGGCGCGGTGGATCAGGGGCGGGCCTATGCCGATGCCGGCATGGAGATGGCACGACTGCGCATCGCCGATCTGACCGCATCCAATCCGGCGAAGATCACGCTGGCGGGCGGTTGGATGGGCACGCCGCAATCCATCCCGGTGCCCGGTGGCGTGGCGATCGCGCGGGTGACCGATGGCGGCAATTGCTTCAACCTCAACAGCGTCGTCAGCGGCGAGACGGAGGCAAACCTGAAGGTCCGCCCGATCGGCGTCTTGCAGTTTCAGGGCCTGCTGGAGGCATTGGGCGTGGACGCGCGACAGGCGCAGGTCGCCGCCGCCAGCCTGGCCGACTGGATCGACACGGACAGCGTGCCGCAGCCCGGCGGTGCGGAAGACGAGACTTATGCGGCGATGGAGCGGCCCTATCGCGCCGCCAACCGCATGATGGTGGACGCCAGCGAATTGCGGGCGGTCAGTGGCATCAGCCCGGCCATCTATGATCTGGCGAAACCGTGGATTTGCGCGCTGCCGGTCACGACTCTGTCGCAGATCAACATCAATACGCTGCTGCCGCAGCAGGCACCCTTGTTCGCCATGTTGCTGCCGGGGCAATTGAGCGTGGCACAGGCGCGGCAACTGCTGGCGCAGCGGCCGGCGGACGGCTACGGCAGCACGGTGCAGTTCTGGGCGATGCCTTCGCTGGCTGGCTTGTCGCCGGACGCGGAGGTGGGCGCGCAGGTTAAATTGACGACTGGATTTTTCGGAGTGGACGTTTCGGTGGATGTCGGGGGAACGCAGGTGGTGGAGCGGGCGCTGATCGACGCGCGGGAAAGCCCCGCGCGGCTGGTGCGGCGCAGCTGGGGCGCTGGGGCATGAGCAGTCGCGATGCGCTGATCGTCTTTCTGTCCGAGGCGGCAGAGGCTGCGCCGCGCTGGATGCGGGTCGTCGATGGTGTGCTGACCCAGTCAGGTGAAGGCGCCAACTGGCTGGCGGCCTGCGGTCTTGCCGCGCTGCCGGATCAGGCGCGCGTGCTGCTGGTGCCGCCCGCTGCGCTGGTGACGCTGCATTGGACGGCCCATCCCGACCTGCCGGCGCGGCAGGGGCGGGCGGCGGCGCGACTGGCGGCGCTGGCGGGCGGGCTGCTGCCGGCCGACCAGTTGTTTGCCGTTGCCGACGCGAATGAAGATCCGGCCCGGCCGCATATCATTGCCGTGGCGAGCCGCGCCGACATGCTGCATTGGGTGCTCTGGGCGCAGCATCACGGGCTGGACCCGGACATCATCGTGCCGGCCGCGCTACTGCTGCCCGAACCGGAGCAGGGCTTCACGCGCGGCTTGATCGGTGGTGAGACGGTATTGCGCGGTATCGACATGGCGTTGACCGGCGATATGGCGATGCCTGAACTGATCGCGGAAGCGCCCATCGTCGATGGGACGCCGGGGCTGATCGAAGGACGGGCGATCGCGGCGCTCGATACGCCGCCGCTCGACTTGCGGCAGGGCGATTTTGCCAAGCGGGTACGGCGCGCGATGGATGGCCAGACGTTGGGCCGCATCATGCTGTGGAGCGCACTGATCCTGGTCGCCAGCCTGATGATCGCGCTGATCGGTGTCGCCAAACAGCATATGGAAGCCAATCGACTGGACGATGAAAGTCTGGCGCAGGCGCAGCAGGTGTTGCCGGGCGCGACCGACGCGACGCAGGCCTTGGCCGAGATGGAGGGCAAGCTGGCGGCGCGCGGGGCGGGCGGACGGGCCTTCACTGCGCCGGTCGCCGCTTTGCTGAGCGCGATGCAGGATGCGCCGGGCGTGGCGTTGACCAGCCTGTCGCGTGACCCGGATGGCATGGTGCGCGCCACGCTGGCGGCGGCCAAGGCGGACGACATCAATGTCGTGCTGCTGGCGTTGCAGGCGTCCGGCTTCACGATCACGGCGACGCCCTCGCAGGAGCCGGGCGGACGGACGCTGGCAGATATCACGGTGCGGTCATGATGGAACGGATAGCGACATATTGGTCGGAGCGGTCGCCCCGCGAACAATGGATGCTGGGCGTGATGTTCGCGCTGCTGGCTATCGTGCTGCTCTGGTTCGGGGTGGCGATGCCGCTCGATCGGGCGCAGCGATCCGCGCGCGAGACTTTGCTGGCGGCGACCGACCGTAATGCGGCGGTGCGAGTGGCGGTGAAGCAGTTGAAGACGCTTCCCCGCGAAGCCGCCACTACCGGTCCTGCCACGCCGATCGACCAGTTTGTCGGCCAGAGCGCGGGCGAAGCGGGGCTGACGCTGGAACGGGCGCAGGCGCAGGGTAGCGACCGGATGGACATCGCCATCGCCTCGGTCCGGCCGGTCGTGCTCTTCTCCTGGCTGGCGACGCTGGAGGCGCAGGACGTGCGGATCGACACGATGAGCGCGCGCCCATCCGCCACGGCGGGCAGCATATCGGTGCAGGCCGTGCTGGTGCGGGGGGCAGGGCAATGATGGGCCTTATCCTGTCGCGGCGGATGCGCATCGTCCTGCTCCTGGCGCTGCTCTTTGGCCTGTTGCTGTTTCTGCCGATGCGCGTGGCGCTGGGCGTGGCGGGGTTGGAGCGTCTGGGCGTCGCCGCTCGCGAGGTGCGCGGCAGCGTGTGGAGCGGGCGGATCGACCAGCTGATGTTGGGCAACATGCCGCTGGGCAGCGTGCGGGCGGGATTGTCCCCGGTGTCGCTGCTCATGGGTCGTGCCCGTTTCGATATTGCCCGGACCAAGGGGCTGGCGGACGATATCCGTGGTGCGCTGACGGTCGGTTTCGGTCGGATCGGCGTGGACGATGTGACTGGCGCGGTGCCGCTGGGTCGCACCTTCGCGCCGCTGCCGGTGGGCAGTCTGATGCTGGAGGATGTCAGCGCTTATTATAGCGGCGATCGCTGCGGCCATGCCGAAGGGCGGGTGCGGGCACGGATGGCCGGGCAGATGCCGGGCCTGAACCTCAGCCAAGGGCTTTCGGGCGTCGTGACCTGCGATGGCGATGCGCTGCTGCTGCCATTGGTCAGCCAGTCGGGCATGGAAAAGATCAGCCTGCGCATCTGGCGGTCTGGTCGCTATACGGCGGAAATGCGGGTAGAAACCGCCGATCCTGCGCTGTCGGCGACGTTGGGACAGGCCGGGTTCGCGTCGATCGGCGGCGGGCAGGTGCTGAAGGTCGAAGGCACATTGTGATGCAGCCGGTCGCGGCGCTGATCGGTGCAGCCCTTATCGGTGCGTTGGCCGGTGCGATCGCCGGCAGTTTTCTGAGCACGATCATATTGCGCTGGCCCCAGGGGCGCAGCGTCCTGCGTGGTCGTTCGGCCTGTGATGGGTGCGGCCGCAATTTAGGTGCCCGCGATCTGGTGCCATTGCTGAGCGCGGTTGTCCAACGCGGCCGGTGTCGCACCTGTGGCGCGCGGATCGACCCGCTGCATGGCCGAATGGAGGCGGCTTGCGCGATCATCGGCGCGCTGGCGATCGGTGGCTTGCCCGAGCTGGGCGGTGTCACCTGGGCCTTGCTTGGCTGGTTGCTGCTGACGCTGGCGATATTGGATTGGCGTCATTTCTGGTTGCCCGATGCGCTGACCCTGCCACTCGCCTTTCTGGGCCTAACCGTAGGAATTTGGGCGACGGATGTCAGCTTGCCCGATCGGGTCATCGGCGCGGCGATCGGTTATGGCGCGTTGCTGGCCATCGCGCTCAGCTATCGGGCGCTGCGCGGGCGGGACGGGTTGGGGCTGGGCGATGCGAAATTGCTGGGCGCTCTTGGCGCCTGGTTCGGCTGGCAGGCATTGCCGTTCATCCTGCTGATCGCGTCCATATTGGGGCTTGCGGTCATGCTGATCACCGGCCGCGCGAAACAGCGCACGGCTCGCGTGCCGCTTGGCAGCTTTCTGGCGCTGGCGGTCCTGCCCGCATGGATCATCGTCCTGCGCCTGTTTTGACCATGCACGTATAGGCCATGACCTGTGGGACGCTACTGCCCCACAGGATTGGATAGGTTTTGGCCGTTACAGTTTTTCGGTAAGCTCAGGCACGATCTTGAACAGATCGCCGACGAGGCCGATATCGGCGACCTGGAAGATCGGCGCATCCTCATCCTTGTTGATGGCGATGATGGTCTTGCTGTCCTTCATGCCCGCCAGATGCTGGATCGCGCCGGAAATGCCGACCGCGATATAGACTTCGGGCGCCACGATCTTGCCGGTCTGCCCGACCTGATAGTCGTTGGGCACATAGCCCGCATCGACCGCCGCACGGCTCGCACCCACCGCAGCGCCCAGCTTGTCGGCCAGCGGAAAGATGGTCGCTTCGAACGTCTCGCCATCCTTCAACGCCCGGCCGCCCGACACGATGATCTTGGCGCTGGTCAGTTCGGGCCGTTCCAGCTTGACGATCTCGGCGCCGACGAAGGACGACAGCCCCTTGTCGCCGGTCGAGGCCACGGCTTCCACCACGCCCGAACCGCCTTCGCTCGCCGCCTTCTCGAAAGCGGTGCCACGGACGGTGATGA